>NZ_JARVSL010000011.1:0-103884 GCF_030209215.1 Pseudomonas sp. efr-133-TYG-23 | reverse complement strand
TCAAACCCCCATCCGGGTGGGGTGGGTAACTGTCAGAATTGACAGTGGCGACGAAAGGTCACCGAGGGCGCGTCAACAATGGCAGTCTAACTAACGCCCGGTCCGCCAAGGTGCAGACACTGTTGATCAGGCATCACAGGCCAAATAGAAGGGGGCTATTTGGGATACAACGGCGGCAAACTGGTGGTGTCCGTCGTTGGGTCCGCTTCACGTTCAGCCATGGGGATGGCCTTGATCGCGCGCCACAAGTCTTCGCCCAGCCAGTACTGGCCGCTTTCGCTGTAGAGCGCACCGTTCAAGCCATCCAACGCATCCGACAGCGGTACGAAGCGCGCGGCCATGTCGGCCAGGGTTTCCGGTTGTTGCCGCGCCCAGGCATCCAGCGCCTGGCGGGTCGCCTGCGGGTCGTTGGCCTGGGTGGCGCGCTTGAGGTCATCGAGCAACGTGCGCGGGCTGGGACCGGTTTGCGCCGCGCGTTGCACCGCTGGTTGTCGGCGGGCGCGCCACCACAGGCCGAAGCCCAGCAAGGTGGTGCAGGCCAGCAGCAAAGTGCTCAGTTGCCACAGCCACAGGCGGCTATCGTCCGGAGCAGTGATGATGGTGGGGGTGGCGGGGGTGTCCACCATCAGGCTCGGGTTATTGGCCACCTGCAGGGTGCGCGCCGGCAGGCTGGTGCGCTCCAGGTGGTCCTCATGGGTGTTCCACCACACCACATCGACGGCGGGCAGCTCCAGTGCGCCGGCGCGGCTGGGCACCAGGGCTTCGCGGTCTTCGCGACTGCCGATCAGGCCGCGGTCGCTGGTCTGGTTGCCGAGCACCGGTTGATCCGGATAGCGACGCAGGCCGCTGATTTCTGTGCTGGGCAGGGCCGGCAGTTGTGCGCTGGAGAGGCCCTCGGCCTTGACCGTGAGGCTGCGGGTCAGGGAGTCGCCGACCTGCACCTGTTGCGGCTCGGGGTTCCAACTTTCGCTCAGGGTCAGGCTACGGGCCGGCAGCCACGGGGCATCGGCCGGGTAGAGCGCCGGTTTGGGCTTGACGGTCAATTGCAGAGGCGCGGAGCTGACGTGGATCAGCTTGCCCGGCTTGGTGCCTTGCAGCGTATTTTCCTGGGGCGGGCGTGATTCAACCAGAGTGGCGCTGAAAGTCTGCGCCCCGACCTCCAGGCTGCCGCTGTGCTGCGGGTAGATCGCATAGCGGGTTTCGATCACGCCATGACGAATGCTGTTGATGACTTTTTCATAGGTACGCGATTCTCCCAGTTGCTCCACGCGGGCATCGGCGATCTGCAACGGTGTAAGGCTGCTGTCGTCATACAGCGAAACCGAGTGGTACACGCGCACGGTCAACAGCGCCTGGGCCTGAACGTACACACTGGACTGGTCGAGGTTGGCTTCGACGAATACCGGCGCCAGTTCCGCGCTGGTGTTCTGGCTGGCGGTTTCGATCACTTGCAGGGTAATCGGCTGGGTCTGTAGCGCGCCCACTTGAAGCGGTGGGATCACCACGGTGCCGTTTTCCTTGGGCAGCAAAGTGATGATCCAGCGCGTGGTGGCGTGGTTGTCACCGCCCAGGGTGGTGAGCTGGTTGATCTGCCGCGTGCCGCTGACTTCAAACTGCGCATCCAGGGGTGACAGGTCGGGCTTGCCGAACTGTGTGACATCGCTGGATTCCACCGTCAGTTCCACCGTTTCCCCGGAATTGAGGCGGCTGCGGTCAACGCTGGCGACCAGGTTCGCCGCCTGGGCGGTGCTGGCCGACAACGCGAGCAGAAGCAGAAGGGTGGGGCGGCTCATCGAGTCTTGTCCTGATGTTGTTGCTGTTCATACCAGAATTTACGCCGCAGCAGTTCGCCGGGGTTATCCGGGATCTGCCGCAGCCATTGTTCCAGGGCCTGGCGCTGTTCATCCAAACTGGCATCGGTGCGGCGCAGCGGTGGCGTCGTGGTTTGTTCGTCGCCCAACTCGCTGCCCGGGACTTCATTGTCGCCGCTAGGCGGTTTGGCGCCGGCCTGGGGATCGCCGTTGCCGGCCTCGCCCTGGCCCTGGGGGGATGCTTCGCCGCCGGTGCCGGTCTGCCCGTCGGCGCCCGGTTGCGCAGTCTGGCCCGGTTGATGGGGTTCGTCATCCGGATTTTCCGCCGGTGACTCGGGCTTTTGCTCGGCCTGCGCCTGGGCCTGTTCCTGTATCAAGGCCTCCACCAGGGCTTTGTTTTTCAACGCTGGATGCAGATCGGGTTGGGCTTCCAGCGCCTGATCATAGGCGTCCACCGCCGCCTCCAGCTCGCCGGCCTTGGCCAGGGCATTGCCACGATTGTAGTGAGCGTAGGCGTCATTGCTTCGGGCAAAGCGCTTGGCCGCCTCGGCGTAGTTGCCGGCTTGGTAAAGCGCCACGCCCTGCCACTGCGGGTCTTCGAAACGCTCGGCGGCTTGGGCCGGGCGTTGTTTCTTGAGCAGGTATTGGCCTTGCTGGTCCGGGCGCAGCCACAGATCCGTCAACTCAAACGCGTAACTGGGTTGCGGTGCGCTCAGCAGTAATAAAGGCAGGCAGAACAGCCAGCCGCGGCGACCGGCGCAGGCCGCCAGCAGCAGCAATGGCAGCAGCAGCCAGTAACCCTGGTCGGCCCAGGTATCCAGGCGCAGGCGTTGCCCGTCGTCGCGCAAGGTCTGCGGCGCATCCAGCATGCCGAGTTGGCGCAGGTCTTTATCATCCAGCCGCGCGGCGCGGTAACGGCCGCCCATTTCACTGGCAAACGCCTTGAGGGTCGGGCTGTCCAGGCGCGGCACCAGGATCGCGCCTTGTTCGTCCTTGAGGAACTCGCCATTCTCCTGGGTCACCGGGGTGCCCTCGCGGCTGCCGATGCCGAGGATCGACAGGCTCGGCGCCTGGGCACTTTGCAGCAGCAGACGGATGCCTTGGCGTTCCGGCTTGGACAGCGACGAGCCGATCAGCAACAGCCGTCCTTGGCCCAGGCCGGCCTGGTTCAGCAAGCCCAGGGCTTTTTCCACGGCCAGGTCCGCACGATGGCCGGGCTCGGGCATGATCGAGGGGCGCAAGGCTTCCAGCAGGTTGCCGCTGGTAGCCAGGTCGTCCGACAGCGGCACCAGGGTGTGGGCACTGCCGGCGTAAACCACGATGGCGGTCTGCGCGTCGCTGCGGGCCTGCAACAAGTCATACAACTTGCGGCGCGCCTGTTCCAGGCGGTTCGGCGGGCTGTCGGTGGCGAGCATTTCCGGGGTCAATTCCAGCAGCACCACCAAGGGGTCGGACGGTTTCTGGCTGGACTGCTCCACCCGTTGCCAACTGGGACCGAGCAAGGCCATCAGCGCCAGCAGCCAGGCGATACCGAGCACCATCCACGGCGATTTGCTTTCGCGCCCGTTGCCGCCGCTGAGCAGCACCCCGTGGAAGGCCGGCGGCAGGATCATCTGCCAGCGCCCGGCGCGTTTTTGCCGATGCCACAGTTGCCACAGCAACCAGCCGAGCAGCGGCAGCAGCAATAGCCACCAGGGGCGGAACCAGTGCGGCCATAGGTCGATCATCGACGCCTCCGCAAACGCAGGCGTTTAAGGCGTTGGCGCCACTGCGGCTTGGGTTGCAGGAACATGCCCTTGCTCGCCAACTTGTCGAACCCGCGTTGCAACGCGTTATCCGGCCAGCGCTCCTGGATCACCAGCAACAGGCTCAAAATCAGCGCCAGTGCCAACGGCGCGCTGTACAGCGCCAGTGCCGGGCGGGCCTGGGTCGGTTGCTGCTCGACCGGTTCGAGGGTGTCCAGGGTCTTTTTGATGGCTAGCAACTCTGCGCCATCGCGGGCCCGGAAGTACTGACCGCCAGTGGCCTCGGCAATCGCTTTGAGCGCCGGTTCGTCGAGGTCCAGGCTCGGGTTGACCCCAAGGATGCCCAGTGACCCGGTTTGTTCGGGGTCGGCGCCGATGCCGATGGGGTAGATCTTCACGCCTTCTTCGGCAGCCAGCCGCGCCGCCGTCAGCGGGTCGATCTGCCCGGCGTTGTTGGCGCCGTCGGTGACCAGGATCAACACGCGACTCTGGGCCGGGCGCTGGCGCAGACGTTTCAAGGCCAGGCCGATGGCATCGCCGATGGCGGTGTTCTTGCCGGCAATACCGATGCGCGCTTCATCCAGCCAGGTGCGCACGGTGCGGCGGTCGAAGGTCAGCGGCGCCTGTAAATACGCCTGGCTGCCGAACAGGATCAGGCCCACGCGGTCGCCTTCGCGGCTCTCCAGAAAGTCGCCGAGCAGGTGCTGGACGAGGTTCAGGCGGCTGATGTCTTCGTCCTGCCAGTGCATATCGGGGAAATCCATGGAGCCCGACACATCCACCGCCACCAACAGGTCGCGCCCACTGGCGGCGATCGGCAGCGGTTCGCCGAGCCATTCGGGGCGCGCGGCGGCGGTCAACAGCAACAGCCACAACACTACGAACGGTGCCTGTTGACGCCAGCCCGGCAGGTTGGAGCGCGCGCGCCGCCGGGCCAGGCTTTCGAGGTCGCTGAGGTAGCTGACTTTCAGCGCCGGTTCGCCGCTGTCGGCGGCGGGCAAGACTTGGCGCATCAGCCACGGCAGCGGCAGCAGGAGGAAGATCCACGGCCAGGCGAACTCAAACATGTTTGCGAATCCAGGTGTCGACGGCTTGGGTCAGACCGGCGATGGCCTTGTCGTCGAGTTTGCATTCGGGTTTGTAGGCGCCTTCCACCAAGACCATCCAGCGCGTCAGGCCGGCGGCGGGGCAGCGGTTGTCGAGAAACGCCAGCCATTTGCGGCCGTTGAGGGTGTGGCTCTGGCTGTAGGGGTAGTCGTTGCGGCACAGGCGCTTGAGCAGCCCATTAAGTTGTTGCAGCCAAGCCCCGGCGGGCGCGCCGTCGTAGGGTTTGGGCATCAGCGCTAATTCGGCGAGGGCGGCGATGCGTAAAGGGTCCAGCGGTTGTTCGGCACGCACCACCGGGCGGCGCGTTGGCAGAAAGCGGCGCAGCGACCACGCGCCCCAGCCAAGCAGCGGGATCAGCAACAACAGCAGCCACCAACCCGGTGCGGGCGGCCAAAAACCTATGGCCGGCGGGGCGATCAGCGGTTGCAGTTGCTCAAGGCTGCTCATTGCTTTTTAACCGGGCGTTGTGGGTTGAGGTATTCGCGCAACTGCTCGACCATTTCGCTCTGGGTGCTCAACGGCATCAGCAGTACCCGCAGTTTCTGCGCGAGCAATTCCCAGCGCGCACTGCGGGCTTCGGCCTGGGCCTTGTAGGCTTGGCGCAGGTCGTAATTGAGGGTGTCCAGTTCCAGTTGCGCGCCCCGCTCGGCGAAGCGCAGCAGCCCGGCGGCAGGCAGCGCATGGTCGAGGGGATCGGAGATCGGCAAAAGCAGCAGGTCGCAATGGCGCGACAGCAGGCTCAATTGCTGCTCGGCGCCTTCGCTCAGCGCGCGTTCGTCACAGATCACGATCACCAGGCTGCCCGGGCGCAGGACTTCGCGGCCACGGCGCAGGGCCATGCCCAGGGCGTCGGCCTCGGGCCGGGTGTCGGTGTTCAAGCTCTGGTTGACCCGCACCAGGCGGTTGAGCAATTGCAGCAGGCTTTGCTTGCTGCGGCGCGGCTTGATTTCGTAGTGCTCGTTGTCGCCGAACACCAGCCCGCCGACCCGGTCGTTATGCCCCAGCGCCGCCCAACCGATCAGGCTGGCGGCCTGGGCGGCGAGGACCGACTTGAACATCTGGCCGGAGCCGAAAAACAGCCGGCAGCTTTGCTCCACCATGATGAAAATCGGGCGTTCGCGCTCTTCGTGGAACAGCTTGGTGTGGGGTTCCTGGGTGCGCGCCGTGACGCGCCAGTCGATGGTACGCACGTCGTCGCCGGCCTGGTACACGCGCACCTGGTCGAAGTCCACGCCGCGTCCGCGCAGCTTGGAATGGTGCAGGCCGATCAGCGGGCTGCGTTGGCTGGGCGTGGAAAACAGCTGCACCTCGCGCACGCGGTGGCGCATCTCAATCAGCTCGCTGAGCGTGACGCGGATTCCATCGCTGGCATTCATCGATTTCAAGCGACGGCAACGACGTCGAGAATGCGTTGCACCACGCGGTCCTGATCGATCCCGGCGGCTTCGGCCTCGAACGACAGGATGATGCGGTGGCGCAGCACGTCGAACAGCACCGCCTGGATGTCTTCGGGGCTGACAAAGTCGCGCCCGGCCAGCCAGGCATGGGCGCGTGCGCAGCGATCCAGGGCGATAGAGCCGCGCGGGCTGGCGCCATAGGCGATCCACTCGGCCATTTCCGGGTCGAACTTGGCCGGGGTGCGCGTGGCCATGACCAACTGCACCAGGTATTCCTCCACCGCGTCGGCCATGTACAGGCCGAGGATTTCCTTGCGCGCGGCAAAGATCGCCTGCTGGCTGACGCGCCGCTCGGGCTTGGTTTCGCCGTTGAGCGCTTCGCCACGGGCCTGTTGGAGGATGCGCCGTTCCACGGCGGCGTCGGGAAAGCCGATTTTGACGTGCATCAGGAAGCGGTCGAGTTGGGCTTCGGGCAGTGGATAGGTGCCTTCCTGCTCGATGGGGTTCTGCGTGGCCATCACCAGGAACAACGGCGACAGGTCGTAGGTGCTTCGGCCTACGCTGACCTGGCGCTCGGCCATGGCTTCAAGCAGCGCGGATTGCACCTTGGCCGGCGCGCGGTTGATCTCGTCCGCCAGCACCAAGTTGTGGAAGATCGGCCCTTGCTGGAACACGAAGCTGCCGGTTTCCGGGCGATAGATTTCGGTGCCGGTGATGTCGGCGGGCAACAGGTCGGGGGTGAACTGGATACGATGGAACTGCGCTTCGATGCCCTCGGCCAACTCTTTGATGGCCTTGGTCTTGGCCAGGCCCGGCGCGCCTTCTACCAGCATATGACCGTCGGCGAGCAGGGCGATGAGCAGGCGCTCGATGAGCTTTTCCTGGCCGAGAATCTGCGTAGAAAGAAAGGTTCGCAGCGCGAGCAGCGCTTCACGATGTTCCATCGATGACGGTTCCTGGAAAGATGAGCCCGCGTGCTAAGAAACAAACACCGGGCTGGGGGGCACTACTTTAATGCATCGAGGGGCGTGGCGACTAACGGCGTAACGGGTATTTTTGGCAAAACTTGTAGGAATTTTGTGCGAAGGTGCGCTTGCTGTTGTGAACACTCTTAATGGGGGAGGGGCGGTGCGACGATTCGACTGGCCCCCCGATAGCAGGGGGTCAGTTAGCCCGCTGTCACTGACGCATCGCTCTCGGGGGCAAGCCCCCTCCCACCCTTAAGCCCGGGTGTAGGTGCCGGTGCCTTTGAGGATGTTCTGCAAAGTTTGCTCCACCTCGGCCAGGTCGGAGGCGGCAGTGGCGTGGGTGATCTCCAAATGATCCTTGCCCCCCAGTGCATCGGCATCGCCGGCAGCCAGCTCGATGCGCAACGTCGTATCACTCAGGGTGACCTTCAGTCCATCCAGGGTCGACGGCTCGTAATCCCAGGTGAGCTCCACCTCGTCTTCGTCCGGATAACGGCTGAGCATGAACATCTCGCCGTTTTTGCCGTGGCAGCACAGCATGGCCATGTTGTCTTCTTCTTCGTCGCATGGGGTGGCCATAAGGGCGTCGGTTTTCAGTTGCAGCATGGGAAATCCTGTTTGGGGAGGGCACGGCGTTGGCAATTGTGCCATTGCACGAACGTTTGTGCTGCATGCTGCGTCGGCCTGGGCGGATGACCGTGCGGCGTCTATCAGTCATTTCTGATGCTTTTATTGTTTAAATGCACTGAATTTTTACCGTTCAACCTCGGTTGCACTCGTCGCAACCCTGGCCCTGCTTACCGATGACCGAATATGTCGCAGCGCTGCAAGAGCAGTCCTTCTACACTCGTTAAGCTGCGCAACGGATGCGCACGTTCCAGGCGCCTGACCTGCCCGTCGTACCGTCACCCGGCAGGTGCGCATCTTATGGAAGTTGTATGTGACCTGACTGTCTTGTCCAGCTTCACCCACCTGTCGCCCTGTTTCGTTTATGGTTACCCACGAACAGAGCCGACGGTCTCCCCACCAGGGGATAACACGCGACGCTTCCATCAATAACAAGCCCAAGCGGAGTACCACAGATGGCGTTCTTCACCGCAGCCAGCAAGGCCGACTTCCAGCACCAACTGCAAGCGGCACTGGCGCAGCACATCAGTGAACAGGCACTGCCACAAGTGGCGCTGTTCGCTGAACAATTCTTCGGCATCATTTCCCTGGACGAACTGACCCAGCGTCGCCTTTCCGACCTGGCCGGTTGCACCCTGTCTGCCTGGCGCCTGCTTGAGCGCTTTGACCACACCCAACCGCAAGTGCGGGTCTACAACCCCGATTACGAACGTCACGGCTGGCAGTCGACCCACACTGCGGTCGAAGTGCTGCACCACGATCTGCCGTTCCTGGTGGACTCGGTGCGCACCGAGCTGAACCGTCGTGGCTACAGCATCCACACCCTGCAAACCACTGTGCTCAGCGTGCGTCGCGGCAGCAAGGGCGAGCTGCAGGAAATCCTGGCCAAAGGCACTCAGGGCGAAGGTATCCAGCAAGAATCGCTGATGTACCTGGAGATCGACCGCTGCGCCAATGCCGCCGAACTGAGCGTGCTGAGCAAAGAGCTGGAGCAGGTGCTGGGCGAAGTGCGCGTGGCCGTGGCCGATTTCGAGCCGATGAAAGCCAAGGTCCAGGACCTGTTGGCCGGTATCGACGCCAGTCAGTTCAGCATCGATGGCGAAGAAAAAGCCGAGATCAAGAACTTCCTGGAGTGGCTGGTAGGTAACCACTTCACCTTCCTGGGCTACGAAGAATTTGTGGTACGTGACGAGGCGGACGGCGGTCATATCGAATATGACGCCAGCTCGTTCCTCGGTCTGACCAAGCTGCTGCGCGCCGGCCTTACCGCCGAAGACTTGCGCATCGAAGACTACGCTGTGTCGTACCTGCGCGAGCCGACCGTATTGTCGTTCGCCAAGGCCGCACACCCAAGCCGCGTGCATCGTCCGGCCTACCCGGACTACGTGTCGATCCGCGAGATCGACGCCGACGGCAAGGTCATCAAGGAATGCCGCTTCATGGGCCTGTACACCTCGTCGGTGTATGGCGAAAGCGTACGTGTGATTCCTTATATCCGCCGCAAGGTCGCGGAGATCGAGCGTCGCTCGGGCTTCCAGGCCAAGGCGCACCTGGGCAAGGAGCTGGCGCAAGTCGTTGAAGTGCTGCCCCGTGACGACCTGTTCCAGACCCCGGTGGACGAGCTGTACAGCACCGTGATGTCCATCGTGCAGATCCAGGAACGCAACAAGATCCGCGTGTTCCTGCGCAAAGACCCGTACGGTCGTTTCTGCTACTGCCTGGCCTACGTGCCGCGCGACATCTATTCCACTGAAGTGCGCCAGAAGATCCAGCAAGTGCTGATGGATCGCCTCAAGGCCAGCGACTGCGAATTCTGGACCTTCTTCTCCGAGTCCGTACTGGCGCGCGTGCAGCTGATTCTGCGGGTCGACCCGAAGAACCGCCTGGACATCGACCCGCTGCAACTGGAAAAAGAAGTGATCCAGGCCTGCCGCAGCTGGCAGGACGACTACGCCAGCCTGGTGGTGGAAAGCTTCGGCGAAGCCCACGGCACCAACGTGCTGGCGGACTTCCCGAAAGGCTTCCCGGCCGGCTTCCGCGAGCGCTTCGCCGCGCATTCGGCGGTGGTCGACATGCAGCACCTGCTCAGCCTCACCGAAGCCAACCCGCTGGTGATGAGCTTCTACCAGCCGCTGGGCCAGGTGTCTGGCCAGCGTGAGCTGCATTGCAAGCTGTATCACGCCGATACGCCGCTGGCGCTGTCCGACGTGCTGCCGATCCTGGAAAACCTCGGCCTGCGCGTACTCGGTGAGTTCCCGTACCGCCTGCGCCACGCCAATGGCCGCGAGTTCTGGATCCACGACTTCGCGTTTATCGCCGCCGAAGGCGTGAACCTGGATATCCAGCAGCTCAACGACACCCTGCAGGACGCCTTCGTACACATCGTGCATGGCGATGCCGAGAACGATGCGTTCAACCGCCTGGTGCTCACCGCCGGCCTGCCATGGCGCGATGTGGCGCTGCTGCGTGCCTACGCCCGTTACCTCAAGCAGATCCGCCTGGGCTTCGACCTGGGTTACATCGCCAGCACTTTGAACAACCACACCGACATCGCCCGCGAGTTGACTCGGTTGTTCAAGACCCGCTTCTACCTGGCGCGCAAACTCACCGCCGACGACCTGGAAGACAAGCAGCAGCGTCTGGAACAAGCGATCCTCAGCGCCCTGGACGACGTTCAGGTGCTCAACGAAGACCGCATCCTGCGTCGCTACCTGGACCTGATCAAGGCCACCTTGCGCACCAACTTCTATCAGACCGACGCCAACGGCCAGAACAAGTCGTACTTCAGCTTCAAGTTCGACCCGCGCGCCATTCCCGAGCTGCCCAAGCCGGTGCCGAAGTTCGAGATCTTCGTGTACTCGCCACGGGTCGAAGGCGTGCATCTGCGCTTCGGCAACGTTGCGCGGGGCGGTCTGCGCTGGTCCGACCGTGAAGAAGACTTCCGTACCGAAGTGCTGGGCCTGGTAAAAGCCCAGCAGGTGAAGAACTCGGTGATCGTGCCGGTGGGTGCCAAGGGCGGCTTCCTGCCGCGTCGCTTGCCACTGGGCGGCAGCCGCGACGAAATCGCGGCCGAGGGCATTGCTTGCTACCGCATCTTCATCTCCGGCCTGTTGGACATCACCGACAACCTGAAAGACGGCGCCCTGGTGCCGCCGGCCAATGTCGTGCGTCATGACGACGATGACCCCTACCTCGTCGTAGCGGCGGACAAAGGCACCGCGACCTTCTCCGATATCGCCAACGGCATCGCCATCGACTACGGCTTCTGGCTGGGTGATGCGTTCGCCTCCGGTGGTTCGGCCGGTTATGACCACAAGAAAATGGGCATCACCGCCAAGGGCGCGTGGGTCGGCGTGCAGCGTCACTTCCGTGAACGCGGCATCAACGTGCAGGAAGACAGCATCACTGTCGTCGGCGTCGGCGATATGGCCGGCGACGTATTCGGTAACGGCCTGTTGATGTCCGACAAGCTGCAACTGGTCGCAGCTTTCAACCACCTGCACATCTTTATCGATCCGAACCCGAACCCGGCCACCAGCTTCGTCGAGCGTAAGCGCATGTTCGAGCTGCCGCGTTCGGCCTGGACCGACTACGACACCAGCATCATGTCCGAAGGTGGCGGTATCTTCTCGCGCAGCGCGAAGAGCATCGCGATCTCGCCACAGATGAAAGAACGCTTCGATATCCAGGCCGACAAGCTGACCCCGACCGAACTGTTGAACGCCTTGCTCAAGGCGCCGGTGGACTTGTTGTGGAACGGCGGTATCGGCACCTATGTCAAGGCCAGCACCGAAAGCCACGCCGACGTGGGCGACAAGGCCAACGACGCGCTGCGGGTCAACGGCAACGAACTGCGCTGCAAGGTAGTGGGCGAGGGCGGTAACCTCGGCATGACCCAGCTGGGTCGTGTGGAATTCGGCCTCAATGGCGGCGGTTCCAACACTGACTTTATCGACAACGCCGGTGGCGTGGACTGCTCCGACCACGAAGTGAACATCAAGATCCTGCTCAACGAAGTGGTGCAGGCCGGCGACATGACCGACAAGCAGCGCAACCAGTTGCTGGCGAGCATGACCGACGAAGTCGGCAGCCTGGTGTTGGGCAACAACTACAAGCAGACCCAGGCCCTGTCCCTGGCTGCGCGCAAAGCCTACGAGCGTGCCGCCGAGTACAAGCGCCTGATGAGCGACCTGGAAGGCCGTGGCAAACTGGACCGCGCCATTGAGTACCTGCCGACCGAGGAGCAGCTCACCGAGCGTGCCTCCACTGGCAAGGGCCTGACCCGTCCGGAACTGTCGGTGCTGATCTCCTATAGCAAGATCGACCTCAAGGAAGCTTTGCTCAAGTCGCTGGTGCCGGATGACGACTACCTGACCCGCGACATGGAGACCGCGTTCCCACCGAGCCTGGTGGCCAAGTTCGGCGAGGCCATGCGTCGTCACCGTCTCAAGCGCGAGATCGTCAGCACCCAGATCGCCAACGATCTGGTCAACCACATGGGCATCACCTTTGTGCAGCGGCTCAAAGAGTCGACCGGCATGAGCCCGGCGAACGTGGCCGGTGCGTATGTGATCGTGCGTGACATCTTCCATCTCCCGCACTGGTTCCGTCAGATCGAAGCCCTGGATCATCAGGTCTCCGCCGACGTGCAACTGGAACTGATGGACGAGCTGATGCGCCTGGGCCGCCGCGCCACGCGTTGGTTCCTGCGCAGCCGCCGTAATGAGCAGGATGCTGGTCGCGACACCGCACACTTCGGTCCGCACTTGGCTGCGTTGGGTCTTAAACTCGACGAACTGCTGGAAGGCCCGACTCGCGAAGGCTGGCAGAACCGCTACCAGGCGTACACCGAAGCCGGCGTGCCGGAGTTGTTGGCGCGTATGGTGGCAGGCACCACGCACCTGTACACCTTGTTGCCGATCATCGAAGCCGCCGACGTCACCGGGCACGATGCTGCCGAAGTGGCCAAGGCCTACTTCGCTGTAGGCAGCGCGTTGGACCTGCCGTGGTACCTGCAGCAGATCAGCGATCTGCCCGTGGCCAACAACTGGCAGGCTCAGGCCCGCGAAGCGTTCCGCGACGATGTGGACTGGCAGCAGCGCGCGATCACCATTTCGGTACTGCAAATGGCCGATGCGCCACAAGACATGGAAGCCCGCGTGGCCCTGTGGCTTGAGCAGCACCAGGACATGGCCGATCGCTGGCGCGCGATGATGGTGGAAATTCGTGCCGCGGTCGGCACGGACTACGCCATGTACGCCGTGGCCAACCGTGAACTGCTGGACCTGGCAATGAGCGGTCAGTCGGTGCTGCAATCGGCTTGATGTCCCGGTGAAACACCTGGGGGAGGGGGCTTGCTACCGATAGTGGTTTATCAGTCATCTATAGGTTGACTGACACACTGCCATCGGGGGCAAGCCCCCTCCCACATTTGGTTCTCAGTTGGCTTCAGGTTTGTATGCGGGCTTGGCCAACAAGAGGCATGGAAAGCACCCTGGCACCCAGCCTGGCGCGTACAAAATTGTGGGAGGGGGCTTGCCCCCGATAGTGGTGCATCAGTCATGTACAGGTTGGCTGACACACTGCCATCGGGGGCAAGCCCCCTCCCACATTTGGTTCTCAGTTGGCTTCAGGTTTGTATGCGGGCTTGGCCAGCAAGAGGCATGGAAAGCACCCTGGCACCCAGCCTGGCGCGTACAAAATTGTGGGAGGGGGCTTGCCCCCGATAGTGGTGCATCAGTCATGTATAGGTTGGCTGACACACTGCCATCGGGGGCGAGCCCTCTCCCATATTTGGGTCTCAGTTGGCTTCAGGTTTGTATGCGGGCTTGGCCAGCAAGAGGCATAGAAAGCACCCTGGCACCCAGCCTGGCGCGTACAAAATTGTGGGAGGGGGCTTGCCCCCGATAGTGGTGTATCAGTCATGTATAGGTTGGCTGACACACTGTCATCGGGGGCAAGCCCTCTCCCATATTTGGGCCTCAGTTGGCTTCAGGTTTATATGCGGGCTTGGCCAGCAAGAGGCATAGAAAGCACCCTGGCACCCAGCCTGGCGCGTACAAAATTGTGGGAGGGGGCTTGCCCCCGATAGTGGTGTATCAGTCATGTATAGGTTAGCTGACACACTGCCATCGGGGGCAAGCCCTCTCCCATATTTGGGTCTCAGTTGGCTTCAGGTTTGTATGCGGGCCTGGCCAGCAAGAGGCATGGAAAGCACCCTGGCACCCAGCCTGGCGCGTACAAAATTGTGGGAGGGGGCTTGCCCCCGATAGTGGTGTATCAGTCATGTATAGGTTGGCTGACACACTGCCATCGGGGGCGAGCCCTCTCCCATATTTGGGCCTCAGTTGGCTTCAGGTTTGTATGCGGGCCTGGCCAGCAAGAGGCATGGAGAGCACCCTGGCACCCAGCCTGGCGCGTACAAAATTGTGGGAGGGGGCTTGCCCCCGATGGTGGTGTATCAGTCATGTACAGGTTGGCTGACACACTGCCATCGGGGGCAGGCCCTCTCCCATATTTGGATCTTCATTATCTGAAGGTCAGTGATGTTTCAGTAGTTTGCTTTCCAGGTGATCCAGGTGTTGGGTCATCAGGCTCACCGCAGTGTTTGAGTCGCGCTGCTCAATCGCATCCACAATCGCCACATGTTCCTGCCACGCGCAATACGTGCAGGCTTTTGCTTCAAATTGGGCGATGACCAACGATGTCAATGGCACCAGGCTGTTGAGGAACTGTGCCAACGGCGCATTACCGGCGATCGCGGCCAACTGCAAATGAAACTCCCCTGATAATCGAATCGCCGGCCCACGCTGGTCGCGCTCAATGCACTCGCGTTCGCGGGCGATCAGATCGCGCAAGGGGCGAATCTGCGCGGGTGTGGCCTGGGCGCAGGCCAATTGCACCACGGTGACTTCGGTCATGCGCCGGGCTTCGAGGATTTGTCGGGCTTGCAGGCTGTCCGGCGCGGCGACCTGGGCGCGTTGATTGGGACGCAAGATAATCACCTGCTGATGGGACAGTTTGGCCAGCACCCGGCGAATCACGCTGCGGCTCACGCCGAAGGTTTCGCCCAGGCCTTCTTCGGTAAAGCGGCTGGACGGGGCGATGCGTTGTTCGAGGATGGCGTCGAACAGGCGCGGGTAGATGTCGTCCACCGAGGGTTTTTTACCGGCCACCAGGCGCAGGGCAGGCAGGCTCGGGTTGCGTTGCAAGGCGTGGGCGGTCATGGCCGGTCTCCAAAAAATCAGCTGCCGAGATGGTCATCCGGGATGTTCAGGGCGATGCCCATGCGCAGACCTTCCTGGAGGATATGCCGACGCATTTCGGCGCTGGCCAGGGCGCTGTTCTTGTTACGTATGGCGCGCACCACGGCTTCGTTTTCCTGCAGGCGTTCGGCCAGGTGCTCAGGCGAGTTACGCAGCACCTGGGCGCTTTGCTTGAGGGCGTTGCGGGTCTGCTGCACCACGTTCTGGAAGATCGGGTTGGAAGTCAGCGCGAACAGCTCTTCATGAAAATCGACATAGGCGTTCAGGCCCGCTTCGGCATCGCCGGCGTCCAGGGCTTCGCGCATGTCCATCAGGGTCAGGCGTAACTGGCCGACTTCCTTGCTGCTGATGGACTGGGCCACCAGGCCGACGATAAACGGTTCGAGGGTGTAGCGCAGTTGCAGAATATCTTCGAGGCTGGCGTCGGCTACGGCGTCGCTGGACTGCGGATCGCTGACGCTGGTCTCTAACACGACCACGCCTTTGCCGGGCATGGAACGCACCAGGCCGAGGGTTTCCAGTACGATCACCGCTTCACGCAGACTAGGGCGGCTGATGCCCAGCTGTTCGGCCAGTTCGCGCTGGCCGGGGAGCATTTCACCGCGGCGCCACTGACCCCGCGCCAGGGCGGCGCGTAGTTTTTCTACCACTGAATTGACGACGGTTGAGGTGCTGATCACGTCGATGGCTCCTTGATGATGCAGATACGGTGGGAGCAGTTTTGCCGCTCCCACCTGGGTAGTGTCGCCTTCAGAATTCCTGGTGCGCCGGCAATACCGGTTTCTTGGCCTGGAAGGCATAACCCTGCTGGCCGTCCAATACCTTATTGGCGCGCTGGAGGTCGATGTCTTTTTCCCAGCGGGCAATGGCCACGGTGGCGACGCAGTTGCCGATCAGGTTAGTCAATGCGCGGCCGATGCCCATAAACCAGTCCACCGCTAGCACCAGCACCAGGCCCACCACCGGAATCGCTGGGATCGCGGTGAGGGTGGCCGCCAGAATCACCAGCGCCGAACCGGGGATGCCATGGGCGCCCTTGGAGGTGATCAACGACACCAGCAGGATGGTCAGCAGGTCGGTCATCGACAGCGGTGTGCCGGTGGCGTTGGCGATAAATACGATGGCCAGGGTCAGGTAGATCGAGAACCCGTCGAGGTTGAACGAGTAGCCGGTCGGAATCACCAGGCCCACGGTGGAACTGCCAATGCCCAGGTGCTCCAGTTTGCGCATGATCTGAGGCAGCACGGCGTCGGAAGAGGCGGTGCCCATTACGATCAGCAGCTCTTCGCGCAGGTACTTGAGCAGCGGCAGCATGCGCAGGCCCGAGAGGCGCATCACCACGCCGAGGATCACGCCGACAAAGGCAAAGCAGGTCAGGTAGAAAAGGCCCACCAGACTGCCCAGGTGTTGCAGGGAATCCAGGCCGTAGGTGCTGGTGGTGAAGGCGATGGCGCCGAACACGCCAATGGGCGCCAGGCGCACGATCATGCCCATGATGCGGAAAATCACATGGCTCAATTCGTTGATCAGTCGCGAAATGCCCGACGCCGCTTCGCCCACCAAGTTCAGCGCGCTGCCGAACAGCACTGAAAACAGTAGGACTTGCAGCACGTTGTTGTCGGCAAACGCACCGATCACTGAGTTGGGGATCAGGTCCATCAGGAATTGGCTGGTGCCGCGGATGTGCTGGCCCTTGTCGGCCAGTTCGTTCAGGCCGGCGGACGAGAGCTGTTCCAGATGAATATTGGCGCCGGTGCCGATGCCGGTGCTGAACGCCATAACCAGGCCGATCACTAACGCGATGGTGGTCAGCACTTCGAAATAGATCACCGACTTAAGGCCGATGCGCCCGACTTTTTTCAGGTCGCCGGCGCCGGAAATGCCGCTGACCACTACGCAGAACACGATCAGGCCGATCAGCATCTTGATCAGTTTGATAAAGCCGTCGCCGAGGGGTTTGAGTTGCGAAGAGAATTCGGGAAGGGCCAGGCCGCAAACAACGCCTAACATCAGGCCGATCACGACTTGCAGGAAAATCGAACGCGAGCACCATCTGAGCATGGGAGGGATCTCTATTCGGCGCCCTGGTGGTTCCAGGGCTTAATTGTTGTGGTCATACCGGTAAGTCCAGTGCGGGGCCAGTCTACGCCGGGTTTTTTTGAAATCACAAGTAATAATTCGGCGGTTGGCAGGTCCCGGTCTGACCAGTGGGTCGGTAAGGGCGATGCTTGAGCGGTTGGCGGCGTGCGAAATTTTTCGCTTATCATCCGGCGCTCGGCACAGAAGGGGGGCGAATGGACACACCAGGTTTGAGCACCGATAAGCATGGGCACCGACACTGCGCCTGGCGCGGTGCCGCGCCGGAATACCTGCATTACCACGACCATGAGTGGGGCGTGCCGGTGGCCGATGATAGTCAGCTGTACGAGAAAATCTGCCTGGAAGGGTTTCAGGCGGGGATGGCGTGGATCACCATCCTGCGCAAGCGCGAGCAGTTTCGTGCAGCGTTCGACGGCTTTGATTTTCGCCGCGTGGCGCAGTACGGCGAGGCGGACATCCTGCGTCTGATGCAGAACCCGGGCATCGTGCGTAATCGGGCGAAGATCGTCTCCACCATCAACAATGCGCGGCGTGCCTGTGAACTGGTGGACGAGACCGGCTCTCTGGCGCAGTGGTTATGGGCCTTCGAACCCGGCCCGCAAGAGCGCCCGGCCGTGGTGGACCTGGCTTACTGGACGGGTAACCCGACATCACCGGCCTCGGTGCGATTGTCCAAGGCGCTGAAGAAGCGTGGTTGGACGTTTGTAGGGCCAACCACGATGTATGCGCTGATGCAGGCGATGGGGATGGTCAATGACCATCTCGAAGGATGCGCATGCCGCCCGCAGATTGAAGCGCTGCGGCGCCAGTTCAAGCGCCCCTGAATTGCCGAATCGGGCGATTGAAACTGCGGGAGGGGGCTTGCCCCCGATGACGCTGTGTCAGTCGACCTCTCGTTAACTGACCCAAAATCACGCCCGGCGGCCGGGTTATAGAACGTCACGCAATCTTCAGCAGAATATCGCGCACCCTGTCCAGGGCCGGGTCGATATCCAGCAGTTCAATGGCGCCGAACCCGACAATCAAGCCTGCACGCACCGGCGTGTCATGGAAGAACACCTCCAGTGGGTATAGGCCGACGTCCACCTGGCGCGCCAGCTCCCGTAGCAGCGCAATATTGACCGGCACCTTGCACAGCGCCGCCAGGTGGAACCCCGCCACTGTGGGCACCGTTTCGAACCATGGCGACAGATCGCCCGCCAGGCGCTCCAGGATACGTTCGCGGCGTCCGGCGTATACCGTGTGGCAGCGTCGGATGTGCTTGAGCAGGTAGCCCTCGCTGATGAACTTGGCCAATGCCCACTGCGGCAGCGTGGAACTGTGCTGGTCGGTCAGCTGCTTGGCCTTGAGCACCGCGCCGTGGATCGCCGGTGGCAGCACCACGTAGCCCAGGCGCAACTCGGGCAGCAGGGTCTTGGAAAAGGTGCCGACGTAAGCCACTACGCCGCGACTGTCCAGGCTTTGCAGGGAGTCGGTAGGGCGGCCCTCGTAACGGAATTCGCTGTCGTAGTCGTCTTCGATGATGATCGCACCCAGGTCGAACGCACGCGCCAGCAAGGCTTCGCGGCGCGCCGCGCTCATGGGCATGCCCAGGGGGAATTGATGGGACGGGGTGACGTAGATCAGGCGCGTGCCGTCGGGGATCTGGTCGACCTGAATACCCTGTGCGTCCACGGGCACGCTGGCGACATGGGCGCCCCGTGCCGTGAACAGTTGGCGCGCGGGGGTGTAGCCGGGGTCTTCCATGGCGACAATGCTGCCCGGTTCCAACACCACGCGGGCGAGCAGGTCCAGTGCCTGTTGCGCGCCGTTGGTGACCACGATGTCGCTGTCGCGGCATTTGACCCCTCGGGAAAACGCGATATGCCCGGCGATGGCACTGCGCAACGCCGGCAGCCCTTCGGGTTGACTGTAGAAGCCGCTGTGCTCGGCGATACGCCGTAGGGCATGCTGGGTGCAGCGCCGCCATTCATCCTGGGGGAACTGCTGGCGGCTGGTGGCGCCGCCGATAAATTCGTAGCGCAGGCGCTTGTCGTTGGCGGGGTGATGCATGGGCGAGGGCAGCGCTTGCCACTTCGCCAGGTTGGCGGAGCAGGCCAGGTCTGTCGCGGTTTGTACGCGATCAGGTTGTGGTGCCCAGGCGTTGACGAAGGTCCCGCGGCCGATCCTGCCGACCAGCAGGCCTTCATAGGTCAACGTGGCGTAGGTATCGGACACCGTCTTGCGCGAGACGCCCAATTGCTCGGCCAGCAAGCGGCTGGGCGGCAGTTGCGCACCTGCCGTGAGACGCCCGGCGGCGATGGCTTCGCGCAACTGCTGATAAAGCTGCGCCGCCAGGTCCTTACGCCCGTTGATGACGATGTGGAGTTCCATGTTTCATCCTGAGACAGATCGATCGGCGCCAAGATTACTCGCAAATCGATCTGTACCGCTGCGCCGGCACTCAGGACAGGAAGCCACCGTCCACATTCAGCGACACGCCGGTGGTGTAGCTGGAGGCGTCGCTGGCCAGGAACAGTACTGCACCCGCCATCTCGCTCGGGTCGGCTACGCGCTTGAGGGGGATCTGCGCCAGGGCCATTTTCAGGATCGAGTCGTTCTTGACCAGCGCCGAGGCGAATTTGGTGTCGGTCAGGCCCGGCAGCAGCGCGTTGCAGCGTATACCGAACTCGGCGCATTCCTTGGCGAACACCTTGGTCATGTTGATCACCGCGGCCTTGGTCACCGAGTAAATGCCCTGGAATATGCCGGGCGAGATGCCGTTGATCGAGGCCACGTTGATGATGCTGCCGCCGCCGTTTTCGCGCATCAGCTTGCCGGCTTCCACCGACATGAAGAAGTAGCCACGGATGTTCACGTCCACGGTTTTTTGGAACGCGCCGAGGTCGGTGTCCAGCACATTGCAGAACTGCGGGTTGGTGGCGGCGTTGTTGACCAGGATGTCCAGGCGCCCGAACTGCTCGCGAATACCGGCGAATACTTGGCTGATCTGCTCCATTTCACCGATGTGGCAGGCCACCGCCGTGGCCTTGCCGCCGTCGGCGATGATCGCATTGGCCACATGCTGGCAGCCTTCGAGCTTGCGGCTGGACACGATCACATGGGCGCCTTGCTGGGCCAGCAACTTGGCGATGGCCTCGCCGATGCCACGGCTGGCGCCGGAGACAAATGCGATCTTGCCGTCGAGGTCGAACAGGTGGGTCTTGGACATGGGGATTCCTTAAAGGGCTGATTTGCTGATGACATTCAGGCTCATCTGCTCGAGCAATGCGTTCATCTGGATGAACTGCGCGAAGCGTTTGTCCTGGGTCTGGCCATGGAAGAAACGGTAGTAGATCTGCTGCACGATGCCGGCCAGGCGGAACAGGCCGTAGGTGTAATAGAAATCGAAGTTATCAATCCGGATGCCCGCGCGTTCGGCGTAGTAGTCAACGAATTCTCGGCGAGTGAGCATGCCCGGCGCGTTGCTCGGCTGGCGGCGCATCAATTGCACCGGCGCCGGGTCGGCGGCTTCGATCCAGTAGGCGAGGGTGTTGCCCAGGTCCATCAGCGGATCGCCCAAGGTGGTCAGTTCCCAATCCAGCACGCCAATGATCTGCATCGGGTTATGCGGGTCGAGGATCACGTTGTCGAAGCGGTAGTCGTTATGCACGATGCTTGAGGTGGGGTGATCGGCCGGCATCTTGTCGTTGAGCCAGGCGCGTACCGCCTCCCATTTTGGCGCATCGGGGGTCAGGGCTTTTTCGTAGCGGTCGCTCCAGCCGCGAATCTGCCGCGCCACGTAGCCTTCGGGCTTGCCCAGGTCGGCCAGGCCGCAAGCGGTGTAGTCCACTTGGTGCAGTTCCACGAATTTGTCGATAAAGCTTTTGCACAGTGCCTGAGTCTTCGCTGCGTCCAGGCCCAGCTCGGCGGGCAGGTCGGAGCGCAGGATGATGCCGTTGACGCGCTCCATCACATAAAACTCGGCGCCGATCACCGACTCATCGGTGCAATGCACGTAGGCCTTGGGACAGTAGGGGAAGCCATCCTTCAGTTGGTTGAGAATGCGGAACTCGCGGCCCATGTCGTGGGCGGACTTGGCTTTGTGCCCAAAAGGTGGGCGGCGCAGTACGAATTCCTGATCGGGGTATTCCAGCAGGTAAGTCAGGTTGGAGGCGCCACCGGGAAACTGGCTGATGGTGGGCGTGCCGCTCAACCCCGGGATGTGGGCCTTGAGGTAGGGATCGATCAGGCCGGCATCAAGTTCCTCGCCGGGGCGAATCTGGGTGGATTGGTCGTTCAGCGCCATGCTTATCCCTTCTGCTTATTCTAAAGGCCTCGGACTATTGGCTAATCTAATGCGCGCCACCGCCCAGCCACAAGGTCGGGGCGGTTTAATAGGTTAGCGTGTTGCAGGATGATCAACGTGCCTGATCGGTCATTTTACGGGCGGGGGCAGGGCGACCGGGGTGAGCACCGGGCGCCCGGCGAAATACTCCACCAGATTGTCGGCCACGCGCTGCACGGTGTCATGGGCGGCCTCGGGCGACAGCCCGGCGACATGGGAGGTGAGTACGGTATTGCCCAGGCGCTTGAGGGCGTCGGGCACCTTGGGTTCGTCGTCGAACACATCCAGCGCCGCACCGCCGATGCGCCGCTGTTCGAGGGCGGCAATCAGGTCGGCGGTGACCACCACGCTGCCACGTCCGATGTTCACCAAATAGCCATGGGGGCCGAGGGCGTCCAGTACGCGCCGGTCGATCAGGTGCCGGGTGCCGTCGCCGCCGGGCGTGGCCAGGATCAAGAAGTCTGCGGTGCGCGCCAGATCCAGGGCCGTGGCGCAGTAGGTGTAGTCCACGTCATCCCGAGGTTGGCGATTGTGGTAACTGATCTCCATGCCAAAGCCCAAGGCCGCGCGTTTGGCGATCTCCAGGCCGACGGCGCCGAGCCCGAGAATGCCCAGGTGTTTGCCGCCCAGGGATGGGCGCATCACTTTGGGCCACTCGCCGCGCCGCACGGCGGCGTCGTTCTGCGGGATACCGCGTACCAGTGACAGCAACAGCGCCATGGCGTGGTCGGCCACCGACGGTGCATTCACGCCGGCGCCGTTGGTGACCACGATCCCGCGATTGCTGGCGGCTTGCAGGTCGACGTGTTCATAACCGGCGCCGATCACGCAGATGATCTCCAACTGTGGCAAGGCGGCGATTTCTTCGGCGTACAGACCCAATGGGCCACGGGTCAGGACGGCCTGGATCTGCCCGCCGTGGGCTTTGATGGCGTGAGCGCGTTCGGCGGGCGTCGGCGCCAGGATCACATGAAAGTCGTTGCTTTCGATGATGGGCAGGTAGTCGTTGATGGTTTCAACCAGGACCAGAACAGTGGTGGTCATCGCAAGGCTCTTCCTTGGAGGGTAGACAGGACCAGTATGCTGGATTTGTAAGACAGAGCGTTTTATCGGGAAGGAAAATTTACTGCTCGTGGGATCGGGCAAGTTCGTGACTGTTTGCGGCTGCACCGGTCAACCATTCCTCAGCTAAGTCTTTGCTTCTTCACGAGAATCCCGGACAATCCGGCCCCTTCTACGATCGGGGCGCTGCCTGTCAGGTTTTTCTGACTCGTCCCGGCCGTGTAAATGCGGAGATCCGACTGGATGAATGATCAGGCCAATAGCGTCGACGAACGCTATGCAACGACACCTGCAACCCTCACGCGCTGGAGCCGCCAGGACACCACCTGGATGCTCGGCCTGTTCGGTACCGCCATTGGCGCCGGTACTTTGTTCTTGCCGATCAACGCAGGGCTGGGCGGCTTCTGGCCCCTGGTGATCCTGGCGCTGCTGGCATTCCCGATGACGTTCTTCGCCCACCGTGGCCTGACGCGGTTCGTGCTGTCCGGTCGTGAAGGCTCCGACATTACCGACGTGGTGGAAGAGCATTTTGGTATCAAGGCCGGGGCGTTGATCACGTTGCTGTACTTCTTCGCGATTTTCCCGATCCTGCTGATCTACAGCGTGGCGCTGACCAACACCGTCGGCAGTTTTATGGAGCACCAACTGCACATCCTGCCGCCGCCACGGGCGATCCTGTCGTTCGTGCTGATCCTGGGCCTGCTGGCCGTGGTGCGCTGCGGCGAGCAGTTCATCGTCAAGGCCATGAGCCTGATGGTGTATCCGTTTATCGTCGCCTTGCTGTTTCTGGCGGTGTACCTGGTGCCGCACTGGACCGGCGGCATCCTCAGCACCGCCCGCGAGGTGCCGGCGCCGTCGGCGTTGCTCAATACGCTGTGGCTGGCGATTCCGGTGATGGTGTTCTCGTTCAACCACTCGCCGATCATTTCGGCGTTCGCGGTGGATCAGAAGCGCCAATACGGCGCCAATGCCGATGAGCGCAGCTCGCAGATCCTGTCCCGCGCGCACCTATTGATGGTGGCGATGGTGCTGTTTTTCGTGTTCAGTTGCGTACTGACCCTGTCGCCGGCCCAGTTGGCCGAAGCCAAGGCGCAGAACCTGTCGATCCTGTCGTACCTGGCCAACCACTTCAACAACCCGACCATCGCGTTCGCCGCGCCGCTGATCGCGTTCGTGGCAATCGCCAAGTCGTTCCTGGGGCACTACATCGGTGCCAGTGAAGGCCTCAAGGGCTTGGTGCTTAAAACCGGTCGCCGCCCGGCCGCCAAGACCCTGGACCTTATGACTGCCGCCTTCATGCTGGTGGTGTGCTGGATCGTCGCCACGCTCAACCCCAGCATCCTCGGCATGATCGAGACCCTCGGCGGCCCGGTGATTGCGTCGATCCTGTTCCTGATGCCGATGTACGCTATCCGCAAAGTGCCGGCCATGGCCAAATACCGTGGGCAGGCGTCCAACGTGTTTGTCACGGCGGTTGGTCTGGTGGCGATTACGGCGTTGGTCTATTCGCTGATGGCTTAAGTGGTGTGGGAGGGGCTGGTCCTCTCCCGCCATTGTTTTGTCTTGGCACCAATGGCTTATTCCAGGCACAAAAAAACGCCGCGTACCTTGCGATACGCGGCGTTTTTCACATCAACACACCGTTAGGCTTGCAGCACCGGGATGTTGGCGCTGGCCGCGATCTTGCGGAACTCGGCGATCTGGTCGAAGTTCAGGTAGCGGTAGACGTCGCTGGCCATGGTGTCCAGCTTGGCCGCGTAGCCCATGTACTCCTCGACGGTCGGCAGGCGACCCAGGGTGGAAGCGACAGCCGCCAGCTCAGCCGAAGCCAGGTAGACGTTCGCGCCGTCACCCAGACGGTTCGGGAAGTTACGGGTCGACGTCGACACCACGGTGGAGTTCGGTTCTACCCGTGCCTGGTTACCCATGCACAGCGAGCAGCCCGGCATTTCCATGCGTGCGCCAGCCTTGCCGTAGATGCCGTAGTAGCCTTCTTCGGTCAGTTGGTGAGCGTCCATCTTGGTCGGCGGCGACAGCCACAGACGGGTTGGCAGCTGACCCTTGACCTGTTCCAGCAACTTACCGGCAGCGCGGAAGTGACCGATGTTGGTCATGCACGAACCGATGAACACTTCGTCGATCTTCTCGCCGGCAACGCTGGACAGCAGACGGGCATCGTCCGGGTCGTTCGGTGCGCAGAGGATCGGCTCGTTGATCTCGGCCAGGTCGATCTCGATGATTTCGGCGTATTCGGCGTCGGCATCGGCTTCCATCAGCTCCGGGTTGGCGACCCAGGCTTCCATCGCTTGGGCGCGACGTTCCAGGGTGCGTGCATCGCCGTAGCCTTCGCCGATCATCCAGCGCAGCAGGGTGATGTTGGAGTTCAGGTACTCGGTGATGGACTCTTTGGACAGCTTGATGGTGCAACCGGCAGCCGAACGTTCGGCCGAGGCGTCGGACAGCTCGAACGCTTGCTCCAGGGTCAGGTCGTTCAGACCTTCGATTTCCAGGATGCGGCCGGAGAAGGCGTTTTTCTTGCCTTTCTTCTCTACGGTCAACAGGCCAGCCTGGATCGCGTAGTAAGGAATGGCATGAACCAGGTCACGCAGGGTGATGCCGGGTTTCATTTTGCCTTTGAAGCGCACCAGGATCGATTCCGGCATGTCCAGCGGCATGACGCCGGTGGCGGCGGCGAACGCGACCAGACCGGAACCGGCTGGGAACGAGATGCCCATCGGGAAACGGGTGTGGGAGTCACCGCCGGTGCCTACGGTGTCCGGCAGCAGCATGCGGTTCAGCCAGCTGTGGATGATGCCGTCGCCCGGACGCAGCGATACACCGCCACGGGTCATGATGAAGTCAGGCAGCGTGTGGTGGGTGGTCACGTCGATCGGCTTTGGATAGGCCGCGGTGTGGCAGAACGACTGCATCACCAGATCGGTGGAGAAGCCCAGGCACGCCAGGTCTTTCAGTTCGTCACGGGTCATCGGACCGGTGGTGTCCTGAGAACCTACGGTGGTCATCTTCGGTTCGCAGTAGGTGCCTGGACGCACGCCTTTGCCTTCCGGCAGGCCGCACGCCTTGCCGACCATCTTCTGTGCCAGGGTGAAGCCTTTGCCGGTATCGACCGGGGCTTCTGGCAGCTTGAACAGATCGGTCGGGCCCAGGCCCAGCTCGGCACGGGCCTTGTCGGTCAGGCCACGGCCAATGATCAGCGGGATACGGCCGCCGGCGCGGACTTCGTCCAACAGCACCGGCGTCTTCATTTCGAAGGTGGTCAGGACTTCATCGGTGCCGTGCTTGCAGACTTTGCCAGCATGCGGGTACAGGTCGATCACGTCGCCCATGTGCATGTTGGTGACGTCGAACTCGATTGGCAGTGCGCCGGCATCTTCCATGGTGTTGTAGAAGATCGGAGCGATCTTGCTGCCGAAGCAGAAACCACCGGCACGCTTGTTCGGTACGTAAGGCACGTCGTCGCCGAAGAACCACAGCACGGAGTTGGTAGCGGATTTACGCGACGAACCGGTACCGACCACGTCACCGACGTAGGCGATCGGGAAACCTTGGCCGCGCATCTCTTCGATCTGCTTCATGGGGCCGGTCTTGCCTTGCTCGTCCGGCACGATGCCTTCGCGCGCCATTTTCAGCATGGCCAGGGCGTGCAGCGGGATATCAGGGCGGGACCAGGCGTCCGGGGCAGGGGACAGGTCGTCGGTGTTGGTTTCGCCGGTGACCTTGAACACGCGCAGGCTGATCTTGTCGGCCAGGGTCGGGCGGTTCTTGAACCACTCGCCGTCGGCCCAGGACTGCAGCACCGCTTTGGCGTGTTCGTTACCGTTCTTGGCTTTTTCTGCCACGTCGTGGAACGCATCGAACATCAGCAGGGTGTGCTTGAGTTGAGCGGCGGCAACAGGTGCCAGCTCGGCGTCGTCAAGCAGCTCGACCAGGGTCACGATGTTGTAGCCGCCTTGCATGGTGCCAAGCAGTTCAACGGCGCGCTTCTTGTCGATCAGGGGGGAAGTGGCTTCGCCCTTGGCCAGGGCAGACAGGAAACCGGCCTTGACGTAGGCAGCTTCGTCAACACCTGGTGGAATGCGGTTGGTGATCAGGTCAACGAGGAATTCTTCTTCGCCAGCCGGAGGATTCTTCAGCAGCTCGACCAGGCCTGCGGTTTGTTCGGCGTTAAGCGGCTGGGGAACGATACCCAGGGCTGCACGCTCTTCGATATGTTTGCGGTAGGCTTCAAGCACAGTTATTACCCTCATCAGTGGTCCCACGGGACGCTCATCCAGAAATGAACGGCACGCATGCGCTCGGGGGCTTTTTGGGCCGCAAAGCCAGCGCTGCCGGCATTCCTTACAGAAGCTGCTTTCAAAGTTTTACGCCTGCAGAACGGAGCTGATGAGGGTTGGCGCTGATGCTCGACCTACCGGGTCATTCACCATCGCCAACACCGTTCTGAAGGAACGACTGTGCTCGTGACGCTTTGAAAACAGCTTCCAGCGGATTATTGGCGCCTTACAAGGCCGGATGATTCTACGGCAAAAAAAAACTAAAGGTAAGTTGCCATGTCACGTTTGCCGGGTGATCGAGCTTAGACAAAGGGCTAACATGGCGCACTGTTTCGCTGATTTGCGTGTTGCCGCCCATGTCCAACTCAACCATCAAGACCCCCTGCGTCGGTCTGTGCTCCACGGTCTACGGCGATCTCGTGTGCCGCGGCTGCAAGCGTTTCCATCACGAAGTGATCCAGTGGAACGGTTACGACGAGGAGGCAAAGCGCGCGGTATGGCTGCGCTTGGAGCAGTTGCTGGTGCAGGTGATGGCCGGCAAGCTTGAAGTATTCGACCCGCAGAAACTGCGCTGGCAACTGGAACAGCGCAAGATCCGTTTCGTGCCGCACCAGTCCGAGTACTGCTGGGCGTATCAGTTGATTGCTCGCGGAGCGCGGGTGATTTCCAATCTGGAGGCCTATGGCATGGTGCTGTTGCCGGAGTTTCGTGACTGGGCCCTGCCGGAACTGCGCGATGCTATCGACCGTGAGTTTTTTATCCTGTCCGAGGCCCACTACCAGCGCTATATCGCGCCGGCTTTCCTGAACGATGCGCTGGCTGACTGACAGCGCAATTCCAAATATGAGAGGGGGGCTTGCCCCGAAAGCAATCTGTCAGTTAACACAGGTTGCAACTGACAGGTTGCTTTCGGGGGCAAGCCCCCTCCCACTTTGGATCTCAGTTGTCTTGGAAGTTGGCGTCAGTCCTTGGCAGCCAGCTCTTGCAACTGATCCATCAACGTCTCCGGTTTGAGCACCAGCACATCGCTTTCCACTTTATCCAGCACCACCTCCGCGGTGTTGCCTATCAATGCGCCGGTCAGGCCGGTGCGCGCCACGGTGCCGATAATGGTCACCGCCGCTTGCAGCTTGCTGGCCATATGTGGAATCAGCACATCCGCCGGGCCTTCTTCGATATGCAGGTGGGTATCGTCCACATCGAATTCGGCCTGGAAGGCTTGGCACTGCGCGCGATACCGTGCCTCGATGGTTTCCTTGAGCTGGAACGTGGGGTCTGCCGCCGACAACATCGGTGACGGGTGGGCGCTGATCACATGCAACTGCGCCTTCGCCAAGCTGGCGATGCGGAAGCCATGGTCAATGATCGAATGGTGCAGCGAGCGGTGCTCCACATCGCTGTTGCCCACATCGATGGCGGCCAGGATCACTTTGCCGGCCCACGGTGTGGCGGTTTTGACCAGCAGCACCGGCGCGGGGCAGTAGCGCAGCAATTTCCAGTCTGTCGGTGTCAGCAGGGCCTTTTTCAGCGGGCTATCAGGGTAGTGCTGCTTGATCACCAAACCACAGCCTTCAGCCTGCTGCACCGCGATGACGGTGTCATGCAGGCTATCGTTCCAGGCCTGTTCGGTGGTCACGCTGTAGCCTTCTTCGGTCAGGCTCGCTTTGAGTACGCTGAGCAGCGCGGAGTGCTCGTGTTTGCGGTCGCACACCAACAGATGCAGATGCGCCCCGGTCACCCCGGCGATCAGCTTGGCACGCTTGAGGGCCAGGCTCTCGGAATGTTCGGTTTCAAGGACCACCAGGATGCTGCGGACGTCATGCATGGTCGGTTTCTCCGGAAACAAGGGGGGTGTCACAACTATAGTTGCTCCGCGCCGGGCGTCATGTTGATGCACATCAAGCCCGGTGGCTGGTGGTCTGCGGCACGGTCGGTATAATCGGCGCCCTTTTGTGATCCTTTGCCCGTGAGCCCGATGAACCTGCCCGATATCCACGAATTCCTCGGTTGCCGTACCCCTGACGCCTGGGTCCAGGCCGCATTGGCCGATCAGGACACCCTGTTGATCGACCACAAGAACTGTGAATTCAAGGCTGCCAGTACGGCACTGAGCCTGATGGCCAAGTACCACGCCCATGTTGACCTGATCAATATGATGTCGCGCCTGGCCCGGGAAGAGTTGGTGCATCACGAGCAGGTCATGCGCCTGATGAAAAAGCGCAAGGTCGAACTGCGCCAGCTGCACGCCGGGCGCTATGCCTCGGGACTGCGCAAAGTGGTGCGCAGCCATGAGCCGGTCAAATTGGTGGATACCCTGGTGGTCGGCGCGTTTATCGAGGCGCGTAGTTGCGAGCGTTTCGAAGCGCTGGTGCCCCATCTGGACGACGAGCTCGGCAAGTTCTACTTCGGTCTGCTCAAAAGCGAGGCCCGGCACTTTCAGGGGTACTTGAAGCTGGCCTACCAATATGGCGATGCCAAGGATATCGCCCACGTGATCGAGCGGGTAAGGGCGGCCGAGCAAGAGCTGATCGAGTCACCCGACGTCGAGTTCCGCTTTCACAGTGGCGTGCCAGCCTGAGGCGACCGCCAGGCCGATCAGCGCGGTGATCCCGGTTAGTAACAGGATCACCCTTTGCGTGCCCAGGGGCGTAGCCAACAGCGCAATCGCCAAGCCCGCCACGGGTTGCGCCAGGTTGTTGAGCAGGGTGATCACTCCCACCGTCTTGCCGAAATCCTGAACCGGGATCACCCGCTGGCGGGTGCTGCGCAGGTACACGTTGAACATCTTGTCGAAGCCGGTGATCAGCAGGAAACCCACGGTATAGACCCACACAGCAGGGCTGATCGCGGTGATCAGCGCACCGATTGCAATCATCGAATACCCCAGCCCACCCATCAGCTTCAAGGGTAACGTGGCGCGGGCCTGGTAGAACAGAATCGCAATGGTGACCAGCGCCCCGCCAGCCTGGAGCAGGGCGTAGGTGTCCTTGCCCGCGGCGAACTGGCCGGTAACCAATGCCGCCGAGGTCGCCAGCGTGACACCGACGATCAGGTTGACGCCGACCGCCAGAATAATGATGCGCTTCAGCGCCGCCAGGCGGCCGATGTGGCCCAAGGCGATACGCAGCGGTTGCAGCCAGATGTCGGAATGCTGCGCATGACTGGGCAGGCCCATCGAGGTGTGGCGTTGCCAGATCAGCATGGCCAGATCGGCCAGCACAAACAGCCCGGCCACGCCTGCTACCACCCATGGCCAGCTCCATATTTCCAGCAGCAGCGCCGCCAGCAGCGGACCGAGCACCAGCCCGCTCTGATCGGCGATCTGTGAATAGGACAACGTCTTGGCGTAGCTGTACTGTGCGAAGCCATGGGGCATCACGACTTCCCGCGCCATAATGCCCAGGGTCGTCAGCACCCCGCACAGGGCCGACAGGATCACCAACCAATAAATCCCATCGAACAACCCATACAGCGCCACCGCGACCGCACATGCCAATGCCCGATAGACCTGGCTGATATGCAACATCCGCAGCGGCGAAAACTTGTCGCACAACGCGCCGCACACCGGAAATGCCAGGTAGCGCGGCAGGGACTCGACAAAAAACGCAAGGCCCGCCCACGCCACGCTGCCGGTGGTCTGGAATACGAGCAGCGGTACGATAAACAACAGAATCTGGTCCGCCAGCCGCGACAGGAACAGCGACACAAAGAACGCCAGGTAATCTTTGCGCATACAACTCCCTGTGGATGGCGTTAAAAACTGCGGCCTATTTGTTAAAAACTCTTAAAAACATGAAGCTTGGCTTATCGAAGCTGGCCGGCCGCTCAAGTGGTGCAGCTTGCCACCTATACTGCGCGCTCTTCAATCAATCGCCGTTTGCAACTGAGAACCTATGGAAAACCTGGGGCTGGGCAAGGTCCTGCTTGTCGAGGACGACGAGCGGCTGGCAGGGCTGATCGCACATTTTTTGTCGCAGCATGGCTTTGACGTGCGCGTGGTACACCGGGGCGACGAGGCCCTGACGGCCTTTCTAGACTTCACGCCAAAGATGGTGGTGCTCGATTTGATGCTGCCGGGCCAGAGTGGCTTGCAGGTGTGTCGCGAGATCCGCCGGGTGTCGGACACGCCCATCGTGATCCTCACCGCCAAAGAGGACGATCTGGACCATATCCTGGGCTTGGAGTCCGGTGCCGACGACTACGTGATCAAACCGATCAAACCACCGGTGCTGCTGGCGCGCCTGCGTGCATTGCAACGCCGCCAGGCGCCGGAGCCTACGGTGCGCGGAGCCCTAGCGTTTGGCCGGTTGGCCATCGACCGCAGTTGCCGGGTGGTTAGCCTGGGGGGCGAGCGCATCGACCTGACCACCATGGAGTTCGAGCTGCTCTGGCTGCTGGCCAGCAACGCTGGCAGCATCCTGTCGCGCGATGACATCCTCAACCGTATGCGCGGCATCGCTTTCGATGGCCTCAACCGCAGTGTCGACGTGTACATCAGCAAGCTGCGCGCCAAGCTCAACGACAACCCCCGCGAACCGGTGTGCATCAAGACCATCTGGGGCAAGGGCTACCTGTTCAATCCATTTGCGTGGGAGGTCTAGGTGCTGCGGCTATACCTGCGTTTGTATCTGATCCTGGCGTTGGGGCTGGCAGGCGCAATCTGGCTGGTCAACTACACCTTCGACGAGCTGCTGCCCGACGCCAACGAAACCTACAACCGCGAGGCCATGCGTGGCCCGGCGTATGGCGTGGTCGAACAACTGCGGCCATTACCCAGTGCACAGCGCCAGGCCCGGCTCGCCGAACTGCAAGCGCACTATGGGCTGCGTCTGCAATTGGTGCGCAGAGACACCCAGGCGCTCACCTCCCGAGAGCAAGCGCTGCTGGCTCAGGGGCTGCTGGTGGTGCGTGGCGACTTCAAGGAGTTCCTCGCCGCTATCGACGCTGGCCCGCAGTTGCTGGAGATCAAACTGCCGGAAGAGCCCAAATGGCTGTACCTATGGGCCTATGGCCTTCTCGGGGTGTGCCTGGCCCTTGTGCTGTATTTTTGGGTGCGCCCGCATTGGCGCGACCTGGAACACATCCGCCTGGCTGCCCAGCGTTTCGGCGATAACGACCTGGGCTCACGCATCCTGCTGCCGCGCCGCTCCACCGTGCGTGAGCTGGCCGGCCACTTCAACCAGATGGCCGAACGCATCGAAAGCCTGATCGCCAATCAGCGCGAACTCACTAACGCCGTGTCCCACGAATTGCGTACACCGATTGCGCGGTTGTCGTTCGAGCTCGACCAGCTCAAGCAACAGGCCGACCCGCGCCAACGCAGCGAACTGATTGCCGACATGTACGCAGACCTCGGCGAACTGGAAGAGATGGTCTCGGAGTTGCTCACCTACGCCAGCCTGGAACGCGGCGCCACCCAGGTCACCCGCGAGCGCATCGAAGCCCACAGCTGGCTCGACAGCGTGATCGGCAGCGTGGCGCTGGAGGCCGAAGCGGCCGGTGTGCAGTTATCGTTGCGCGTGTGCGAGGTGGATTTTATCCAGATCGAACCGCGCTTTATGGCCCGCGCGGTGATCAACCTGTTGCGCAACGCCATTCGTTACGCCGAACGCCGGGTGCACGTGTCATTGCTCGCATTCGGTAACGGTTATGAAGTGCGCGTGTGTGACGACGGCCCCGGCGTGCCTGAGGACGGCCGCGCGAAAATCTTCCAACCCTTCATGCGCCTGGACGCCAGCCGCGACCGCCGCACCGGAGGCTTCGGCCTTGGGCTGGCCTTGGTGCAGCGGGTGTCACAGTGGCACGGCGGGCAGGTCGAGGTGCGAGATTCGGAATGGGGCGGGGCATCGTTTCGCATGACCTGGGCGTACGCCGAATAACCCGCAGAACCACGCCCGCCCGAGTGCCTTATGGGGCCAGTGCACTCAAGATCGCATGTGCCACTTTCACCCGTTCGGCGTTCGGGTAGTTCCTGTTCGCCAGGATCACCACGCCGTTGTCCTGGCTCGGTACGTACGCCACGTAGGCGCCAAACCCGCCGGTGGAACCGGTTTTGTTGTACAGCACATTGGCCGGTTGCGCCTGGGGCTGGGTGAACCAGCTGGCTGCATGGGGTTGCAGGGCCATGGGCGTGGAGTTGCCGTCGATCAACGCTTGCAGCGAAATGGGGTGGGGGTAGTACTCCCAGCCCAGGGCCTGGGTCATGCCGTCCACGCGGTAATAACCGCTATGGGTGGTGGCGATGGCCTGTTGCAGCGGCTGTTCCAGGGTTTGCGGGTGCATGTTCGCCAGGACGTAGCGTGCGAGGTCGTGGGCGCTGGTCTTGATGCCATAGGCTTCGCTGTCCAGCGCGCCGGGGCTGACGCGCACGGGTTTGTCCTGTTTGTCATAGCCTTGGGCGTAAAGGGCCATTTGCGCCTTTGGCACGTTCACATAGGTGTGTTTCAGGCCCAGTTTGGGCAGCAGTGTTTGCTCCATGGCGACGTTGTACGGTTGTTGTAGGCTTTGCGCCGCCAGATAACCGAACAGACCGATGCTGGGGTTGGAATACAACCGCTGTGCGCCGGGCGCATAGGTGGGTTTCCAGTGCTGGAAGTAGTTGAGCATGCCGCCTGCAGTGTCAGCGGCTTGGGGGAACTGCAACGGCAAACCGCCGGCGGTGTAGGTGGCCAGTTGCAACAGGCTGATCTGCTCGAACGCGCTACCCTTGAGGGCCGGCAGGTGCTGGCTGGCCTTGTCCGATAGCGTGAGTTTGCCGGTGGCTTGGGCGTAGCCGCCCAGGGTGGCGGCGAAGGTTTTACTGACCGAACCCACTTCAAATAGCGTGTTTTCGCTGACCGGTTGTTGGGTTTCTCGGGAGGCAAGGCCGTAATTAAAGTATTGCACCTGGCCTTGGTGAATTACGGCGACCGAAAGGCCGGTGATGCCTTGCTGGCGCATCAGCGGCTCAATGCTGGCGTTTACCACGGGGCGCAGGTCGGTACTGGCGATGCAGCTGCCCGCGCCGAGCAGCAGTGCAGAAAGAACGAGGGTGTGTGCGTAGTGACGCATGGTGGTTGGCTTCCCTATAAGTGTCGCGATAGCAATAAAGGCCTGCGCAGGCGCCGCAAATCTAGGTGGATTTCATTCGGTCGACAAACGATCATATCTCGCACCTGCCATTAGAAAAATTGGGGCTCAAACCCATGTTGCGTTCCCATCTGCCCCTCAATGCCTTGCGCGCCTTCGAAGCCTCGGCCCGGCACTTGAGCTTCACCCGCGCCGCCATTGAACTGTGCGTGACCCAGGCGGCGGTCAGCCATCAGGTGAAAAGCCTGGAGGCGCAACTCAATGTGACCTTGTTCAAACGCTTGCCGCGCGGGCTGATGCTCACCCGCGAAGGCGAAACCCTGCTGCCGGTGCTGCGTGAATCCTTCGATCGCATTGCCCAGACTTTGGGCCAGTTCGAAGGCGGGCATTACCGCGAAGTGCTGACTGTGGGCGCGGTGGGCACCTTCGCGGTAGGTTGGCTGTTGCCGCGCCTGGCCGACTTCCAGGCCCGCTACCCGCTTATCGACTTGCGCTTGTCCACCCATAACAACCGTGTCGACGTGGCTGCCGAGGGGTTGGACTACGCAGTACGCTTCGGCGCCGGCGCCTGGCATGGCACCGATGCCTGCCATCTGCTGGAAGCGCCGCTGACGGTGCTGTGCATTCCCGCGATCGCCGAGCAACTGCATACGCCATACGACCTGTTGAAACACACGCTGCTGCGCTCCTATCGCGCCGATGAGTGGAGCCTGTGGTTTCACGCTGCGGGTTTGCCCGTCGACACCCTGGTGCCGCGCAGCATCGTGTTCGACTCCTCCCTGGCGATGATGGATGCGGCGCTGCAAGGCATCGGCGTTGCGTTGGCACCGGCGCTGATGTTCACGCGGCAACTGGAGAACGATCTGATCCGCCAGCCGTTCGATGTCGGCATCAACACCGGCAGTTACTGGCTGACACGCCTGCAATCGCGCGCCGAAACCTCGGCAATGCTGGCGTTCAAGGAGTGGTTGCAAGTGCAATCCGGCGACGTCTGAACTGTCCTAATGCCATCATCTTGAAACAAAATGAAACATTCTCTCGGGCGCTGCGATCTACTGTGTCCCCACCTGAGGCTGTTCATGAAAATTCCACGCCCCTCCGCTCGCATGCCGCACCTGACTCAACTGCGCAATCTGAAGATGGCGCGCTCGGCTCACGCCTACGTGCGCGGCAGCACCGTACAGTTTTACGAGTGGCTGCACAGCCTGCCGGGGCGCCGCTTGCCCCATGGACCGGCGATCTGGATCTGCGGCGACTGCCACGCCGGCAACCTGGGCCCGACCGGCGACAACAACGGCCGTATCGACATGCATATCCGCGACCTTGACCAAACGGTGATCGGCAACCCGGCCCATGATCTGGTGCGCCTGGCCCTGTCCCTGGCCACCGCCGCGCGGGGTTCGGACCTGCCAGGTGTGACCACTGCGCGCATGCTCGAAGAAATGATGCTGGGTTACGAGCAAGCCTTCAAAGACAAGCCGGATGAAGCCCCGCCGCGCCCCTCCCAGGTCAAGGCCGGCATGCGCAGCGCGGTGGCGCGCACGTGGAAAAACCTGGCGCGGGAACGGATCGAAAGCGTGCGGCCGACGATCCCCTTGGGCAAACACTTCTGGTCGCTGTCGCGCGCGGAAAAAAGCGCGTTGGAGCACGTCTGCGCCTCGGATGACATTCAACAGTTGGTCACCTCGCTCAAAGGTCGGCCAAAGGATGCCAAGGTTGAACTGCTGGACTCCGCGTATTGGGTAAAAGGCTGCAGTTCCCTTGGCCTGATGCGCTATGCGGTATTGCTCGGCGTGGGTGACAAAGATGATCAGGAATACTGCCTGATCGATATCAAGGAAGCCGTGGGCGCGGCCGCACCCCGAGCGCCGCGGGCGAAGATGCCTCGGGACAATGGTCGTCGCGTGGTCGAAGGCGCACGCCATCTATCGCCAGGATTGGGCGAGCGCATGGTGGCGACGCGTTTTCTGGATCACGGCTTTTTTATCCGGGAACTGCTGCCCCAGGACATGAAGTTGGAGCTGGATGAACTGAGCGAAACCGATGCCATGCACGCTGCCGGTTATCTGGCCCGCGTAGTCGGCATCGCCCACGCCCGCCAGATGGATCGCGCCACCCGCAAAGCATGGATGGCAGTGCTCCAGGAAAACCGCACCCGACAACTGGATGCGCCGTCATGGCTATGGACGAGCGTGGTGCAACTGGTGGGCAGCCATGAACAAGGCTACCTCAACCATTGCCGGCGATATGCCCTGGAGCACTGATCCTCAGCGTGCCGTGATGAGCAGGGCAAGCCTGCTCATCACAAGCGTTGCATGTGCTAGCTTTCGGCAGGCAGCCCCCGCTGACAGTCGATCTCACGCCAGGTATTTGCGAAACCACCCCAAGGTGCGTTCCCACGCCAGGTTCGCCGCCGCGTCGTCATAGCGCGGTGTCGAATCATTGTGAAACCCATGGTTGGCGCCCTGGTAGATATACGCCTCATAGGTCGTCCCGGCCGCTTTCAACGCTTGCTCATAGGCCGGCCAGCCTTCGTTGATTCGCGTGTCCAGCTCGCCGAAATGCAGCATGATCGGCGCCTTGATACGCGCGACGTCCTTGGCGTCCGGTTGGCGCCCGTAGAACGACACCGCCGCGCCCAGGTCGGGGTAGGCCACCGCCGCCGCATTGGTCACGCCGCCGCCGTAGCAGAAACCGGTGATGCCGACTTTGCCGGTGCTGCTGTCGTGTTTCATCAGCCAGTCGATGGCGGCGAAGAAGTCGTTCATCAGGCGGGTCGGGTCGATTTTCTCTTGCAGCGCTTTGCCTTTTTCGTCATTGCCGGGGTAGCCGCCCACCGATGTGAGACCGTCCGGCGCCAGGGCGATGAAACCGGCCTTGGCCAGGCGTCGCGCGACGTCTTCGATATAAGGGTTCAAGCCACGGTTTTCATGCACCACCACCACCGCCGGCAGTTTGCCGCTGGCATTGGCCGGGCGCACCAGATAGCCGCGTACCGTGCCGTGGCCTTGGGGCGAGGGGTAGGTGATGTAGTCGGCGACGATGGCCGGGTCAGTGAATTTCACCTGTTCGGCTAGGGCATAGTTGGGGCTAAGCGCCGCCAGCAGCGCCGATGCGGTCAGCCCGCCCAAGGTGAACAGCGCGGCGCGGTCGAGAAATTCGCGGCGGTTGATCGTGCCGTGGGCATAGCCGTCATAGAGTTCCAGCAGTTCGGGAGCGAAGTCTTTGGCGGTCAGACGTTCCATTAGTGCAGTCCTCAATAAGCGATGGCAGTGAGGGTAGCCCAGGTTCAGTCGCTGCGACCGTGGGCAGCGGCAGCCAATTGGCCGGTATCGACGCGCACGAACACCGAATCACCGATGGCCGTGAGCACATCGCCGGCGTACACCTCGCAGATTACCTGGGTTTTGCGCCCGACTTCGCCCTCGACCCGCGCACGCAGCGTCAGCGGCACGCCCATGGGGGTGGGCTTGATGAATTTGATACCCAGGTTGCCGGTGACGCAGTCGATACGCGGCAGGCTGCCGGGTTCGCGCTGTTCGGCCTGATAGTGATAGGCCATGGCGGTCCAGTTGGAGTGGCAGTCCACCAGCATGGCGATCAGGCCGCCATAGACCAGGTCCGGCCAGCCGCAATAGCGAGCGTCGGGCTGATGCTCGGCGATCACATGGATGCGGTCTTCGTCCCAGCGGCTCTTGATATGCAAACCATGGGGGTTGCTGCTGCCGCAGCCGTAGCAGACGCCTTCCGGCGCGGTAGTGTCCTGCAGTGAAGGGGCGTGCATGTCGCATCCTTTTATTCTGTGGCGATAGCTCTGTTTAGCAGGACAAACGACGAATGGGAATAAAACGCTGAGCTAATGGTGCCGCTGCGCGACGACGGATCACCGCGCAAAGCGCCTGGCGCCCGCCACACATGCGATCACCATGAGCGTCACCAGCAGCATGCCCAGGCTGACCTGTTCATGCAGCAATCCAGCCGCCAGCGCCAGGCCGAAGAACGGTTGCAGCAACTGCAACTGGCCGACAGCCGCAATACCGCCCTGGGCGAGGCCGCGATACCAGAATACGAAGCCGATCAGCATGCTGAACAACGCCACGTAGCCCAGGCTCAGCCACGCCGACAGGCTGATCCCTGAGACGCTCGACGGCGCCAGTAAAAGGCTCAGCGGCGCCACCACTGGCAGTGCCACCACCAGTGCCCAACAGATCACCTGCCAACCGCCGAGGCTGCGCGACAGCGTGGCACCCTCGGCGTATCCCAGGCCGCACACCAGCACCGCCAGCAGCATCAGCAAATCGCCAGCCGGAGCGGCGGTCAGGCCCTGCGACAAGGCGTAACCCACCACCAATGCGCTGCCCAGCAGCGAAAACAACCAGAACACCGGGCGCGGCCGCTCCCCACCGCGCCACACCGCAAACACCGCAGTGGCCAGCGGCAACAGGCCGATAAACACGATGGAGTGGGCGGAGGTCACGTATTGCAACGCCATGGCGGTGAGCAGGGGGAAACCGATCACCACGCCCAGCGAGACGATCGCCAGAGGCAGCCACTGCTGGCGTGTGGGGCGTTTCTCCTTGAATACCCGTAGCAGCAACACCGCCAGCAGCGCGGCTAGGGTGGCGCGGATCACGGTCAGGAACACTGGATCGAATTCCATCACTGCCAGGCGCGTGGCCGGCAGTGAACCACTGAAGATCACCACGCCGATAAAACCGTTGATCCAGCCCTGGGTGCGGGTGTCCGGGGTGTCGAGGGAACGTTCCATGAGGTCTGCCTGAAAAAGAGAAGTTGCGTGGGCGTCATCCTAGGAGCGAGGATTGGGACAATCAAAAAATTGTCATGGATACAGCCGCCATGCCGCGAGCCCGTTACAAACTGCTGGTCGACCGCTTCGCCCACGCCATCCGCTCAGGTGCGTTGGCGCCCGGAACCCGGCTGCCTACGCACCGTCAGTTGGCCGCCGAACATGGCTTGGCGCTGGCAACGGCGAGCCGGGTGTACACCGAGTTGGAGGCCATGGGCCTGGTCAGTGGGGAGACGGGGCGGGGCACTTTTGTCCGTGAGATCGCCTTGCCGCCGGGGCAGGGCAGTGGGCAGATGAACGTGGCGGCGGGCCTGCTCGATCTGAATTTCAACTATCCGTCCTTGCCCGGCCAGGCCGACCTGCTGCGCACGGCTCTGCGCCAGTTGGCGCTGTCCGGCGACCTGGAAGCCTTGCTGCGTTACCAGCCCCACGCCGGCCGTATACACGAGCGCGCCGCCGTCGCTCGGCACTTGCTTAGTCGCGGTTTAACGGTGGCGGCCGAACAGGTGCTGGTGGTCAGCGGTGCGCAACATGGCCTGGCGGTGACCATGATGGCGCTGCTCAAGCCGGGCGATGTGATTGCCGTCGATGCGCTGACGTACTCGGGGTTCAAGGTGCTGGCCGAAACCCTGCATCTGGAAATCCTTGCTCTGCCGGTCACCGCCTACGGTCCGGACCTGGACGCTCTGCAGCAGTTGTGCCGCCGCCGCCCGGTGCGCGCGGTGTACAGCATGCCGACCCTGCATAACCCACTCGGTTGGGTGATGGACCTGACGCAGCGCGAGCGGTTGGTGGACATCGCCCGCCAGCACAATCTGATGATCATCGAGGACGCGGCGTACGCGTTTCTCGCCGAAGACGCACCGCCGCCCGTGGCCAGCCTGGCGCCGGAGCGCACGGTATATGTGGGCGGGTTATCCAAGAGTGTCGCTACCGGTTTGCGCGTGGGGTTTGTCGCGGCACCGCCGGCGTGGGTCAGCGCGCTTGAACGCAGGGTGATGGCCACGACATGGAACGTGCCCGGCATCATGAGCGCCATCGCCGTGGGCTGGCTGGAAGACGGCACTGTGGCTCAGTTGGAAGCGCAAAAGCGCGAGGACGCCAAGGCGCGGCAAGCGCTGGCGGCGCAGGTGCTCAAGGGGTTGGATTACACCTGTCATCCGTCTTCGTATTTTTTGTGGTTACCGCTGGCCGAAGACGCTCGCGCCGATCAAGTGGCAATGGCTTTGCAGCGCCAGGGCGTGTCGGTGTCCACCGCCGAGCCGTTCGCGGTCTCGACCCATGTGCCCCATGCGCTGCGCCTGGCCCTGGGGTCGGTGGACATGCCGGCGCTGCGCGAGGCGTTGCTCAAGGTGCGCAACATCGTGGCGTGGTGAGCCGCGCTGGGCTCACCGGGTGTGTCAGAACTTGAACGCTTGCCGACCGATCAGCAGCCAGTGGCCTTTTTGCTTCTGCCAAACCTGGAAGTTCTCGATATCGGTCGGCACCTCGATGCCACTGTTCACCGCTTGGGCGTGAAAGTGGTTGCGCACCAGTGCCGTATCGCCGTTCAAGGTGATGGTCTGCTTCTGCATTTCCAGGGTCTTGAAGCCGCTGCGGCCGGTTTCGATGTCGGCGATAAATTCCTGTTTGTTCTGGATCTTGCCGCTGGAGTGGCCGTAGGTCAGCTTCTCGGCGGTGAGGGCCTGCAATTGCTTGATGTCTTTATGCAGCATGGCTTGGGTCAGGTGGTCGACGGCTTGGGCTACATCCTGGTCGTCGGCGGCAGGGCCGGCGGCGACGTAGCCGCTGAACAGACATAGAAAGCCGATCAGCACTTTGATGTTTTGCATGGAGAGGTCCTTATTGTTATGGAGGCGAGACGACGATTAAGTCGTCGTACAACAATGCAATAAATCAGCTTGGGATGGAAAGTAAAATTCGGATTATCCAGAGAAATAGAGAGATGTATAAGCGGATTTATTTATGTGACGTCCTAACAGTGCGCGTCGAAAGCTATTCAGGGCTTGGTGCTTTCCTGTGCGGACGGCGCACCGTTATGCTAGCGCCTTAATATCACTCAGCCGAGATTCAAAATGGACATTGACTGGCATCGTGACGTTCTCACCCGCGCCACCCCCATCACCGCGCAATACAAAAGCACCCAGAACGTTCGGCGTTTTATGCGTGATCAGTGTGGGCCGACGTTTAAGTTCGACCGGGCCTTTATGGCGTGGCTTCGTAGCGGCGAACCCAGCACCTTGGGCGACTTAGCCGATCAGTGGGGTCGTTTGCACGGTGTGAACAGGTCGGCGCTGGAGAACCGATGATCGCCGAGGCGATGGTGGTCCTGCTGGACTATGGAGCGTACCTGGCGCCAGGCCTTTTGTTATTCGGCCTGTGGTTCGCGCTCACCCCCAGAACGCTGGTGGCTATGCGCATTCTGATTCTGCTGGCGGCATTTGTGCTGATGCGCGATGCAATGACGCCGCTGCGCATGTGGGCCCTTGGCAGCGAGATGCAGATTGCGTTCAGCGCGAACCCGGTCGTGCTCGCGACGTTAGGCGGGCTGTCGTTGCTGTTGATCGCAGGCCTTGCGCGCGTGGCCCCGCCGTTGTGGGCACTGGTGGTGTGGTACAGAGGAACCCGTTTAACGGGGTTGTTGATGGGGTTGGCGGTGGGGTGTCTGATCGGCGTGCCATTGCGTACCTACCAAGGGATCGACGCCCAACAGATCCCAGGCTATTGGCTGTGGTTGCCGGGCATGATCGTGTTGGCTTACTGCGCCAACGCGTTGGAGGAAGTGCTGTTTCGCGGTTTTTTACAGGGCCACCTGGAGCAGCAGGTCGCGCCGATTCGAGCGGCTTTGATTAGCGGCGTGGCCTTTGCCGCGTGCCATAGTTTCCTGGCCCTTAGCGTGACCCAACTGGGATGGCCGGTGCTGCTGTTTACCCTCGTGGAAGGGTTGGCCTGTGCCCTGGTGCGCATGCGTTATGGGGTAGTGCCTGCAACGGCCTGCCATGGCACGGCAATCCTGCTGATTGCCGTGCCCTACGTGGGCTGAGGTGAAATGCGTTCGAGGCATCGAACCCGTTAGTGTGCGTTCAGTGGCGGGGTGCGCGGCGGTATCAGGCGTTTGCTGCCGGTTGCTTCATAGGCCGAGGCGAGGCGCAGTAACGCCGAGTCATCGTACGCCCGCCCGGCAAATGTCAGCCCCACCGGCATGCCGATATCCGCCATCACGCCCATTGGCACGGTGACGGTGGGCACGCCCAGGTGGCGGATGGCGAGGTTGCCGTTGGCCACCCAGATGCCGTTGCTCCAGGCGATGTCGGCGCTGGTTTCGTTGACATCCGCGTCCGCCGGGCCTACATCGGCCACGGTGGGGAACAGCACCGCGTCGAGGCCGAGGTTGTCCATCCAGTCTTCCAAGTCGATGCGCCGGGTTTGTTCCAGGCCGCGCAGGCCGTCGGGCACGCTGGCGATTTCATTCCATGGCGTGATGCCGCGCTGGGCCATGCGTACGTACTCGTCCATGCCGGCGGCGAGGTCGTCTTCGCGGTTGGGCAAGGTGCCGGGGTCGTGGGGGAAGATCTGCGGGCCATCAACGTCCGCCAGGCGGTTGAGTGCCGGGTCGTTATTGGCGCGCAGGAAATCGTCAAAGGCCCAGGCGGAAAGCTCCCACAGTTCATCGTGCAGGAACTGCTTGGACACCAGGCCACGGGTAAACACTGTGGGTGCGCCCGGACGATCGCCTTCGCAGTTGGAGACCAGCGGGAAATCCACCTCGACCACTTCCGCGCCGGCGGCTTCCAAGGCTTGGCGCGCGGCCTGCCACAGGTCGATCACGCTGGCACGGGTGTGGATCTTCTGCCCGGTCGGGCCACCGATGCCGGGTTTTTCGCTGGTGCCGGCGTCCGGGTCGGCATTGATGTACATGCGCGGCACGCCAAAGCGCTTGCCGGCCAGGTCCGACGGGCTGGCGGCCAATTGTGCGTAGGACGCCGGGCGCACCGAGGCGACGCTGGGGATCGGCACCCAGGATTGCAGGCGCCACAGGTCGCCACGGGTATCGGGGTCTTCGGCGACCACCACATCAAGCACTTCCAGCAGGTCAGCCATGGTGCGCGCAAACGGCACCACCACATCCATAGTTGGGGTCAACGGCCAATTGCCGCGCACCGAAATCACTCCACGGGACGGCGTGTACGCGCACAGGCCATTGTTGGAGGCCGGGCCGCGGCCGCTCGACCAGGTTTCTTCAGCCAGGCCGAACGCGGCGAAGCTGGCTGCTGTCGCGGTGCCGGCGCCATTGGACGAACCGGAGGCGAACGGCGCGGTGAGGTAGTCAGCGTTGTAGGGGCTTTCAGCGCGGCCGTACACACCGCGCTGCATGCCGCCATTGGCCATTGGCGGCATATTGGTCTTGCCCAGGCAGATCGCCCCCCCGGCGCGCAGGCGTTCGATGGTGAAGGCGTCGCGATGGGCCACCAGTTTGGCGAACGCCGGGCTGCCGGAGGCCGCTGTCAGGCCTTTGACCAGGTAACTGTCCTTGGCCGTATAAGGAATGCCATCCAGCGGCCCGAGGGTTTCGCCCTTGGCCCGGCGCGCATCGGACGCCTGAGCCTCTTCCAGAGCCTGGGGATTGCGCACCACCACAGCGTTAAGCGCGGTACTCGTTTGGGGGCCGTCATAGGCATCGATCCGCGCCAGGTAAGCCTTGACCAGTTCAACGGCAGTGGTCTGGCCGGATTCGAGCGCCGCGCGCAGTTGGGCAATGGAAACTTCAGTCACTTGCATCACGTTTTTTCGCCGCCTTCAGAGGGGAGGTATGGCGGCAGTCTACGGACAGATATTTCACAAAACCAGCGCGGAGGCGGCATAGGTGGCGGCAGTTCGGTGCCGGCCGGCACTTTCCAGCGACTGCCCGGACGGCAGCAAATGTCGATATCAGACGTCTGGATGACGCAATGAGGCTATTTTGACCGGCGACATGCCGCGTACTGTGACCCGTCATTGAGAAATGATGATCGCCTGACCCTCCGGTCAGCACGTCTGAACGTCGATCACAGAGAATAAAAAGAACGATGAATAGCCTGAGTTCCAAGGATTCGAACGGCCAACTGGCGCAGGGCTTCAAGCCGCGTCATGTCACCATGCTCTCCATCGCCGGCATTATCGGTGCTGGGTTGTTTGTCGGGTCCGGGCATGCGATTGCGGCGGCGGGCCCCGCAGTCATGCTGGCGTATTTTTTTTCCGGGCTGCTGGTGGTGCTGGTCATGCGCATGCTGGGCGAGATGGCGGTGGCCAACCCGGATACCGGCTCCTTTTCGACCTATGCCGACCAGGCCATCGGACGCTGGGCCGGGTTTACGATTGGCTGGCTGTACTGGTGGTTCTGGGTGCTGGTGATTCCGATCGAAGCCCTGGCCGCCGGGCATATCTTGAACCAGTGGTTTCCCCAGATCGACGCTTGGCTGTTTGCCTTGTTGTCGATCTTTTTGTTGGTGGTCACCAATTTGTTCAGTGTCTCCAAGTACGGAGAATTCGAGTTCTGGTTTGCCATGGCCAAGGTCGTGGCGATCATCGGCTTTATCGGCCTGGGTGGCGCCGTGCTGATGGGCTGGATTCCCGAGCGGGAGGCCAGTGGCTTGAGTCGACTGATGGAGGAGCATGGCGGTTTTGCCCCGAACGGTATGTCCGCCGTCGTGGGCGCGTTCATTACCATCATGTTCAGCTTTATCGGAACGGAGGCGGTCACCATCGCCGCAGCGGAGTCCAGCAACCCCGCGCAGAATATCGCCCGCGCCACACGTTCGGTGATGTGGCGTATCGGCGTGTTCTATGTGCTGTCGATCTTCGTGGTGATTTCCGTGGTGCCTTGGAATGACCCTTTGCTGGCGTCCGTCGGTTCCTATCAACGGGCACTGGAGTTGATGAATATTCCCCATGCCAAGTTGCTGGTCGACGGTGTCGTGCTGATTGCCGTGGCCAGTTGCATGAACTCCTCTATCTACATTGCCTCGCGCATGTTGTATTCCCTGGGCAAACGCGGCGATGCGCCCACGTTGATGAAAAAGACGTCGGCAGCCAGCGTGCCTAGGGCCGCGGTGATCGCCAGTACCGTGCTGGGCGCTGGCGTGACGTTGCTCAGCTACTTCATGCCCGCCGGGCTTTTCCAGTTCCTGCTGGCCAGTTCCGGGGCGATCGCGTTGTTGGTGTACCTGGTGATCGCCATTTCGCAACTGCGTATGCGCAAGCTCATGCAGCGCCGCAATATCACGCTGACGTTCAAGATGTGGTTGTTCCCCTGGCTGACCTGGTTGGTCATCGCCTTTATTTGCGCCGCGCTGGGGGTAATGCTGGTGACGCCAGAGCATCGTCTTGAGGTGTCTTCGACGATTGGGTTGGCGTTGCTGATTTCACTGGTGGGGGTTATCACTGCGCGCCAACCCGTGCGCGCGCAGAGCCCACTTTCGATGGTTTCGCCGCCATGAATGCACGACCTGTGACCAGCATCCTGTTTGTATTGTTGGACCGGTTCACGCTGATCTCATTGGCGTCGGCGGTGGAGCCGCTGCGCATGGCCAACCAATTGTCGGGGCAGGAGCTCTATCGTTGGTACACCGCCAGTTTCGACGGCACGCCCATCTGGGCCAGCGACGGCGTGCCCATCACGCCGGACAGCTCGGTGGATGCCGCCCCGTCGGCCGACATTATTTTCGTGTGCGGCGGGACGGGCATTCAAAACACGGTGACCCCCGAGCTGGTCAAGTGGCTGCGCGCTCAGGCGCGTTACTCCAAACGCTTGGGCGGCATCTGCACCGGCAGTTGGGTATTGGCCAGGGCAGGGCTGTTGGATGGCTTTGAGTGCAGCGTTCACTGGGAGTGGCTGGCCGCGATGCAAGAAGCGTTTGCGCGAGTGACTGTCAGCCCAAGCCTGTTCACCCTCGACCGCGGCCGCCTCACCAGTTCAGGGGGCACGGCGCCGATGGATATGATGCTGCACTTGATCGGCCTGGATCACGGGCATGAACTGTCAGCAGCCATTTCAGACATGTTCGTCTATGAACGCATGCGCAGTGAGCAAGACCACCAGCGCATACCGCTCAAGCACATGCTGGGCACTCAGCAGCCCAAGCTGCAGGAAATCGTGACGCTGATGGAGGCGAACCTTGAGGAGCCCATCGACCTGGACCACCTGGCGGAGTATGTCCAGCTCTCTCGACGGCAGCTTGAACGGATGTTTCAGAAGTACTTGCACTGCTCGCCGTCGCGCTATTACCTGCGGCTGCGGTTGATCCGCGCGCGGCAGTTGCTTAAGCAGACGCCCATCTCTATCGTCGAATTGGCGGTGCTCTGTGGTTTTGTATCGACGCCGCACTTTTCCAAATGTTATCGGGAGTACTTCGGTGTGCCGCCCAGCGATGAGCGGCTGGCGACGCATGAGCGTACAGTGGTGCAAAAGCCGGTGATCAACGTCGTGCGCAAGCCGATGCCCATGAGTGTGCTGGAGCAAGCACGCTCCGAGGCAACGTTTGGCAGTTTCCGACGACTCAAATCCTCCCTGGGCTGACCGACTTTGGTGGTCACCGTTCGTCCAGTACTCGGCACTCGTGGGTCAGCCACTGGCTCTTATGATCAGGCGCGGGTATTCCGTGCTCAGTCACCACGGAGAGCCAACATGGATATCGATGAGAACGCACCGGGCAACCTTTCACAGCAGGCTGTCACGCGGGGCACCGACAACGAGACCGGGCATAATCCGCGCAAAGGCGACGACGCGTTGCCATTGCCACCCGATGACGAAGCGCCGCTGGAAGAGGATATGTCGGATGTAGATGCGGCGGATTCGGTCGCCAGTGAGCATCCGGACAACTGACGTGCTGTTTGCGGGGAGGGCACGCGCTTGCTCCCCGCATTGGCCATCGCTGGCTAGAAGCACCAGTCCTCAGCTTTTATCACCTGGCAGAACGGCCCGTGCAACGTTGCGTTGTGATGGGCCACGATATCCTTGGCCTGCAGCGCTGCGGTGTCCGAGCAGGTGTGCCCATCGCCGATCAGCACTGCATCGAAGCCAAGATCACGGGCGGCACGGCAGGTGCTGTCGACGCAGTATTGGGTTTTCATACCCGCGATCACCACGCCCGTCGCCCCGACAGACCGTAAGCTGTTCGCTAGGTCGGTCTGGGCAAAAGCATTAGGCCGCTGCTTTTCAAACACCACTTCATTGCCTGAAAGCTTCAGCTGCGGCGCCAGCCTCGTCAGCGGGCTGTCCGGCGCCATCGGCGACCCTGCGGGCCCGACGTGGCGCGCGAGGAAAATTCCAGCCCCGGCGCGACGGGCCTGATCCATCAGGCCATTGACGGTGTCGAGCATCGCGTCGCAACGCCAGGGTGTTTCCGGGCCATGAACCAGGCCGACTTGGATATCGAGTACCAACAGTGCATACATGGGTGCATCTCCTTGCGTTTGCGCCAGCAACACAAGGCACAAAAAAAGGCCCTGTCCATTGCTGGCGGGCCTTTGAAGTTCGTTGGCTATGGGCTCACGACACCTCGCACGCACCGCTTTGAGCGGTCGTGGTGAGGGTGGTCGAGGTGAGGCAATAATTTGTCATGAATCGACACTAGCAACACGGCCGCCCGCTGACAAGAGCGCAGCCGCTGGACGTCACTTATGCAAAATCGCCTGATGAATCTCCTGCAACGGCATGACGCGTTGGGCGGCGTTGAGTTTGATGGCTTCCTTGGGCATGCCGAACACCACGCAGCTGGCTTCGTCCTGGGCTACGGTGGCGGCGCCGGCGTCGAGCATTTCCTTGAGGCCGCGAGCGCCGTCGTCGCCCATGCCGGTCATGATGATGCCGGTGGCGTTCTTGCCGGCAAATTTGGCCACTGAGCGAAACAGCACATCCACCGACGGCCGATGGCGATTGACCAGCGGCCCGTCAATCACCTGGGCGTGATAGAAGGCACCGCTGCGGGTGACCATCAGGTGTTTGCCGCCGGGGGCAATCAAGGCCAGGCCGGGCAGGATACGGTCGTTATTGCGCGCTTCACGCACCTCGATCTGGCACAGGCCGTTGAGGCGCTCGGCAAAGGACGCGGTGAATTTTTCCGGCATGTGCTGCACGATCACTATGCCCGGGCACACCCTCGGCAGCGCCGTGAGCACCGCTTCTAATGCTTGGGTGCCGCCAGTGGAGGTGCCGATGGCGACGATGCGTTCGGTGGTCTGGGCCATGGCCTGGCCATTGGCGGCGGGCAGGATCGCATCCGCCGTGAGTTTGCTGGCAGGAACGGGGGCTGGTGTGGGCTTGGCGATGCGCTTGCCCAGGTTCTTGACGTTGGAATTGGCCGCCGCACGAATCGCCGCCACCAGCTCGGGGCCGGACTCGATCAGGAAGTTTTTCAGCCCGGTGGTGGGCTTGGTGATGATCTCCACGGCGCCGGCCGACAACGCCTGCAGGGAGGTTTCCGCGCCTTTCTGAGTCAGCGACGAACAGATCACCACTGGCGTGGGGCGCTCGCTCATGATCTTGCGCAAAAAAGTGATGCCGTCCATACGCGGCATCTCCACGTCCAGCACGATCACATCCGGCCATTCCCGCGCGAGCTTGTCCATGGCGAAGATCGGGTCGGAAGCCGCACCCATGACATGGATATCCGGTGTGTCGTTGAAAATCGCCAGTAGCACCTGGCGTACCACGGCCGAGTCATCGACCAGCAGCACGCTGATTTTTTTGGTAGGCATCTTTTTCGAGTATTCCCATTGGTTGGTGCCGGACCCAGACGTTGCCGTTCCAGAGGTCGAACATAATCGTGCGATAGCCGGTACTACCCATGTCCTGGGCCGCCAGGTGCAGGTGGTGGCGTTCGGCGAGGGCCAGTGCGGCGCGGATATTCAGGTTGGCCACGTTGTGGGCCGGTCGCTGGCGCGGTTGCTCAGGGAACATCTCGCCGCCGCCGAACACTTTGACTTGGTAATCCTGCGGCCGTGTACCGTTGGCGCGGGCGTGGCGCAGTAACAGTTCGAGGGCTTCGTCAGCGTACTTGCCATCCAGTGGCTGGCCCGTGCGGTTGCGCGCCGGCAGCATGAAATGGCACATGCCACCGATGCGCCGTTGGGGGTGCCAGAAAGTGAACGCCACACAGGAGCCGAGCAAGGTACGCAAACGCGTCGGGCAGGTGGCAAAGCTGACTTGGCCAGGGGCGAGCACCACCTCGGCGGCATTGGCTGGCTTTTTCATGGCTTGCGGTAAATCGACGGCGCCACCAGCTTCAACGTGTCATTCACGCCGTTGAGGCTTTCAGAGTGGCTGATGATGAAATAACCGCCGGATTTAAGCTGCGGTAACAGTCGCGCCACCACCTGGGTCTTGGTCGGCTGGTCGAAATAGATCATCACGTTACGCAAGAAGATCACGTCGAACTCGCCCAGGCCGGGCAGGGGTTCATTAAGGTTGACCTGGACGAAACTGACGCGGTTGCGCAGTGGCTTGTCGATCAGGAACGTTCCGTCCTGGCGGCCGATGCCCTTGAGGCAGTACTTGACCAGCAATGGCTGGGGCAGGTTGGCGGCGCGCTCCATGGGGTAGTGGCCGTTGCGCGCCTTGGCCAGCACTTGGGTGCTGATATCGGAGCCGAGCACTTCCCAAGGCGTGGTGCCCAGGCCTTCGGCCAGGGTCATGGCCAGGCTGTAGGGTTCTTCGCCCGAGGAACTGGCCGCGCTCCACACGCGGAACACCTTGCCGGGCGCGGCGTTGGGCAGCACCTGCTGGCGCAGGAAATCAAAGTGCTTGGGCTCGCGGAAAAAGTAGGTCTCGTTGGTGGTCAGCAGGTCCAGCGCCACTTGCAGCTCGCCTTTGCGCTGATCGCTCATGATCAGCTTGAAATACTCGCCGTAGCTCTTGAGTTCATAGTGCTTGAGCCGCTTGAACAGCCGACCGGCCACCAGGGCCTTTTTGGCCGGTGACAGGTTGATGCCCGCCGCGCGATGCAGCCAGGACTGAAACTGGCCGAACTCGCGGTCATCCAGCGGGGTGGTATCAGGCATGATCGCACCTCACCGCGGGTCGAAGTCGAGGGCCGGCGCCTGGCCGGCTTCGGCAAGGCTGGACATCTCATCGATGGACAGCACTTTGTCCACCTCCAGCACAATCACAAACTTGCCCTCGACCTTGGCCATGCCGCTGATGAAGTCTGCACGAATCCGCGCGCCGAAGCTGGGCGGCGGCTCGATCTGGGCGGCCGGGATTTCCTGCACGGCGGATACGGTGTCCACCAGCAACCCGATATCCTGGGGCAGGCCGTCCTCGGTGCTGGCTTCGATAATGATCACGCATGAACGGCGGGTGATCTGCGAATTGGCCCGGCCAAAACGCGCCGACAGGTCCACCACCGGCACCACCGCACCGCGCAGGTTGATCACCCCGCGCACAAACGCGGGCATCATCGGCACCACGGTCAGGCTGCCGTATTCGATTATTTCCTTGATTCCCAGAATGCCGATGGCGAACATCTCGCCGCCGAGCATAAAGGTCAGGTATTGCGCATCCCCGTCGACCGCGACGGCGGCCTGGCGGGTAGTCATCACTGCGCCCATCTCATTACTCCCTGTGAGCCCGGATTGATGCGTACGATCAGAAACGGGTGAATTCCGATTCGTCCGGGGCACTGGCCATGTTGTAGGCAAAGGCCTTGCGCGCTGGCGGTTGCGCGGGGCGCGGCGGCTGGCGAGTCGGCTTGCTGCCGGCGCTGTCGACACTGCTTTGGGTGGCGGCCCTGGACGTCGTGTCGAGCACGAAGAAACTCATGGCCTGCTGCAATTGTTCGGCCTGGCTGCTCATCTCTTCGGCGGTGGCGGCCAGTTCTTCGCTGCTGGAGGCGTTCTGCTGGGTGACCTGGTTAAGCTGGGTCATCGCCGTGTTGATCTGCGCCACACCGGCGGCCTGCTCTTCGGACGCCGCGCTGATTTCCTGCACCAGGTCGGACGTTTTGTTGATCGACGGCACCATCTCATCAAGCAACTTGCCGGCTTTCTCGGCCATGTCGACGCTGCTGGAAGACAGTTCGCCGATTTCCTGAGCGGCAACCTGGCTGCGTTCGGCCAGCTTGCGCACCTCGGCGGCGACCACGGCGAAACCTTTGCCGTGCTCGCCGGCCCGTGCGGCCTCGATGGCGGCATTGAGGGCGAGCAAATTGGTCTGGTAGGCAATGTCATCGATGATGCTGATGCGCTGCGCGATTTTCTTCATCGCCACCACGGTCTGCTGCACTGACTCACCGCCGTCGGTGGCCTCCTTGGCGGCCTTGCTGGCCATGCCGTCGGTGACTTTGGCGTTCTCAGTGTTCTGGTTGATGCTGGCGCTCATCTGTTCGATAGAGGCACTGGTTTCCTCGACGCTGGCCGCTTGTTCGCTGGTGGCCTGGCTCATCGATTGCGCCGTGGCGCTGACTTGCTCGGAAGCGCTGGCCAGATTGTCGGCGGCATTGCGAACTTCGCCGATGATATGCGCCAGTTTGCCGACCATATTGCGCATGGCATTGAGCACCATACCGGTTTCATCTTTGGCGCCCGGTTCGATCTGTGCACTGAGGTTGCCTTCGGCCAATTGCTCGGCGGCGTTGGCAGCCAGCCTCAACGGACGGGAAATAATTCGCGCGATAAACAGCGCCAGGCCCAAGCCGATCAACAGGGCGGCGACCAAGGCCGCGATGATCGACAGACGCGAGCTTTCATACAACGCAGAACCCTTGTCACCGGCAGCAGTGGCGCCAGCATCATTGAGCTCGACCATTTTTTGCAGGCGCGCGGTCACTTCATCGAAGTGCGTCTTGGATTCGCCCCTGAGCAGCCCGCGCGCTTGGGTTTCCTGGTTCTCCCTGGACAGCTCAAGCAACTGTTTACTGGTGGCCAGGTACGCAGCCCATCCGGTTTTCACGCTGTCCAGCAACTGCCGATCTTCGTCATTCGATAGCAGCTGTTCATAGGTGCCCATGCGTGTGTCGAACTGCTGGCGCGCCTCGGCGGCTTCGCGTTCGGCCAGGGCCTTTTCCTCGGCGACCTCGGTGGCGACATGACGGTTCTCTTTCAAGCGGTAGTTGGCCGCGAAGAAGCGCATACCGGCCGCCGCGCGCATTGACGGCATCCAATTGCCGCGGATGTCCTGGGCGGCCTGGTTGACCCCCCCTAATTGGAGGATAGCGAAGGCACCCATGGCCGCTGTGAGCGCCAGGACCACCAGGAACGAGCTGATCAGCTTGGTGGAAATTTTTAGATCGTAAAACCATTTCATCGCGGAACCTCCATGGAATTGCAAATACGTCAGCGAGCGACGACCAGTGGCGACTGTGGCGCCTGGGCTGTGCGAGCTTCCATTTGTACGAGTTGGTTGAGCAGGGCCGGCACATCCAGGATCAGGGCCACGGCCCCGCTGCCCAGAATGGTCGAGCCGCTGATGCCGCGCAGTGCGCCAAACAGCTTGCCCAAGGGTTTGATCACGGTCTGGAACTCACCGAGCAGGTCGTCCACCACCAGCCCGGCCTTGTGCTCGGCATAACGCACCACCACCACGTTCTGGCGCCGGGCGGCGGGGCCTTCATGGTTGAAGTGGTCGCGCAGGTGTACCAATGGCAGCACCTCGCCGCGCAGGTCCAGATAGCCTTGTTCGCGGCTGGAGTCGCGCTGTGGTTCGTCCAGTTCGATGCATTCCTGCACCATGTCCAGGGGAATCACATAAGTGGCTTGGTCGATGCCGACCAGGAAGCCATTGATGATTGCCAGGGTCAGCGGCAGCCGAATACGCACCACCGTGCCCTGGCCGGGGCGGCTGTCCAGATCGACGGTGCCGCGCAGCAGGGTGATGTTGCGCTTGACCACGTCCATGCCAACGCCGCGCCCGGACAGGTTGGTCACCGCCTCGGCCGTGGAGAAGCCCGCTTCGAAAATCAGGTTGTAAATTTCCTGATCGGACAGCACCGCACCGCTGGCCACCAACCCGCGTTCCTGGGCTTTTTCCAGAATGCGTTCGCGGTTGAGCCCGGCGCCGTCGTCGGCGATTTCGATGACGATGCTGCCGGAGTCGTGATAGGCATTGAGGCTCAGATGGCCCTTGCTCGACTTGCCCGCCGCACGCCGCGCCTCGGCACTTTCGATACCGTGGTCCATGGCGTTGCGCAGCAGGTGCATCAGCGGATCGCCGATCTTCTCCACCACGGTCTTGTCCAGCTCGGTTTCCGCACCGCTGATCAGCAGGTCGATGTCCTTGCCCAACTCCTGGCTGACGTCGCGCACCACGCGGCGGAAGCGGTTGAAGGTGTCGCCGATGGGGATCATGCGCAGATGCAGGGCGCCATCGAGGATTTCTTCCACCAGCCCCGACACCGTCGACGTGGCTTCATGCAGTGGGTCGTGGTTGCAGGAGCGCGCCAACAGGCTCGCGCCGGCGCTGGCGATCACTAACTCACCGACCAGGTTGATCAACTCATCGAGCTTGTCGGCGTTGACCCGCACATAGTTGCCATCTCGGGGTTTGGCCTCGCTGGCCGTCGCCACGCGCTGGGGCGCGGTGCTCCGGTGAGTGGGTTCGGCCTGGGTAACCAGCTCGGTGCCGGTGCTCGCCAGGTTGATGGGCGCCTCATCGACGGCCGTGATCTGCACCTCACACTCGTCGCGCACAAAGTCGAACACTTCGTTGAGGGTGGCGTGGCTGGCAGTGGAGCGCAGGTCGATCTCGAAGCCCAGGTAGCAGCTTTCCGGGTCAAAGTTTTCCAGCGCCGGGATGCTGTCGGTGAGGGTGTCGACCTGCACCATTTGCCCCAGGGTTTGGAGGTAGCGCAGGAACGACAGCGGGTCCATGCCATTGCGGTACACGTCCGCGCCGAAGCGCAGAGAAATATGCCACAGCACTTCGGCTGACTCGCCGTCGGCCGCCTTAGCGGTGACGGCGTCGGCGGTTGTGGCGTGAAGCGGGTGGTAGACACCCAGCGCCTCGCGCAAAGCCTCACCGCGCTGCAATGCGGCGGGTGTAAGGGCTTCACCACGACTGGCAACCACGTCGATCAGTTCGAGCATATGGTCGCCGCACTTGAGCAGCAGGGCGATCAAGTCGGCATCCACCGCGATATCGCCGTCGCGCAGGCGGTCCAGCACATCTTCGACGATATGCGTGAACCCCACGATCGGCGCCAGGCCGAACAGCCCGGCGGAGCCTTTGATGGTATGCGCGGCGCGGAATATCGCACCGATGGCGTCTTGATCGTCGGGTTCGTTCTCCAGTTGCAGCAGGGATTGCTCCATGGCCTGCAACAGTTCGCGGGCCTCCACGATGAAGGTCTGCTGTGCCTGATCGAGATTGATGCTCACCTGGACTTTCCTTGTCGATCAATGAACGGTGGCGCCGCCTACAACGCGGCGCCGCGACAGAGTTGCAGTGTTTGCGTGACGGCCTGGCTCTGGCCAGTCAGGCTCAGGGCCGTGCCGTTGATGCCGGCTTCGCGCTCGATCACCGCGAGCAGTTGCAGGCCGGCGCCATCCATCTCAGTGACCTGTGACAGGTCTAGCTCAAGGCGGGCCGCGGCGCCAACCTGCGGCAGCAGCGCGGCGGCCAGCTCGGCGACGGTGTAGATCGTCAGCTCGCCTTCAATGCCCACGCGGGCCGTGTCGTCAGTGGTTTCGTGGGTGATGGACATGCCAGCCTCCCCGGATCACGGCAGAATCAGCTTGGACACCGCCGCCAGCATCTGCGCCGGCTGGAACGGCTTGACCACCCACGCCTTGGCGCCCGCGGCCTGGCCTTCGGCCTTTTTCGATTCCTGGGACTCGGTGGTCAGCATGATGATCGGCGTGAACTTGTAGTTGGCCAGCTTCTTCACCTCTTTGACGAAGGTGATGCCGTCCATATTGGGCATATTCACGTCACTGATGATCAGGTGCACTTTCTGCCCGTTGAGTTTGCCCAGGGCGTCCTTGCCATCGCTGGCCTCGATCACGTCGTAACCGGCGCTTTTCAAGGCAATACCGACCACTTGCCGCACGCTGCTGGAGTCGTCGACCACTAATACACTTTTCGCCATGATGGGCTCCTAAAAGAAAGTGATGTCTTGGGAATTCTGCTGCGCGGCGTCGTTGCCATGGTGCGTGCGCCGCTGCTCGTCGGTGGCGTAGGTGGCCTCCATACTGGCCAGCCATTGTCGGGCGTCGATGCTCACGGCCTGGTCCGGCGCTTGCCTGGCCTGACGCAAGTGATCGTGCAAGGCGTTCATGTTGTCGCGCACATGGCTGAGAATCTGGCTGACCCGGTCCTGGAACTGCAGGTTGACCAGCACGTCCGTCATTTCGTCGCGGATGCCGTAGCTTTCCTGCTTGAGCAGGTCAGCGGACTCGGCCAGGCGCCCGGTGATGTTCTGGAAGCGCTCAAGCACCAGTTGGATGCTTTGCTCGGACGCGCCGACGGAGTGGCTGTCCTGATCGGCGCTGGTGGAGGCGGCCTGCACCAGTTGGGTAATGGCGTTGTTGATAATGTCGACCTTGGCCGACATTTGCTGGCCGGTCTCGCTGGACTTGCTCGACAGGCTGCGCACCGCATCGGCCACCACCGCAAAACCGCGCCCGGCTTCACCGGCACGGGCCGCTTCGATTGCGGCGTTCAGGGCAAGCAGGTTGGTCTGCGCGGCAATCGCGGCGACGTCGGCGGCCATGGTGCGTAATTCGCCGGTGTAGGCGGTAAGGCCGCGTACTTGCGCCAGGGTTTGGTCGCGGCTGGATTGGGTGGCCTTAAGTGAGTCGATCACCTGGCTCAATTCGCTGTCACTGCGCGCCAGCACCTTGAGCGCGCCGTCGGCGGCTTGCCCATCCAGTTCACCGGCTGCGTGCTGTGAAGCCTGGACGGTTTCCTGCAAGCGTGCGGCGATCCCAGTGAAACGATTCGCCAGGCTGACAATGGCTTCCTCGGTCTGCTGGCGTGAACTTTCCACCTGCTTGGCCCAGATCGGCATGGCGCCCAGCAACACCTCATCGAGTTGCGCCCGCGCCGCCTGGCTGTTGTGCGCTGCGTCGGCATCGGCCTGATTGGCCAATGCGCTCGATGTCGCGCGCCATAGGGCATCGCGCTGAGATTTCGCGCTCCAGGCGCAGGCCCCAAGACCGACCAGCACCAACGCCGCGCACGCAACGAGGTTGGCCGCGGAGGTTGACTGGACGAGGATCCAGATCACCGCAGGCACCACGGGAATGAAAGCGAACCAACGAAAACGCGGATGACCGGTAAGGGAAGTGCGGCTGGATGGAGGCGGGGTCATAGTTCGATCCTTGAACAGTACTGCGGACATATAAACAACATAGGGGTTATCTGCCCTATGTGCCGCAACTTTAGACACGCCAGTGTGCCTTCCGTCTGGTTTATTACCAGCAGGTGACCGACGGTCATGTCTAAATGCCACTATTGCGAACTGTAGCCTAAAGTTAGGCATTTTGGCTGCTTCAACGGCGAGGTTATTCAATCAGCTTGGCTTTATGATGAGCTAACGTTCATGCAACACCCTCTGATGACTCGCTGGATACGCCCCGATGAGAGACCTGCCGCCCACCGCGACACTCCGCGCTTTTGAAGTCGCTACCCGCCACCCGACCTTTACTGCCGCCGCGCAGGAACTGCATGTGACTCAAAGCGCCGTCAGTCACCAGCTCAAGCATCTTGAGGCGCTGTGGGGCGTGCAGTTGTTCGAGCGTGGCAAGGCGCTGCGCCTGACAGCGGCGGGCGCAACTCTGGCGCCTATCGTGCGCGAGTTTTTTTTGAGCCTGGAGGCGACGCTCAACGACCTGCGCGAGCAGAAGGGCAGGGTTCGGCTCAGCGTCAGCACCACCTATTCCTTTGCGCTGAAATGGCTGTTGCCACGCCTGCCGAACCTCTCTCGCCTGCACCCCGAGCTGCTGGTGTCGTTGGACACCACGGATGCCATTATTCATTTCTCCAACGCCCAGGCAGACGTCGCGATCAGGCTGGGCAAGGGCAGTTACCCTGGCCTGTATTCGGAGTTCTTGTTCGGGGAACAGGTATTTCCCGTGGCCAGTCCCGAATTGCTGCGCCGCGTCGGGACACCGCTGAGCCCCGCCGAGTTGTTGCATTTTCCGCTGTTGGCCCGTGATGGCGCAGAACTGGCACCCAAATGGGAGGCGTGGTTCGAGGCGCTGGGCCTGGTGTATCTGCCGCTCAGGGAAAGTGTCAGATTCGGCGATACCAACATGACGGTCGAGGCGGCTTTGCTCGGCCAAGGCGTGGCATTGGTGCGCAGCGGGCATGTCGAAAAGGAAATCAGCGATGGCCGTCTGGTGCGGCTGTTCGACGTGCATTTCCCATCGCCGCTGGCTTATTACTTCGTGTGCCCCAAAGGCGTCGAAACGTTGCCGCACATCGTCAGCTTTCGCCAATGGTTAATGAGTGAGGCGCTGAAAGTGCGGGACGTGAAGGCGCCCATGATGAGTGTTCATTCATGCCTTGATGAGGAGACTTCGCTGTAGTCCCGACACCGGCGTAAATAGAATGAGGCATGCCTATTCATCTGGTCTGCCTCGTCCTTTTCGCCGCGCTCCTGCATGCCAGCTGGAATGCCCTGCTGCGCAGCGGTGCCGATCGCCTGTGGTCCATGACGGTGATGTGCATGGCGATCGCCATTACCTGCGCGGTCGCTGCGGTGTTTATGCTGCCGCCTGCGGTTGAAAGTTGGGGCTATGCGCTGCTGTCGGGGCTGCTGCATGTGGGCTACAACTTGTTCCTGGTGCGCAGTTACCGGGTCGGCGACCTGGGGCAGATCTATCCGATTTCCCGTGGTTCTTCGCCGGTGCTGATCACGCTGGGGGCCGCCGTTTTTGCCGGGGAAACCATCGCTCCTGGCCAGTTGCTCGGTATTGCTTTGGTCTCGGGTGGGATTATTTCGCTGGCGTTCAGAGGGCGACGGCTTTCGGTCCCCAGCCTGCCCTATGCCCTGGGCACAGGCTGCTTTATCGCCGCCTACAGTGTTGTCGATGGCATCGGCGCCAGGCTCTCCGGCGCGCCAATGGCCTACACCGTCTGGATGAGCGCCCTCTGGGGCGTGCTGATGCCCATGGTTTACATCGCTCTGCGCGATACCCGCAGCCTGTTCCGCGTGCGGCCCGGCACCCTGACGGCGGTGCTCGGCGGGCTGGTCTCTTTGCTCGCCTATGCCATGGTCATCTACGCCATGAATGAAGCGCCCTTGGGCGCAGTATCCGCATTGCGCGAAACCAGCGTGCTGTTTGCGGCATTGATTGGCTACGGGTTCCTCGGCGAGGCGCTGACTGCGCGCCGCATTCTGGCGTGCGTGGTGATCGCCTGCGGCGCCATCATCCTCGGCTGACTCGGCCAATCACCTAGAGAGGGATTCACCATGACCACTGTTTCGCAGGCCCCTTTGATCCTGATAACCGGCGGCAGTCGCGGGGTGGGTGCCGCTACCGCCCGGCTGGCGGCCCAACGAGGGTATGACGTGGCCATCAGCTACGTCAGCAACGAGTCCGCAGCGCAGGCGGTGGTTGCGGATGTGCAGTTATTGGGACGCAAGGCCTTGGCCATGCGCGCCGACAGTGCGGATCCGCGCCAGGTGGCCGATCTATTCGCGGCCATCGACCGTGAGTTCGGGCGCATCGACGTCCTGGTCAATAACGCCGGGGTACTGGCACTGCAATCACGGGTGGAGGCTCTCGACTTCGAGCGGATGCAGCGCATTTTCGCAGTCAACGCCATCGGGCCGATACTCTGTGCCCAACAGGCGGTACGGCGCATGTCCTATCGTCATAATGGCGCTGGTGGGGTGGTCATCAATGTCTCTTCGGCATCGGCCCGACTTGGCAGCCCCAATGAATACGTGGACTATGCGGCCTCCAAGGGCGCCCTCGAAACGTTCACCATCGGGCTGGCTAAAGAGGTGGCGCGGGAAGGCATACGCGTCAACGGTATTCGCCCCGGGCATATCTACACCGACATGCACGCCAGTGGCGGTGAGCCTGGGCGGGTCGATCGCGTCAAGGACTCGATCCCCATGGGGCGGGGCGGCCAGCCGGAAGAGGTGGCACGGGCGATTCTATGGCTGGCGGGCGCGGAGGCGTCGTTCGTAACCGGCACCTTTCTCGATGTGACCGGGGGTAAATAAAGCAGGGCGCGGCGCTGGCGCGAATGTCCCATAAGCGGCTGCTCATCACCTGTTGAAGGAACCGTCTCGCTCACGGCTGTGTCCATGTGCTGTCGCCACCGATCAGCACTGGCCCCGAGACATTTAGCCGTTATGGAGCAAATGCGCGCGCATGTTTGAACACTTCGACCTGAATTACCTGCTGGCCACCTATGGTTACTGGGCCGTTTTTATCGGCTGCCTACTGGAAGGCGAAACGATTCTGATACTGGGAGGCGTGGCGGCGCATCAGCAGGTGCTCAAGTTGCTGCCCGTGATCGCCTACGCCAGTCTCGCCGGCATGTTGGGGGACCAATTGCTGTTCTGGGCGGGGCGCTATTTCGGCGACCGTTTGTTGCCGCGCTTACATAAAAAACAAGCGGCCATCGACAAGATCACAACGTTGATCCATCGGCACCCCACGGTGTCGATTTTTTCGGTGCGCTTTCTCTATGGCATGCGTTTGTTGGGGCCGATGGTGATTGGCGCGAGCAGGATTTCACCGCTTAAGTTTGCCTGCATCAATGCCATTGGCGCGCTGGTTTGGGCCACGCTGTTTGCCAGTGCGGGGTATTGGGCTGGGGAGTTTTTGCAACGCGTCTTGGGCGACTTGAAACCTTATCGACTGCCTATTGCACTAGGCGTCGTCGGCGTGGTGGTGGCTGTGGGGCTGATACGCCATTACCGATCCAAACGCAGGCAACCCTGACTCGCGGCCCCAGGGTGAAGCCAATCCAGTCATTACTGGCATAATGCCGTTTTCCCGTTCACCCGGATGCATGGACGCTATGTTAAAGACCCTGACGCTTCTGGTGCTGTTGAGCACCATCATGGGCTGTAAAAGCCTGACCCGACCCGCCGATTACGACTCATCGATGACTGGCTTTCGCTGCATGTGAATTGCCGGCCAGAAACCGTTTGAGCGCGACAACCTGCGCTATATCGAGCGCTACGCCGAGTATGGCAATGCCACGTGCATGGCCATACTCGGCAAGCTGTATCAGGAGTGTGGCTATGGGGTCGATCAAGACTTTCGCGAGGACCCGCAGCACAAGCCCTACCGGAATTGGCTATGCGGCCGTAAACCCTGCAGTTGATCGTCCGGCGTTGACCAAGGGCATGCTCAGGGTTTGTTGCGTCGGCAGCGCTCCGAGCAATAACGCACCTCGTCCCAGCAACGCGCCCACTTCTTTCTCCAGGTGAAAGGCAGGCCACATGTCACGCAGGTCTTGACTGGCAGATCACTCTTTTTCATGGCTCTTAGGGCTGTGGGATAAGCAAATAAATGAACTATGGCAGCGTAACGCTTTTCCATGTTTAAACAACTTTGCTATTGCCGGCTCACGCCGGCTGAATCCACAGTGCAACCCGCCCGTAGAGCCGCCCATGACTGATTCCAGCCTCAGCAACGCTTCGTCTTCCAAGCCGTCACTGCGCCGCGCCGTCACCGGACCGATGCTGTTTTTGTTCATCCTTGGCGATGTGCTGGGCGCCGGTGTCTATGCGTTGGCTGGCACCATTGCCGGGCAAGTGGGCGGGGCGATCTGGGTGCCGCTGCTGGTGGCGTTGTTCTTCGCCATGCTCACCGCCGGCTCGTACGCGGAACTGGTAACCAAATACCCCCACGCCGGCGCCGCGTCGGTGTTCGCTGAGAAGGCGTTCAAGTCGCCTCTGGTTTCGTTTCTGGTGGGCTTCAGTATGCTCGCGGCCGCGGTCACCAGTGCGGCGGGGCTGTCCCTGGCGTTTACCGGCGACTATCTGGCGGCGTTTTTTGAGGTGCCACCGACCTTGGCGGCCTTGGTGTTCCTGGCGGTGATCGCATTGCTCAATGCGCGTGGTATCAAAGAGTCCCTGGGCGCCAATATGGTTATGACCTGCATTGAGTTGTCCGGGTTGTTGCTCGTGGTCATCGCTGCGGCCTGGTGTTTCCAGGCCGGTGAGGCGAACCTGGGGCGCGCCGTAGAATTCAAGCCTGGCGTGAACCCAATGCTCGCGGTATTGGGGGCGGCATTGTTGGCGTTCTATTCGTTTGTCGGCTTTGAGACCTCGGCCAACCTGGCGGAAGAAATCCGTAACGTGCGCACCGTGTATCCGCGCGCGCTGTTCGCCGCATTGGTCACCGCCGGTATCGTGTACATGGCGGTCGGGGTCGCTGCCTCCGTGGTGTTGCCGACGGACCGACTGATGGCTACCTCAGCGCCGCTGCTGGAAGTAGTGCGGGCTTCGGGCCTGAACATTCCACCCCAGTTATTCGCCTTCATTGCCTTGGTGGCGGTGGCCAACGGCGCACTGCTGACGATGATCATGGCCAGCCGCCTGGCGTACGGCATGGCTCGCATGGGGTTGTTGCCGGCGCCATTGTCGCGGGTTCTGCCCAAACGCCGTACGCCGCTGGTGGCGATCGTGGCCACCAGCGGCGTGGCCATGGCGCTGACCGCCACCGGCACGCTCGCAGCCCTGGCCGAGACGGTGGTGCTGTTGCTGTTGTTTGTGTTCCTCAGCACTAATCTGGCCGTGCTGGTGCTACGTCGGGACCGCGTCGACAAGGACCACTTCCGCGTGCCGACCTGGGTGCCGATATTGGCGATAACCTCGTGCCTGGTTCTGCTCAGCCAGCAAAGCCTCGATACGTGGCTGCGCGGCGGTGCGCTGATGCTGCTGGGGGTTGTGCTATATGGCTGCAATCGCCTGGCCACACCCATTGCAGAACCGAGCTAATGGGGCGCTAAGCTGACGTCTCGGCCAACGCCGCATGCCATTGGGCATAGGGCGTATCGCTTACCTTCTTCTGGTTGAGATCCGCAGCACCGTCATCCCACCACACCGGGCCACGCTCACCCAGGCCCACCTTGGCTTTCTGCACTTGTGTGCGAGCAGCCTGCAACTGGCGCGGATCACCGGACGCCTTGGCGGCTTTGACCGCACGGCGCGCCGTCATCAGTTGATTGACCAGGCCCTGCCGAGTGTCTTCGGGCAGCGAGGGGTTGCTGCACCGCCACAGGGTACCTCTTACGACGAAATAGCGGCCATCGGGGGTAGTTGGGTACATCACCGGCATTGCTCCTAGAGGTTCAAGTACGCTGGATACGCTTGCGCGGTTTGGCACTGATTTGAACCCAGACCGGTGCATGGTCGCTGGCATGTTCTTCGTTGCGCACCCATGCATCGACGCCGGCGTTTTCAAGGCGTGGGGCCAACACCGGGTTCAGCAATAGATGATCGATACGCAAACCAGAATTTTTCTGCCAATGCTGACGGAAATAATCCCAGAACGTGTATACGCGCTCGTCTGGATACAGGTGCCGAAGCGAGTCGACCCAGCCTTGGTCCAGAAGCTTTTGGTAGCACGCGCGGCTCTCGGGCTGGAGGAGGGCATCCTTGAGCCACGAGCGGGTGTTGTAGATATCCAGATCGGTAGGCACCACGTTGTAATCTCCAGCCAGCACCACCGGGTGTTCACTGCTGTGTAAGGTTTGAGCGTGTTGAATCAACTGTTCGAACCATTGCAGTTTGTAATCGAACTTCGGCCCAGGCTGAGGGTTGCCGTTGGGCAGGTACAGGCAGCCGACGATTACCCCCAGCACCGCCGCTTCCAGATAACGGGCCTGGGGATCATGTTCGGCCCCCGGTAACCCTCTATGGATCAACAGCGGCTCGGCATCGCGCGCCAGAATGGCGACTCCGTTCCACGCCGCCTGGCCATGGTGTACAGAGCCGTAACCTGCTTGCTCCAGCGCCTTGGCGGGGAAGGCGTTGTCCTGCGCTTTCAGCTCCTGCAGGCAGACAATGTCGGGCCGCTCTCGCTCCAGCCACTGCAACAGGTTCGGCAGGCGTGCGCCTATGCCATTGACATTGAACGTGGCGATCTTGAGGGATTGCATAGCTTGGCTCCTCAATCGATGAATTCAGTGCCGATGGGGTGTTTGGGTTGGATCAGCTATCTGAAATACCTGGCCCCGGCGCCACGCATCCGCCCCTGGCGCCACGGCGGGAGCCGGTATATCCGCGCGGTCTTTGCGCTTCTGTGCGCTGTCAATGCCGAACCGTTGATCGCGCTCGGCGACTTTTTGCGGGTCGGCCTGGCCGTCGGCGGTGAAGCCCATCATCAGTTGGGGCACGCCCAAGGGCAGGTCCTTATGCAGGTCGGTGTGCCAGGTGTGCCAGGTCTTGCCGTAGGTGTGCACGAGCTTTTCCATCAGCGCATGCTCGGCCACCTCAGGGATACCGGGCGCCACGAGTTGGCCGGATTTCACCTCGTGCACATGGCTGTGCCACAGCGCCTGCTCGGCCTTGGGCAGGCCGGTGAACAAGCGCTCGCTGATGATGTATTCCACACCCATCAACTTGGCGTCCTTGCGATTGCCATCGTAGATCACGCACTGGATCACTTCGTCGTTGAGGATCGCGCAATAGTGATGGGCCTCCATTTGCGCTTTCATATCGCCGTTGTAGAAATGGAAACCGTCGAGGTAAGCGTTCAAAGCATCAATCGGAGGGCGCGATTGCAATAGCGCTGCGCCGGCGTCCAGGGTGCGTGTGGTCGGCGAGGGGGCATCGCCGGGTGCGACCACATTGGAGGCTGTATTGTCAGCCGCGCAAGCGCCGAGCAGCAGCGCCGCTGCGCTTGCACAAGCCGTTTTGAGTACGAGGAATGTACGTGTTGCAGACATGGTTGAATCCCTTCCGCTGAGTCGAATGCTTCCCTATGGATAACCCTCGTGTCGAGAAAGTTTGTTATTTGTGCACGAAACACCGACGACAGGCACAACTCCAGGCTGTTTTTTAAGTGCATGGAAACATCAACCGCTTATCAGGCTTGGATCAAATTTGTTGAACATACGTTGAGTGCCCATGGACAGACTACACATGGGCCGTTGCAGATAAAGCGCTTGTCCATGACTTATTCCTCTACTGCCGGGTAAACCATCATGAAAAAGCTATATGTGTGCCTGAGTGTGTGCAGTCTGTTCCTCCTGCAGGGTTGCTTCGATAACTCGGACAATGCCACCAAAGGTAATAGCAGCTCGACCAAGTCCTCCGTGCAAATGCAAGAAGGCAACGCGGATCAGCATAAGTAATAGCAAGGGACATCTGCGGACTGAGTGATCATCCGCCCGTCAGCCGGTGTTGCACGGCCATAGTTGAATGAAGGGATGGCGCGTGGTTGGCGCGCCCACCCAATGGCTCAGAGCGTGACACTGGCCATCGACACACAGCTGGTAATCGCCAGCCTCCGGTGTTCGCCCCAGCCGCAAGGGTTGCAAAGGCGGCAATGGGTGCCGGTAGTGCCAGCTGCCATTTTCCAGTCGTGCGTCGTCTGGAACCTCCATCCCCGCACCGTTACCGCGTACCCGCGCCTCTTCCAGGACTAGCCCTTGCTCAGTCACGCGGTAGTCTTCCTCCCAGCGGATCTTTTCAATGGTGTGATCCCAGGCCAGCGTGAAGTGTGAAACCGACAGCTGGGCCCACACCACGCTGGTCAGGCCCAGGCATACGCCGATCATGGTAGGGCGAGCTCTGCACGTCGGGACCGCCAGACATGCTGGAGGATCACCGCTATCCCCAGCGCGAAGCCCAATTCATCGGTCAGCGGCAACGCCACCACCAGCAAGGCTCCAGCCGCCACACTCAGCAGTCGTTCCCACAGGGGCATCTTGCGCAGCAAATAACCGGTGGATGCCATGCCCCAGAGCCCGACCGCTAACAAGGTCTTGATCAGCATGTACGCGGTCATCCACAAATTATCGCCTTGCAACATCAACGCCGGGTTGTAGACCGCCATAAAGGGTATGACAAACCCCGCCAGGGCAATTCGCACCGCCCAGAGGCTGATCTTGAACCCAGTCTCTTTAGCGATCGGGGCCGCGGCAAAGCAGGCGAGGGCGACGGGGGGCGTCAGGTCGGCGAGGATGCCGAAATAAAACACAAACATGTGCGACACAATCAACGGTACGCCCAATTCCAAAAGGGCGGGGGCTGCAATCGAGCTGGTGATGATGTAGTTGGGTATGGTCGGAATACCCATGCCCAACACCAGGCAGGTGATCATCGTCAGGATCAACGAAAGCAGTAGATTGTCTCGGCCGATCGCCAGGATGTATCCCGCAAACGTCGAGGCGACGCCCGTCAGTGAGACCACACCAATAATGATCCCCACCAGGGCGCACGCGATGCCAACCGGTACAGCATGGCGTGCGCCTTCTACCAGGGCGTGCAGGCAGATGGTCAAGGTTTCGTGCCCGCCCTTGATGAGCCCGCAGCCCACCACCAGCACCGCAATCACGGCAAAGATCACACCGATGCCCAGTTGGAAAAAGCCTGTACAGAGGATGCCCAGCGCAATCCAGAATGCGCAGCGCAAGCCAAAGCTTTGTACTTTTAGAATAATTGCCGAGCCGAGAATCACGATGGCCGTGAGTGCCAATCCGACCATGCCGGAAAACAACGGCGTACGCCCGGAAAACAATAAGTAGACCAATACCAGCAGGGGTATCAGCAGATACCAGTTCTCCTTCACTGCGCCCAGCGCACTGGGGCATTGATCCTTGGGCAGGCCCTGGAGATTGGAGCGCTTGGCTTCCAGGTGAACCATCCAGAAGATCGAGCCAAAGTACAAAATCGCGGGGATCAACGCTCCCTTGGCGATCTCCACGAACGGGACGTTAATGGTTTCGGCCATGATGAACGCGACGGCACCCATGACCGGCGGCATCAGTTGACTGCCCATGCTGGCGGTCGCTTCCACCCCGCCGGCAAAAGCTGCCCGGTAGCCGAAGCGCTTCATCAGAGGGATGGTGAATTGTCCAGTAGTCACCACGTTGGCGATGCCCGAGCCGGTTATCGTGCCCATCAGCGCCGATGAGGCCACGGCGACTTTGGCCGGCCCACCCAGTTTGTGGCCGAACAGGCCCATGGCAAAGTCGGTGAACAACTTGATCATGCCGGCCTGTTCAAGGAATGCGCCGAACAGGATAAACAGGAAGATATAGGTCGCCGAAACATAGGTGGGCGTGCCGTACAGCCCTTCGGTGCCAAAAGACAGCTGGTTGATGATTTGATCGAAACCATAACCTCGATGGGCCAGCTCCCCCGGCAGATGCTCGCCAAACAGGCCATAAGCCAGGAACAACCCGCAGATGATTGGCAGGGCAATGCCCATCACCCGTCGAGCGGCTTCGAACACCAGCAGCACCAGCACAATGCCGATCACCGTATCTGCGGTGGTCAGGTCCCCTGAGCGCTGGATCAGATCAGCCTCGTACCGCCATTGATAAAACGCGGTGGCAATGGCTGCGAGGCTGAGAATCCAGGCCAACGGTTGCCAGGGGCGCCGGTTGCCATAGGCCGGATAGCTCAGGTAGACCATCCACAATAAGAAGCCGACGTGTATCGCGCGCAGTACCTGGCTTGAAAAGGGCGAAAAGGCTGCCGTGACGATCTGAAAGATCGAAAATAACAACGCGACGTAAAACAGCGTTTTTGGCCAGTCTCGCGGGATCGCAGAGATGCCGTGATGTTCTTCACTCATTAGCTGCCTGCCTCACTGCATGGAAAAAGGGCGGAACGTTGGCGCAGCGATCCGCTGCGCCGTGCATCGCTCGCGGCTAGAGCGCGCCTTTTTCGGTGTAGTAGCGTTCGGCGCCCGGATGCAGCGCAATCGGCAGGTTCTTGGTGGCGTTTTCCAGGGTGATGTCCTTGGCTGCCGAATGAGCGTTGCCCAGACGCGAGAGGTTTTCGAACAACAACTTTGTCATCTGGTACGCCAACTCATCGGGCACGTCCGAGCGGGTCACCAGAATGTTGGTGATGGCAACCGTCGGCACTGGGTCAGGTTGGCCGTCATAGGTGTCGGCTGGAATCATCGCGCTGTGATAGGCCGCGTTGCCGATGTTCGCCACCACGTCCGCGGGGATGGCCACATAGTTCAGCGGCATCACCGATGACAAGTCACGGATGGCGGCCATACCCAGCCCGGAGGACTGTAGCGTGGCATCCAACTGCCGGTTCTTGATGAGCTCCACCGACTCGGCAAAAGGCAGGTATTGCACCTTGCCCATATCTGCATAGGTCAGGCCCGCCGCCTTGAAAATCGCCCGTGCGTTCAACTCGGTACCCGATTTCGGCGCGCCGACCGAGATGGTCTTGCCTTTAAGGTCCGCCAGTGTCTCGATCCCCGACTCTTTGCTGGCCACGATTTGAATGTAGTTGGGGTACGCGCCGGCAATAGCGCGCAACTTGGTCAGTGGTTTACTGAAGCCCGCTTCCTCGACGCCGTTCTTCGCATCCGCCACCGAGTCGCCCAACGCCAGCGCCAACTCGCCTCGACCCGATTGCAGCAGGTTCAGGTTCTCCACGGAGGCCTTGGTGGCCTGAACCGAAGTCTTCACGCCGGGGATGCCTTCGTTGTAGATCTGTGAGAGGCCGACCCCGATGGGGTAATACACCCCGCTGGTGCCGCCGGTCAGAACGTTGATGAATACAGGGGCTGCCTGTGTCGTGGTGGTCAGTGCCAGGGCTGCAGCAGTTGCCAACAGAATGAAGCGGTTCTTTACCAGCATGGGAATCTCTCCGGCTTGTTTTGTTTTTATTCAGAGCGACTCAACTGTAGTTGATTGATCACGGCAATGGCGACGGACGGTCATACTCTGTATCAGAATGACTGGCTGAGGCTGTCGAGGAGCGGTCAGGCGGGGGCCATGGTTAGCTGACTGCCGGTTGGACCTGACGGTTTAACCCGTTATTCTCGTTATGACATTTTATTGAGTCTCACAACGGGAATCCGCTCGGGTGATCAAACCGATATTGCTGATACGTCGCCGTTTTGCCTCTATCCGGTGGCGCACTCGAGTGACGCTCTGGGCCGCTGCTACCCTCGCCGGATTGCTGGTTGTGATGTTTGCCCGGCTGGCTGACCTGGCGCTGATGCAGTTCGCCCAACAGGCTGCCGAGCGGCCCTGGCTGCCGTTTATCTATACGCCGCTGATCGGCATGTTTGTGGTGTGGATGACCTCGCGATTTTTTGCAGGGGCCCAAGGTAGCGGCATTCCCCAGGTGATCGCGGCCACGCGGTTGGCGCACCAAGGCAAACCCGTGGATAAGTTGGTGTCGTTGCGTTTGGCTTTCGCCAAGATTGGCCTTGGAACTCTGGCCCTGACGGGAGGCTTTTCAGCCGGCCGTGAAGGCCCCTCGGTGCAAGTCGCCGCCTCAATCATGCATTGCTTTCACCGCTATCTGCCCAATGCACGAATCATCCGCGCTGAAGACCTTATCCTGGCGGGCGGCGCAGCGGGTATTGCCGCCGCCTTCAACACCCCCTTGGCGGGCGTGGCCTTTGCGGTGGAGGAACTGGGGCGCAAGTTGGAAACGCGCACCAGTGGGGTGTTGCTCAGCACTATTATTTTGTCGGGGATGGTCGCGATTGCCTTGCAGGGCAACTACAACTATTTCGGGCACTTCGACGTGCAAGAGGCCAATCTCGATATCGTTGTTCCGGTACTGGCGATAGGTATTGGCTGTGGCCTTATGGGCGGCTTGTTCAGTCGGATGCTCCTGTGGCCACAGCGTCATCGTCGTTTTGTCGTCTGGGAATGGCGCCGGCTGCATCCTGTCTGGTTCGCAGGGGGCTGCGGCTTGATCGTCGCGGTGCTTGGTTGGCTCAGTGGGGGGATGTCCTATGGCAGCGGTTACGGGATCACCTCCCAAATCATCGTTTCCGATGTTGGTTTACCCTGGCACGCGCCTATTACGCGTTTTCTTGCGACCGTAGTGACTTACTTTTCCGGCATCCCTGGCGGTATTTTTGCCCCCTCTTTGGCGGTAGGCGCCGCTGTCGGGGCCAATGTCGCCGACTACTTCGCCTTGGCGGCACAGCCCATCATTGCATTGTGCATGGTGGGGTTTCTGGCAGCGGTCACGCAGTCGCCGATCACCTCTGCAATCATCGTCATGGAGATGATCGACAGCCATGGCATGGTCATCAGTCTGATGGCGGTCGCGCTGATTGCCAAAGCGGTCAGCGCCAGGATGGGGCCCGAACTGTATCAGCAACTGGCACGTGGCTTTTTGCAATCGGAGAGCAGTGGCGCCGCTGCGCAAAAAGCCAGTTCGTAGAGGGGCTCAGTACAGCAGCGGTTGCGCCGCTGCCTGAGTTTGTGCCGGTCCTCGTCCAGTCCAAGCGCAATGGTCGCGCGCTTGCGCAGCCATTCTGCGTGCTGGGTACAGGCAGCACTGAACATCGCCGGGTTTATCTGCGCCAGGCTTACAAGGGCCTTCATGAGGCGCAGATCGACTTCCAACAGGTCCGCGCCATCCCCGGCTAGCCATACAACCGCTGCTCAATCTCTTCGAGCGTGCTGCCGCGTGTCTCCGGGACCCATACCGCGACGAAGGTCAGGGACAGCAGCCCTGCGCCCACGAACACAAAGAAGGTCTGGCCGATCCCGAGCGTTGCCACCAGAGATGGAAAGAACATGCCTATCATCACGTTGGTCAACCAGAACGCAGCGATCGCCATACCCATACATCCGCCGCGGATGCGCATGGGGAAAATCTCTGCCAAAAGTACCCAAAAGGCAGGCCCGATCAGCCCTTGCATGCAGGCCAGGAACATCGCCATGGCTGCGAGGATAAGCATGGCGCGGGTCACGGAGGGGTCGACAAAAACTGAAACCAGGCCAATCAACAGTAAAGACAATGTGGTGCCGGTGAAACCGAGCAGCATCATGGGGCGACGGCCCACGCGGTCCAGCAGAGCAATGCCCACGAACGTTGCGCCAATCGAGATGATGCCGTTTACGACGTTGGCGATCAGTGCACTCCGCTGTTCCAGGCCGGCTTCCGTAAGGATCTGGGTGCCGAAGTACATGATCGAATTGACGCCGGTCAGTTGCGATGTCACCGCAATACCGATGCCAATCAAAAATATGCGTCGCGCGCCTTTCTGTGACAGGTCGCGCCAGCCACCTTTCTTGATGAATCGTTCGTTGCTGATCTGCTGGGTGATGGCCTCCATTTCAGCCTTGGCATAGTACTCTTCCCGTACCAGTTTCAGGACTTCCAGGCCCTCTCTGAAGCGGCCTTTGGTTGCCAGCCAGCGCGGGCTTTCGGGCATGTAGAGCATTCCCAACCAGAGTGCTACGGCTGGCAGCGTGGCCAAGGCAAGCATCCAGCGCCAAACACCATCGAGATCGCCGAACACATTGCCCAGGGTGGCGTTGGTGGTGAAAGCCAGGAATTGCCCGGTGACGATCATCAATTCGTTACGGGTAATGATGCGCCCGCGAATGCTGGACGGAGCCATCTCTGCGAGGTATGCCGGCACCACCACCGATGCGCCGCCCACCGCTAACCCCAGGGTAAAGCGGGCGGCCACCATGAAATTGAGCGTGGGCGCCAGGGCACACGCCAATGCGCCAAGAAAAAACAGCACGGCGAGGAACAAAATGATACGGCGCCGGCCCTTGAGGTCCGATAAGCGACCGCTGCACAGCGCCCCCAGCATGGCGCCGATCAACAAGGCACTGGCGACCAAGCCTTCGGTAAAAGGCGTCAGCCCCAGGTCATCTTTCATGTAGAGCAGGGCGCCATTGATGACGCCGGTATCGAAGCCGAACAGCAGGCCGCCAAACGTGGCGATCCATGTCACTTTTTGCAGGTAACGCTGTGCCTGGCGTTTTTGAGGGCTTGCATAGGCGACTGAAGTGTCCGCCGTATTTCCGTAGGAATTAATTGTCATTGTGATATTCCTGACTGAAACTCATTGGGGTGCTCACTCGCCGTTGCGGTGAGCGATCGAATAGGGAATTACATGGGTTTTCTCGCGCTGCGATTCAGATGGACTGGGGTTTGAAGTCGCTGGCGGCAACTGGCATGACACTTTTGAGCAGTCTTACGGACTTTTCCAAACCCTCGAGGCTGTTGAGCAAAACGTCCTCATGCTCGATCGATAGCCAGCCATCGTAGCCAGCCATTTTCAGGCGATAGCAGAACTGCCTCCACCATTGCTCGCCGTGGCCGAACCCGAGCGTGATGTAGGACCAGCTACGGGATGAGATATCCATCAATGAGCCATTTTCCAAAAGTGAGTCCACGGCCTGGACCGGCGTATTAAGCAAGGTATCTTTGGCATGCACATGGTAGATGGCGTCGCCCAGTGCCTCGGCGGCTACCAGCGGATCAGCGCCCATCCAGAACAGGTGAGAAGGGTCCAGGTTGGCGCCTAGCACCGGCCCGATTGCGTTGCGCAGCTTCAGCAGCGAACGGACGTTGTAGACGCACTGGTTACCGTGCAATTCCAGAGCGATACGCTCCACACCATTTTCCTTGGCCAGGTCGGCCATCTCGCTCCAGAAGGGCAGCAGGCGTTCTTCCCATTGGTAGCGCAGCATTGTCTGGGTTTCCGGAGGCCATGAGGCAACCACCCAGTTCGGCATGCTGTCGCCGGCCCGACCTTCCGGTAATCCAGACATGGTGCAGACAGTCTTGACGCCCAGTTCCCCGGCGACGCGTAGGGTGTCCCGCAGGCATTGGCCTTGTTCAGGCTGCGTGGGGTGCAGAGGGTTGCCGTTGGCGTTGAGGGAAATGATTTCCAGGTTGTGCTCCTGGAAGCTGCGTTTGAGTGCCTTGCGGTCGTCGGCACTGGCGAGCATCTGTGCAAGGTTAAAGTGTGGCGCGGTCGACCATCCGCCGGTGTTGATTTCCAGGCCCGATACTTCCAGGCGTTCAGCCTGCTTGAGCATCTCGCGCAGTGGCAGGTTACCCAGGCTATCGGTGACGAATCCCAGTTTCATGATGTAGCGCCCTCGTGCGGCTGATAGAAGGGGGGGGCTTGCAGCGTGGGCAAAACCACGCGGCGCCGCTGATTGAGTGCCTCAATGCCGGCTTGGGCGACCACGGCTGCGCAATAGCCATCCCAGGCATTCGCGGCAAAGGCAGGGAAGATGCCTGTATTGATAAATTCCACGAATGCTTTGTTTTGCAGGCGATAGGCGTCGGCGAAACGCGGCCGCCAATCGGCGGCATACTTTTCAAAACCCTGAAGACGAGTGTTGAAGCGAGCATGTACCGGTGTGGCCAGTTGCACGGAACCTTGCTCGCCTACCAGCTCGCCACGTACGTCGTACCCATAATGGGCGTTGTTATTGATTTCGATGTTCACCAGTTGGCCTTCACGGGTTTCCAGCACCATGAATACCGGAGCACCGACGCCGTCCTTGGACGTGTGGGCGGGTTGGAACACTGAAATAGCCACGTATTCGGTGTCGAGCACGTGACGCGCCACATCGAATTCATGTGGCGCGGAGTTACTGATCGCCATTTGCCCGCTGAAGTTGGCGGGGGCTTCTACGTTGCGGTGGAAGTTGTGCATCATCACCGCCCGACCTATCACGCCGTCGCTCAAGGCATTTTTCATTTCCCTGTACGAAGGATCAAACCGGCGCATGAAGCCCAGCTGCACGAAGTGGCGACCCTGAGACATCTCTCTGTCGATCACGGCCAGGCACTGGTCCGGGCTTTGAGACAGCGGCTTTTCACACAGTGCCGGTTTCCCGGCCTCGATGGCTGCCATGGTCAGGCCCGCATGGGTTTCGTCCGGGCTGGCGATGATAATTGCATCGACATCGGACCTAGAAAGCGTGAACAGCGGATCAGTGGATACGTCCGCGGCGCCGTAGCGGTCAGCTATCAGCTTGGCTCGTTCTGGCGACGCATCGCACACCACATGCAAAGTGGCGCCCGGGAGGTCTTGGGCGATGGTGCGGGCGTGGTCTTCCCCCATAATTCCGGCGCCGATAACGGCGATTCGTATGCTCATATTCAACTACCTATCAATGGGCGACAGTCATCAACGCAGCGTCGAACACGCGCATGGGTTGATTGGGAAAGGAGATGGACGGTGGGGCAAAAGCGGCGCAGCCGTGGCGGTCGAAACCAACCGATGAGGCGAGTTATTCATGGGGGCGATCCTGACGGTTTGTTGTGTTTGTTATGCCGCGATTATTAGCACCGCAAAAGCAATCATCAAGGAGCACCAAAGGCGCTTTATGATGTGAATCACCTCAAATTCGAAAATGCGTTGATAGCCGTACTTGCGCTTGAACACACTGGCCAGGGCGGTGATATGGTGTAAAAAACATCAAAAGAGGGCGGGCTATAGATGACCACACAAACTTCGGCGCGCTTATGGAAGGGCCCCACGGTTCAACAGGTCGCCAAGGTGGCCAGGGTTGGGGCAGCGACCGTCGATCGTGTACTGAACAACCGCCCCGGCGTACGGGAAAACACCCGTCTGAAAGTGCTGGCGGCGCTGGATAAGCTGAAGAAAGATCTGGCTGACGGCATGGCAACGTTGCAGATCAAGCTATTTTGCGACTCCGGCGAAACCTTCAATGCTACGTTGGCCGACGCCGAGACGCTGGTGAATGCTTCGACCCCTGGCGTCGTCGTGCATGGCTACTATGTGCCGACTAACCAGGTCGATCCCGCCTCTTTTGCGGATCAGGTTCAGGCCGAGGGCGTCTCGGCCGATGGTGTGATCGTCGTATCGCGCGAGCATCCGGCGATCAACCGAGCGATCCGCAAACTGCGCAGCCTCGGTATTCCCGTTGTGTGCCTGACCACCGATCTTCCTAACTCCGGGCGCAGTGCTTACGTGGGGAATGATCAATACGCCGCGGGCAGTGTCGCCGGGTTGCTGATAGGCAACGCACTACCTAAAGAACCGGCGAAGATCCTGCTGGTGACCAGCGTGCCGTTTCGCTGCCAGCAAGAGCGAGAGATGGGGTTTCGTAGGGTGCTGCGCTCCGAGTTTCCGTATCTGAAAATCGACGAACGAGTGATGTCCGACGATCGCCCTCAGACCACCACTGAACAATTGAAGCGTTATTTTTCCAAGCATGACCACCCGGCAGCCATCTACAACGTGGCCGGCGCCAACCGAGGCGTTGCTCAGGCGATAGAGACGCTTGCGACTGAGGATCGGCCTTTTTTCGTCGGTCATGAGCTTACGGTTCATACGCGAGCACTGCTGGAGGCCGGCATCATGGATTACGTGATCTCCCATGATTTCGTCGGCGAGACGGCCGCCGCGGTGCGTTGGATACGCGGCGCGATTGAAGGCGCGGCGACAACGCCACCTTCGACACAAATCTTGATTCACACTCGATATAACTGTGGTCCTTGAGTGCGCTGTTAGCCTTCGGCCGCGCCGTCGAACGTCCCATTAGATCGAACAGCAGCCAGCTCGGGTCCTGTGGGGCGCGTAGGGATTTTCCTACTGTGTAACTGCAATCCTTAGGTGTAAATCAGGATGCTCTGATAGTTCCGTCGCCATTACTTAGCCATCATCTCTTCAGATCAACAAAAACGGGCATCCCAAGGGCGGATGTCGCGCGCCGGGTCCCGCCGGATCCGCACTGAACTGGAGAGATGAAGGTGAAAGGACAGGTAATTTCCTCCCCCCTGATCTTGATGCTGCTGCCGGCAGGTTTGACCGGAGTGCTCGGTTGCGCCGCGATTGTGATCAACGCGGACTTCACCCTACGCAGTGCGGTCAGTTGCGCTGTTGTTCTGTTGGGCTCGCTGTTCATGGGCCTGTGGAACAAGCGTCTAGTGGGCAGCCGTTCCCACGCCCGGCAAGACGATCAGCCAGGTCACCTGCCGCCGGCCATTTCAGCCTATGAAGGGCTGGGCGAGGTGTGCGCGCAGGTCCTGCCCATCTGGAGTCACCAGATCGACGCGGCGCGCATCCTCAGCGAGGAGTCGATCCTCAAGCTGAGCAACCGCTTTGCGACGTTGTCGGGGGACATCAGTGCGTCCGCTTCCCACGGCGCAGGCCAGAATTCGGGCACGCGGTTGCTGGAAATCCTGGAAGTGGGTCAGCGGGACCTGGATTCAATCATGGTTGCGCTGCGCGATGCGCTTTTGCGCAAGGAGTCGGAGCTCAAGGAGATCTTGCTCCTCTCTGATTTCACTTCGCAGTTGCAGGAAATGGCCAACTTTGTCGGTGATATTGCCCAACAGACCAATTTGCTGGCGCTCAACGCCGCTATTGAAGCCGCGCGGGCGGGGGATGCCGGACGCGGCTTCGCGGTGGTGGCGGATGAAGTGCGCAAGCTGTCCAGTTTGTCCGGGGAGACGGGGCAGAAAATCAGCGAAACGGTGAACACCGTCAATGCTGCCATCTCCCGCACCGTCGAGCTTTCCCGGCATCAGGCGCAGCAGGATTCCCACACCTTGGCTCAGTCAGAGCACCTGGTGTCCCAGGTGATCGAGCACTTCCGGCATAACGCCCAGGCCATCGTCGACACCAGCAGCAGTCTTCAGCAGCAAAGCGAAAACGTTGCCACCGAGATCTCGGGGGTACTGGTTGCCCTGCAGTTCCAGGATCGGGTGGGCCAGATGCTTTCCCTGGTCAACAACGATCTTTGCAAGCTGCATGCGCATATCGCCGAACGCCAGCAACTGGCCCTCGCCGGCGCTGCGCCTGCGCCGATCATCGCCGATACCTGGCTTGAGCAATTGGCAAGCACCTACACGATGCCTGAACAGCACGCGATTCATCACGGCAAGCCTGTGGCGAGCAGTCCCTCATCCGAGATCACTTTTTTCTAGGGAGTTTCCCATGAGCAAAACCATCCTGATTGTCGATGACTCTGCCTCCATTCGCCAAGTGGTGAGCATCACCTTGAAGGGCGCCGGATACGAGGTCATCGAAGGTGTCGACGGCCGCGATGCCCTAACCAAGCTTGACGGTCGCAAGATCCACCTGATTGTCAGTGACGTGAACATGCCCAACATGGACGGCCTGAGTTTTATCAAAGCCGCCAAACTGCTGGCGCCCTACAAGTTCACGCCCGTGATCATGCTGACCACCGAAACCGGGGAGGCCATGAAACAACAGGGCCAAGCCGTCGGTGCCAAGGCTTGGATTATCAAGCCCTTCCAGCCGGCCCAGATGCTCGGTGCCGTCTCCAAACTGATCATGCCTTAGGCGCCCAGAGCCCCTGGAAAGGAGGTTGTCATGACAAATACCACGGCTTGTCTGCGTCGGATTCTGGTTCTCGAAGGGCCGCTGACCATTTACACCGCCGCTGAGCGTAAAGACCTGTTGCTGGAGCTGTTTCCCTTGGCGCAGGAAGTGGAACTGGATCTGGGTGGGGTGGACGAAATCGACACCGCCGGGCTCCAGCTGTTGGTACTGATCAAGCAGGCGTCACTGCGCCACGGTTCCAGCCTGCTGCTTAGCAACCCCAGCACGGCGGTACTCGATGCACTGGACATGAGCGGGCTGTACAGCTTATTCGACGAGTCGGCCACGCCTCGTCACCAGAGAGGTTGAAACCATGAGTTCGCCCATGAATCTGGACGACGTGCTACAGACGTTCATCGCCGAAAGCCAGGAGCTATTGCTCTTGATGGAAGACGCGCTGCTGCAGATCGAACAGGCGCCGGATGATACCGACACCATCAACGCGTTGTTTCGCGTCGCCCACACCATCAAAGGTTCTGCCGGCCTGTTTGGCTTAACGCCGATCGTTGCCTTTACCCATGTGGCGGAAAGCGTCCTGGATCGGGTGCGCGGCAATGAACTGCGGGTGGACGAATCGCTGAGTGCCTTGTTCCTCGAAGTTCGGGACCACTTGTGCACGCTTATTGAGTTGCTTGCCAGCCACGGTGACCTGCACGGCATGACCGCAGAGCACGAGCAGCAGGGCGCGGCGTTGGTCGAGCGTCTCAACCGTTACCTGGACAACCGTCACGAATCGCAGCCAGCCCCAATGCCGCTCGAACCGCCGCAATCGGCTTGCGCTACGCGTTGGCATCTGTCCCTTCGCCTGTGTCCCGACGCTTTGCGTAACGGTATGGATCCGCTGTCGTTGCTGCGCTACCTCAACAGTTTCGGGAAAATCAGTGCCGTCGTGTGCATTACCGAGGGGCTGCCGAATATCGCGGCGATGGATCCGGAAACCTGTTACCTGGGGTTTGAACTGGGGTTTGTCAGTGACGCCGGCCAGGCCACCATTGAAGGGGCCTTCGACTTTGTTCGCGAGGGCAGCCAGATCTGCGTGCTGCCGTGCGACGGCGACTTAACCGGTCTACGGGCGTTGATCGGCCGTCTCGAAGCCGAGCCCGATGCCATGGTCGAGGCCTTTATTGCGTGTGGTTCGGTGACTCGTGAGCAATGGCTGGCCGGTTCGTCTTCTGGCGCGCCGACGACCGTTGCAGCGCCCCCCGTGATGCCGGACCTGGCGGCTCGCGATGACGTGACCAGAAACCGTGGGGCGAAAGAGCCGCGTTCGGCCGAAGGCAATCTGATTCGTGTCGATGCCGGCAAGCTGGATCAACTGATCAACCTGGTGGGCGAACTGATCATTGCCGGCGCCGGCGCCAATCTGGGGGCCATCCAAAGCGGCATCGGCGAGCTGATCGAAGCGACAAGTTCGCTCTCGCGTCTTGTCGAGGAGGTGCGCGACTGCGCCCTGACCCTGCGAATGGTGCAGATCGGTGGCACGTTCAATCGCTTCCAGCGGGTGGTGCGCGATGTCTCCAAAGAACTGGGCAAGGACATTGCCCTGCAGGTCCTTGGCGCTGAGACCGAGCTGGACAAGACGGTGGTCGAGCGCATCGGCGATCCCCTGACCCACCTGGTGCGCAACGCCATGGACCACGGCATCGAAGCCTCCCACCTGCGTCGTGAACGCGGCAAGCCGGAGCAGGGCACGGTTCGCCTCAATGCCTATCACGAGGCCAATAGCATCGTTATTGAAGTCAGCGACGACGGTGGAGGCCTGAACAAGCAACGCATCCTGGCCAAGGCGATAGAGCGCGGCCTGGTAGCCGAAGGGCAACCGTTGGCTGACGGCGAGATTCTCAACCTGATTTTCGAACCCGGCTTCTCCACCGCCGACCAGGTCAGCAACCTGTCCGGGCGCGGCGTGGGGATGGATGTCGTCAAACGGAACATCGTCGCCCTGCGAGGCTCGGTCAGCCTGGAAAGCGAGGAGGGCGTGGGCACCACGGTGCGTATCCGCCTGCCGCTGACGCTGGCCATCATCGATGGCTTTTTGATCGGGGTCGGCAATGCCTCCTATGTCGTGCCGCTGGACCTGGTCGAGGAGTGCATCGAACTGTCGAGCGACGACTACGGCAATCAAGAATTCCTCGACCTGCGGGGTGCGGTGCTTCCCGTTCTGCGCCTGCGCGAAATGTTCGCCATCGATGGGGCTAACCCTGGCCGTGAGAACGTCGTGGTGGTGCATTACGCGGGGATGCGGGTGGGCCTGGTCGTCGACCAATTGCTGGGTGAGTTCCAGACGGTGATCAAGCCGCTGGGCAAGATTTTCGGTACAGCCCATGGACTGGGCGGCTTCACCATCCTGGGGAACGGAGCAGTCGCGTTGATCCTGGATATACCCAAACTACTCGGGCAAGTCGCCAGCCAGCAGAAGCACGGTACGACTCTCAGCCCTGAATTGACTCAATAGTTTTTCCACGGAGTACAGCATCATGACCGTCAAAAAAAATATCTCGCTGCTGGTCGCCTCAGCTCTGTTGGGGATCTTGATCCTGGTCAGTCTCAGTCTTTATCTGATGGGTGGGGTCAGGAGCGCCGCCAGCTATGCGCAATTCAATACCGTGCCCAGCCTGCAATTGCTGGATCAGGTGGCCCTGACCCTTGCAGATAACCACAGCCGGCAATGGCAGAGCCTGTCCGCGCCTGCCGGTAGCCCCCAGCAAAATGACAAGGACTCGGTGCTCCAGGCCCTTGATCTCTACCAGAAAGAGTTCATCTCCGACGATCGTGATGCAACGCTGCTCAGCGCCTTGCGCAGCACAGTCAACGAATACAACCGGGGGGTGGAGCGTTTCGACAATGCTCTGCGCAGTGCTGCGCCTGAGGCCCGCACTGCGCTGCTCGACCTGGACGTGGCACGGGAAAAGGTCACCTCGGCCTTGAGTGATATTCGCCAGTACAACCTGGACCTGGGAAGTAAAAAAGCAGCGGTCGCGGCGTCGACCGAACAGACGGCGATCTACAGCATTGCCTTGGTTGGCGGCACCACTTTGGTGGTGATCGGCTTGATCGGTTTCTTCCTGGCACGCCGGCTGTTGCACACTTTGGGCGGCGAGCCCGACGATGTGCGCCTGTTGGCCGAGCGCTTCGTGGCTGGTCAGCTGGATGTGCAAGGCAGCGGCAATGGTGTTGAGCGATCCGGACTGATGGGTTCCATGGACCGCCTGAGCGGGACCTTGAATCAGTTGATCAGCGATATGAACCATATGTCCGCAGAGCACGACAAAGGCGACATCGACGTGCAAATCAATGCGGCAAACTTCGCTGGCAGCTATGGGCTGATGGCCCAAGGCATCAACGCTATGGTCAATGGGCATATAAGCGTCAAGAAGCAAGCCATGGCCTGCATCAAATCGATCAGCGAGGGCGATCTGCAAGCGCCGCTGCAGGCGTTCCCTGGCAAGAAGGCTTTCATAAACGACACCGTCGAGCAGCTTCGCAGCACCATCATGGCGTTGATCGAAGAGATGCGTCACATGTCGGACGAGCATGAGAAAGGCGACATCGATGTGCATATCGACGTGCAGCGATTCCACGGCTCGTACCGTCAGATCGCCCAAGGCATCAACGACATGGTCGATGGCCACATCAGCGTGAAAAAGCAGGCCATGGCGTGCATACGTTCTTTCGGTGAAGGCGACCTGTCGGCGCCCCTGGCCCAGTTCCCCGGCAAAAAAGCCTTTATCAACGACAACATCGAGCAACTGCGCCGCAACATCCAGGCGCTGATCGAAGACACCCAAATGCTCAGCGAGAATGCCGTGGTCGGTCGCCTCGATACCCGTGCGGACAGTACTCGCCATCAAGGGGACTTCCGCCGCATCGTCGCAGGGATCAATAGCACGCTGGACTCGATCGTGGCGCCGCTCAGCGAGGCGATGGACGTCATGGTGGCCCTGTCCGGTGGTGACCTGACCCGCAGCGTCAAAGGCGACTACCAAGGCAGCCTGCAAGACCTGAAGAACGCAGTCAACGAAACGGTGACCAAGCTCTCGCAGATCATCGGCGAGGTGCGCAGTTCTGCCGACTCGCTGTCCAGCGCCTCGGAAGAGATTTCCGCCACGGCCCAGAGCATCAGTCAGTCGGCTTCGATTCAGGCGACGTCGGTTGAAGAAACCTCGGCGTCCATGGAGCAAATGTCGGCGTCGATTTCGCAAAACACCGAGAACGCCAAGGTGACCGATGGCATGGCCGGCAAGGCGAGCAAAGAAGCCTGTGAGGGTGGGCAGGCCGTGAAGGATACCGTCTCGGCCATGAAAACCATCGCGGAGAAAATTGGCATCGTCGACTCAATTGCCTATCAGACGAACCTGCTGGCGCTCAACGCGGCCATCGAAGCGGCCCGTGCCGGTGAACATGGCAAGGGCTTCGCGGTCGTCGCCGCTGAGGTGCGCAAACTCGCCGAACGTAGCCAGGTCGCGGCGCAGGAAATCGGGCATGTGGCCAAAAGCAGTGTTGCCTTGGCTGAACGGGCCGGCAACTTGTTGGATGAAATCGTGCCCTCGATCACCAAGACTTCCGATTTGGTCCAGGAGATTGCCGCTGCATCCGAAGAGCAGTCCATCGGCTCCGAGCAGATCAATACCGCCATGTCGCAGATGAGCCAGATCACCCAGCAAAACGCCTCGGCGTCTGAAGAGCTGGCCGCTACCGCCGAAGAAATGAGCAGCCAGGCCGAACAATTGCAGGCGTTGATGGGCTTTTTCACCCTCCAGGGGCGGGCGGCGGTTTCTGCCGTACCCCGGGCCGCCGCATCCAGTCTGGGCAGCGTGCAAAGCAGTGAGCATGCTCAGGAAGGCGGTTTTATTCGCTTCGGGAGTTGAGACATGGACGCCGCCGTCTTGAGTCATCCCGAGCAGGCGCCGCAGCGTGCGTGTGACGGCCAATTCCTGCAGTTTCTGACGTTCGTGTCCGCCCGGGAGGTCTATGCAATCGATACCTTGTGTGTGCGCGAGATCATCGAATACGGCCAGGTGACCAGCGTACCGATGATGCCGGACTTTATCCGCGGGGTGATCAACCTGCGTGGTTCGGTGGTCCCGGTGATCGATCTGCAGGCGCGCTTTGGCAAGGGTGCCACGCTGCAAAGTAACAGGACCTGCGTCGTTATCCTGGAACTGATCCAGGAAGACGAATCCCACGTGCTGGGCATCGTCGTCGACTCGGTGAGCGAGGTGATCGAAATCGAGCTGGCCGACATCAAGGCCGCCCCAGCGATCGGAAACCGGATCCGTGAAGACTTCATTCGAGGGATGGTCAAGATCCGAGGGGCGTTCCTGACTGTGCTTCAGCTCGACCAGGTGCTGTGTGTTCGTGAGATCGCCAGCCAGTTGCATTGAGTCGTCGCGCCCCGGGGTGCGTACGTTGTCTTGTGAAGGGCCGCCGGATGCGGTGGGGCCCGAGGAGTGAACCATGTCCATATCCGCGTCGCGCTTGCCCGCCCCAGGAACGGCCGCCCCACAATACTTGACCTTCAGCGTGGGTCAGGAAATGTTTGCGGTAGGCACCCTGTGCGTTCGGGAGATTGTCGAATACGGCCCGATTACCCCATTGCCAATGGCGCCGCCGAAGGTGCGCGGCATCATCAATCTGCGCGGTGCGGCCATTCCGGTGCTGGATCTGGGGTTGTGTTTTGGCGGCGCCCAGACTTTGGCCAACCCACGTACCTGTATCGTTATGCTGGAGGTCCACGGCAGCGGCGGCACAGGTCTGGTGGGCATCATCGTGGATGCCGTCAGTGAGGTACTTGAGATACCCGCCGAGCAGATCGAGCCGGCCCCGTCACTCCAGGGGCGTCTGAGCCCCGAATTCGTGGTGGGGATTGGCAAGCTCAGTGATCGCTTCGTCTTGTTACTCGATATCGAATACATGCTCGCAAGCGACGACTGGCCAGCGCTGCTTGCTTCGACCATCAATATGGACGGGTTGCAAGCATGAATACCATCCTCTCCGACACCGAGTTTCAGCAGTTTCGGTCAATGATTCATGAAATCGCCGGGATCAGCTTATCCGTCGCCAAGAAACAGCTGGTCAGTGGCCGCCTGGCCAAGCGTTTGCAGTTTTTCAACTTGACCACCTACGGCAGCTATTACCGTTTGCTGATGAAGGATCGGGCCGAGCTGCAAATAGCGGTGGACTTGTTGACCACCAACGAAACCTACTTTTTCCGCGAACCCAGGCATTTCGAGTTTCTGCGCGACGTGATTCTTCCCGGGCTTGGCGGTAATGGTCCGGTGCGCATTTGGAGTGGGGCCTGCTCCACCGGAGAAGAACCCTACACCCTGGCCATGGTGCTGGCCGACAGCCTGGGCACCCGGCCATGGGAAATCCTCGCTTCCGATATCAGTAGCCGGGTGTTGGAAAAGGCCCAAGGCGGACGCTACCCACTGGACGGTATCCGCGGTATTCCCGAAGCGCTGTTGAACAAGTACTGCTTGAGGGGCGTGGGCTGCCACAATGGTATTTTCATGGTCGACCGCGCGTTGGCGTCACGGATCACCTTCACTTCGATCAACTTGAATAATGCGTTGCCTTCGGTGGGGCAGTTCGACGTGATCTTCCTGCGTAACGTGATGATCTACTTTGACAACCAGACCAAATCCGAGGTGGTGAAGCGCCTGAGCAAACACCTGAAGCCAGGCGGCTATTTCATCGTGAGCCATTCGGAAAGCCTGAATGGCATCAGCGATGAAGTGCAGTTGGTGAAACCCTCGATCTATCGCAAGCCGGCTGCTTGAGATGACGCGGGTGGTCGAATATTTCCTGCAACCCGGCGAGGTGGCGTTCGGAGGGCGCCAGATGCGCTTAGGTACGGTGCTCGGGTCCTGCGTTGCCCTGGTGTTCTGGCATCCGCAACGCTTGTTGGGCGGCATGTGTCATTTCATGTTGCCGAGTCGGGGGCGCCACATCGTCGGGCATTTGAACGGTCGTTACGCTACGGATGCGTTGATGTTGTTGTTCGAGTGCATTCATCAGGCGGGAGCCCGGCCCGAGCAGTTCGAGGTGAGTATTTTTGGCGGCGCTGACATGTTCCCCGGGGTCAAGCGCGGTGACGCTATCGGGATTGGCCAACAGAACGTCACTGCGGCCAGGCGCCTGATCCAGGACCATGGGTTGCAATGCCGGGTCTATCACGTCGGTGGCCGGGGGTACCGCCACTTGCTATTCGATGTGAGCACCGGACGCCTTCAACTCAATCACGCCGACTCGGTACGCAAAGTATTCGAATCGCCCAAGAGTAATGTCTGATGACGGATATCAAGGTGTTGATCGTGGATGATTCCGCCGTGGTGCGTCAGGTGCTGAGCGCCGTTCTGAACCAGGCCAGTGGAATCCAGGTGATCGACGTTGCCGTCGATCCGGTTTACGCCATGGAGAAGATGAGCAAACAATGGCCTGACGTCATTGTGCTGGACGTCGAGATGCCACGCATGGACGGCATTACCTTCCTGAAAAAACTGATGGCGCAAAAGCCTACGCCGGTGGTGATTTGTTCGACGCTGACAGAGACGGGCGCCAAGACCACGTTGCAGGCGTTGGCGGCCGGTGCAGTCAGTATCGTCACTAAGCCACAGTCCAGCCTGCGACAGTTCCTGACTGATAACGCGGATGAGCTGGTCCAGGCCGTCAGGGCGGCGGCGAAGGCCAATATGCGATGTGTAACGGGCGCCAGGGCACCTGTCGACGTACCGCCACGGTTGAGTGCCGACTCGATTCTGCCCCCTGCGTGCGTAGCGATGACCCGCACGACTGAAAGCATCGTTGCCATCGGCACTTCCACTGGCGGCACCCTGGCTCTTGAACAGGTCCTACAAGGGTTGTCGCGGGCATGTCCAGGCATTGTCGTGGTGCAGCACATGCCGGAAAAATTTACCGCCGCCTTCGCCGAACGCCTCAATCACGTTTGCGAGATCGAGGTTCGCGAGGCGGCTCAAGGTGATCGCATCATTCCCGGGCGTGCGCTGATCGCACCGGGTGGCACGCATATGCTGGTCAAGCGCACTGGCGCCCAATACCAGGTGGATATTGTGCAAGGGCCTCCTGTCAGCCGACATCGACCCTCGGTGGATGTACTGTTCCGTTCGGTCGCGCGCAGCGCAGGCAGCAATGCCTTGGGCATCATCATGACGGGTATGGGGGACGACGGCGCCCGTGGCCTCAAGGAAATGCGCGATGCCGGCGCCAGGACCTTGGGGCAGAATGAAAAGTCCTGCGTGGTGTATGGAATGCCGCGCGAGGCGTTCAAGCTGGGAGCGGTCGAGCGTGAGCTGCCCCTGGAGCAGATTGCTTGCGCCATCCTTGACGTTCGCGGCCATCAGCCCTGAGCCGCGGCGTCTTTAGACCAGCCCTTCATTCAAGGCGTACCGCACCAGGTCCGTACTGGTGGTAAAGCACATCTTTTCCATCAGCCGAGTCTTGTGTGTGCTGACGGTTTTGTTGCTGATCACCAGTTGCTCGGCGATCTGGTTCACGCTCAGCCCTTGGGCCAGCATGCGCAGAATCTGGAATTCACGCGAGGTCAGGCTCTGCGATGCGTTCTCGGACGTCACACCGCTGCTTTGCAGTGCGATTTGTTCGGCCAGTTGCGGGTCGAGGTAACGTGCGCCGGTGCTGACCTTGCGGATCGCCGCCAGCAGCGCTTCCGGGTCGCGGTCCTTGGTCATGTAGCCTGAGGCACCGGCGCGTAGGGCGCGCTGGGCGATGTGGGCTTCATTGTGCATGCTCAGGATAAGCATCGGCAGTTTGGGGTAATGGCCGTGGATACGGCCAATCAGGTCCTCGCCACTCGAACCCGGCATGGTCATGTCAAGCAAGAGCACATCGATATCGGTATGGCGCAACAACTCCAGGACCCGGGCCCCGTTCTCCGCTTCCGCCACCACGGAAATATCCTTGACCAGGGCGAACAACTGCTTGAGGCCTTCGCGCATGATTGTGTGATCGTCGGCCACCATTAAACGGATCATGAGTCTTGACTCCTTGAAGCGGGTACACGTAATTGGACACTTGTGCCGCTGCCCGGGGCGCTGCATACCGTGGTGGTTCCGCCCAAGGTCAGCCCCCGTTCGCGCATGCCCAGCAAGCCAAGGGTCTTGGATGATTGTTCACGCTGCTCGAAGCCCTTGCCGTTGTCAGTGATTTCCAGTGACCAGTCATGCTCGCTTTGCTCAAACCTGATATCGACCCGAGTGGCTTCGGCGTGTCTGGCAATATTGGTCAGCGACTCCTGGGCGATGCGAAATGCGGCGGTTGCGCTGGCATCGTCCAAGCTGACTTTTTGCGCAGGCACCTGCAGGTTGCAGTCGATGCCCCATTGCTGCTTGAACGTGTCGGTCAGCCATTCCAACGACGCGACGATGCCCATGTTAAGGATGGAAGGGCGCAGGCTGGTGGAAATGTTCCTGACCACCTGCACCGTTTGGTCGATCAATTGCAGTAGACGCGCCACTTGTTCGCTGAGCTGGGGCAGTTGCTCGCCGTACTGGAAACGCAGCAGCGAAGTGCCCATGCGTATGGCGGTCAGATGCTGTCCGAGTTCATCGTGGATCTCCTGCGCAATGAGCTTGCGTTCCTCTTCCCGTGCACTTTCTCGGCTGGACATCAATTGGCGCAGCTGCTTGTTGAGCGATGCCAGGCGCGTCTCGGCCAGGCGCAGTTGGGATATATCGCGAACGACTGCCAGAACGGTAGAGATCTTGCCGTGGATGTCCTGTTCGGGAACGAGGCTGATGTGATAGACGCGCTGCAAACGATGTTGCTCGTTGAACACATATTCATGTTCCAACGGCCGGCCTTTTTCCACCGCTTCGATGACTGCGGCGTGGAATAACTGGCTTTGCAGGTTTTTCGGCAGAATTTCGAGCAGGTCCTTGCGCAGCAAGTCGATTTGCGGGCGATCCAGCCAGGCTTCCAGGGCGGGATTGACGAACAGCAGTTCTGCCGTTCGACTCAGCCGTGCAATACCATCCGGGGAGTTTTCAACCAGCGTGCCGATTTCCTGCTGCCGGGCCAGTTCGTTGCGCTGGGCTTCCAGGATGTCGGTAATGTCGCGAGCAATACACACCAAGCGATGCAAGCGCCCCGTGGAATCGGCGACCGGAACCAGGTTGAAATGGACTACGAGTGAGCGCCGGCCGCAGGGCAGATGTGCATCCAGTTCGATGGGGGCGCCCACGGCAATACAGTGCAGGCAGATGGCCTCGACGATACTGGCGGCTCCTTTTTCCAGGCAATGGCCCAGCGATTGCCCGATCATCTGCGAGTGACTCTTGGCGAGCATTTCGCACAGTTTTGGATTGGCCTCCAGGCAACTGAGTTGCTGGTCGGCATCCACGGCCAGCAGGCAAAGCATGTCTTGGGAATGATCGAAGACTTCGCGATAACGGCGTTGGCTTTGCGCCAGGTGGCTATGGGCCGAGCAGCGCTCCCAGGCGATGGCAGCGATATGACTGGCCATTTGTGCGTGTTTGTGATCTTGCTCGCTCAGGGGGGTGTCACTACCGACGAATAAGAGGATGACGCCCATCGTGTCGCCGTTCTTATGGGTCACCGGCTCAACCCAACAACCTCGATAGCCGGCCTGCAAGGCGGGCCGGCTGAAAGCCAAGTCTGAAGCCTGGCTTTTCAAATCGGTGATCAAACGATGCTGTGCGAACAGCTCCGGATGTCGAACGAGGTCTTCGGCAAGGCAGGTTGCAATCGAGGACGTATCCGTAAGGGGTGCGCCAGGGACGTCGTCGCCAGGGACAGCCTTGAACGCCATGGCGTTGTGAAACTCGGGTGTCAGAATGTTCAGGTAGGCACCGAGCAGGGGCAGCACCTCCTGGAGCGAGTCATGGGTAACCATCTTCTGGAAAATCGCCGAGCGCGCATTCTCGGCGCGCTCCTGGCGGCGCAACGCACTGATATCCTGGGCGGTGACCAGCACCCCGCACAGCTCGCCTGTTTCGTCACGCTCCGGGGTCAGATTGCACAGGAAATCCATGGGCCGACGTAAATGGGCGTCTGTGTTTTCCAGCAGAAACGTGTTTGCTACGCCGGTTGATAGGGTGAGTTCTACCTGTGTGCGAAAGTACTCGTCGAGCTGATTGGGCGTCGATGCGCGTTCGGTAATGTGAGTGTTGGGAAAACCTCGGGCGCGTTCAAGCTCCGGATTGGCATAGATCTGTTGTCCGAGCCGGTTGTAGCGAAGGATGATGTTCTGTGAGCTTTTGGCCAGTGAGAGGTACTTCTGTTCGTTAATGAACAATGCCTGGCGCAAGGCGAGATGTTCACTGATGTCTTCCAGCTGCGATACGAAGTAAAGCGCTTCTCCATCGGCGTTACGGGCGATGCCCACGGTCAGGCGTGCCCACAGTGTGCTGCCGTCTCTGCGGATATAGCGTTTTTCCAGCGTCAGGCTCGTGAGGTGCCCCTGGATGAGCCTGTGCAATTCATCCTTATTGATATCGGCGTCGTCTGGATGGGTCAAACCCTGGAAAGAGGTGGCGCGCAGTTCTTCTTCGGTGTAGCCCAGCATCTGACACAGCATACGATTGGCCGCGATCCATTCACCGCTCATTCGCAACAAGGCCAGGCCAGTGCCGGCAGAATCGAACGCCAGGCGATAATCCTGTTCGGCAAGGTGGATGTTTTCGGCGCGACGGATTTTCAGCAGGTACGTGGCTTGCTGCGCTTTGTAGTCAACGGTCACGCTTAGGGCGCCGCCACTGGCCGAGGTGCTCTGGAAAGACCAGCGGCCTTCAAGCCGCGCATGGGTCAGGTGTTGTTCAAACGCCTGCGGCTTGAGCGCAAACAACGCGGGCGCGGGCAAAAGGGCGGCGACGCTCTCGCTGAGCCCCAGCAATCCGCTGGCGCAGTCATCCATGACGAGCAGTGCCCCCTGGGCATCCAGCAGCAGGACCCCCACATCGTCGGCATCCTGCGTGGACGGTGTCGCTATAGCCATGGCTGAATCCATTCGCCCCATCCTCCGGTTATCCGGTCTTGAGCATAGCTTAAGTCGTGAGCCCAAAAATCGAGTGTTCGACTATGGTCATAGGCTACACACGGGCTTTTGATCGCGGCTGGGTGTCCCTACCGGATGGGCCAGGTCTCGCACAAAAGTAAGGGCGTCCCATATGGACAGAGAGCAGGGATGCTCTCACAATGATATCATTGTGATATCACTCATGTTGCCAACGCAACGAGCGTGCCTATGCAAGCAGCTCCAAAAAAGAGAGTCAGTCTGCGCAGATGGATCTGGCGCGCGTTTGCCAGTACCAGTCTGTTGCCACTCGTCTTGGTGGAAGGCGTGCTGATCACCACTTACTTCATCACGAACCAATCCATCCGAAACTCCCAGATCGAGTACCTGCATCAAAGTGCGACACGAGACATTCAGGTATCTGTCCAGCAGAATGCCTTGTTGGTGCAAGGCCAACTGGAGCAGATCCACAAGGCGATCGGCCTTTATGCCAAGTCCACTGAGCATGAACTGACCGAAAACCAGAATCTCACGGCGGCCTCGCTTTCATTAAGCGCCGATGGTGTCCGTTACAGTGCGGTAAACGACGGCGGATCCGCCTCGTTTTATTCCAATCTCACGGCGCCGGAAAAACAGGATCTCTACAAGATATCGCTTCTGGCGAATCAAGATTTCATGATGAAGCAGTTGAAGGATGGTGATCCGCTTATTGCCAGCATCTATTTCAACAGTTGGGACAGCTACAACCGGATCTATCCCTGGTTCAATACGCTCGAACAATATCCCCATGACATGGACATCACCCAATACAACTTCTACTACCTGGCCGATGCCCAGCATAACCCGCAAAGAAAAGTGGTCTGGACGGATGTCTACCTGGACCCGGCCGGCCAGGGATGGATGATGTCCGCCATCGCACCGGTCTACAAAGGTGACTTTCTTGAAGGCGTAGCCGGGGTCGATGTAACGGTCGACGGGATCTTGAAGCGGATCGAGCAATTGCAGATGCCGTGGGATGGCTACCTGATGCTGGTCAACAACAAGCTCGATGTCATGGCCGTCCCCAAGGCGGGTCAACGTGATTTTTCCCTGCGCGTCGATAACCAGCCCGCTGGTGAGCCTATTGATCACGAGCGTTTGCAATCGCCGGATTTGAACCTCGCTAGGCATCCGGACCTTGCCAGTCTCAACAAAAATCTACCCGCGCACTCACAAGGCATCGTGACGCTGACGTTGAATGGACGGCCCCACCTGGTCGCCTGGGATGAGATCCCCTCTACCGGTTGGTTCTTGCTGGCGGTAGTGGACGAGGCGGCGGTTATGCAAGAGACCAATCTGCTCGCCACTCATTACCGTGAAGTGGGCTATTTGTTGATTGCGGGGTTGGTGCTGTTCTACGCGTTGTTCTTTGCCTTCATGTGGTGGCGCGCACGCGATCTCAGTCGCCAACTGAGTAGGCCCGTGGAAGGCGTCTCACGAATGATGAGGGAGATCGGTCGGGGTAACTGGCAACCGGCTGCTAGCCCTTCGGACATCATCGAACTTTGGTCAATGTCCAACCAGGCACTGGGCATGGGCAGGCAGTTGGCCCAGGCTGAGTTCGTGCGCAGTTCCACACAGCAGCGGCTCGAATTGGTCATGGAGAGTTTTGCCGAAGGGCTTTGGGAGTATTACCCCCAACGGCAGCGCTTTATTCTCAAGGGAGCCCTGTGCCAGCGTTTCGGTTTCGCCGCCAATGAAGTGCCGATGGCGACTCTGCTGGAGAACATTCCCATTGAAGATCGGCAGATCTTCACGCGGTTTCTGGAAGAGGCCAGCAGCAGCGCCAGCGTGGCGTCGGAAGCGGAGTTCCGCATCAGAGACGTGCATGGCACGTTGATCTGGATCCTTTGCCGAGGCCGCACCCTGGAGCCGTCGCGGCTGGATGATTCCACTGTCGTGGTCGTGGCCTGCGTCGACATCACGACGCTCAAGCAGACCCAATTGGACCTACGGGAGAAAACCCTGGAGGCGGAGGCCGCCAGTACGGCCAAATCCAAGTTCATCTCCAGCATGAGTCATGAATTGCGAACGCCCTTGAATGCCATTTACGGGTTTGCGCAATTGGGACTCATGCAGCCGGCTGACGATGCATCGCAACAGACGGCCAACTTGCAGGAAATCATCGGGGCCAGTGAACACCTTATTCAGTTGGTGGACGACCTGCTTGATCTCTCCAGCCTGCAGGCCGAGAAGCCATTGCTGGATCTCAAACCGGTGAATGTGGCGAGCCTGCTATCCAACTGCGCAGACATGGTTCAACAGCAGGTTTGCGCGCACCGCCAAACCTTGCACATCGAGGCGCCTGCGGATACATGGCACGTCTGGGCGGATAAGCGTCGTCTCAAGCAGGTCCTGATCAATCTGTTATCCAACGCAATCAAGTACAACCGGCCCGGTGGCGATATCACGCTGGGAGCCATGGTTGTCGGGACGGGCGCGCGCTTGCGTCTTTACGTGAAGGATACCGGGCTGGGCATTTCCGCGGATGTGCAGAAGGAGCTGTTCCGGCCCTTCCAGCGCTTGGGTAAAGAGAACTCTTCCATCCAGGGCACTGGCATTGGCTTGGCGTTGTGCCGGGACCTGGCGTTCCTGATGCATGGCACCATGGGCTTTGAAAGCCTGGTCGATGTGGGAAGCACCTTCTGGATCGACATGTGCTCTTCGGCTTTTCCTGCGCCAGGGAGCGATTCCACGGCGTCAGCCATGGGTTTGCCCTGCGTGCTACTGGTCAGCAGCAACCCCGAGGATGGTCAGGTGGTCCGGGATGCTTTGGCCGGTGATTTCGAGGTGCAAAGGGTCGAAACGTTGCCTGAGGCCAGCCTTGTGCTTGAACACACGGCAGTCAGCGTATTGATCGTCGCCACAGCGCATCGTGCGCCTGTGCTGGATCCATTTTTCCGCAGTTTACGCACGCAGTTCGCCGAGGCGGCCATGTCGATCATCGTGGTTCGTGGGGCTATGGACCAGGCCTCGGATGACCCCTTGGAGTGCCAAGCTATAGTGCCTTCTCCCTTGGGGAGGCAGAGTATTCGTCATCTCGTATTGACGCTCATTGCGAAGAGGGCAGACGCATGTTCGCCAAAATAAATGCTGAAAGCAGGATCGTGATTATCGACGATGTGCCCACCAATCTCAGGCTTCTGGATTCATGCTTGCGGGCCGTGGGCCTGCGTAACATCACAACCTTCAGCGATTCGGCCCAAGGGCTGGACTGGCTGCTTTCGAACGCCTGGGACTTGGTGCTGCTGGACCTGGACATGCCCGCGCCTGACGGATTTGAGATCCTCGATCGCCTCAATAAACGCGACCGCACTGAGTCGCCGGTCATCATCGTAACGGCCCTGAACGACCAGCAGAATAGGCGCAAAGGCCTGGAAAAGGGCGCCAACGACTTCATCTCTAAACCCATTGACCTGCCCGAAGTTCTACTGCGCGTACGCAATTGCCTGGAGCTGTCGCAGGCGGCGAAGCAGCTACGCGATGTCAATGCCGAGCTTGAGCGCAAAGTCGAGTTACGCACCGTTCAACTGGCGTCCAGTTACAAGGCGATCAGCAGCAGCTTGAATCGAGCAGCCAGCTATCGCGACGATGACACGGGGCAGCATATCGTTCGTATCGGCGAGTCCTCCGCATTGCTGGCCAAGGCAATCGGCATGCCTTCCCCGTGGTGCGAACTTATGAAGATGGCGGCTCCGCTGCACGATATCGGGAAAATCGGCATTGCCGATGCAATCCTGCAAAAACCGGGAGCGCTCACGCCGCAAGAACGACAGATCATGCAGGAGCATGCGCGCATCGGTTATGAAATCCTGCGTGACCCGCACGGTTCTCCGTTGACGGATCTCGCAGCGGAGATTGCGTTGGCGCATCACGAACGTTGGGACGGCACCGGCTACCCTAACGGGTTGCAGGGTACGCAAATCCCATTGTCGGCAAGGATTGTGTCGATATGCGATGTGTACGACGCCATAAGAATGCCTCGGGCCTATAAACAGGCTTGGGATGTCGAGCGTTCGAGGCGTTTCATCACCGATCAGGCCGGCACCCAGTTCGACCCTTTCCTGGTAGATATTTTTTCTAGTCTCTTTGACGAGATAGATCGCTTGCGGTCGCCGGATGGGTCAGAGGCCTGATATGGCCGCCTGCCGGGTCATCACCGTTTATACCGACCTCAAATAGGCTGCCGATATACGCGCCTCAGCTCGATGCTCCCCCCGTTCCATCCACTAACCCAATCCGATCGCGCCCACCCCGCTTGGATTCATACAGCGCCGCATCCCCCTGTTCGATCAACGCCGCCAGGCTGGCCGGTGGTTGGTCGAAGAGCAGGGCACCGATGCTCAGCGTGACCGGTTGCGGCGTGGCGAAGTGTTGGCCGGCCAGTTGCTGGAATTGCCCACGCAGGTGGTTGCCCAGGTCGACGATCTGCTCGGCGCTGGTGGCGTTGAGCAGGATGACGAATTCATCGCCGCCCAGGCGCGCGGCCAGGGCGCCGTCGGGGGTGACGCTGCGGATCATTTCGCTCAAGGCGATCAACAATCGGTCGCCGGCGATGTGACCGTGCAGGTCGTTGACGCCTTTGAAATGATCGATGTCGATCAGCAGCAGCGCCCCCGGTTGCGCCGTCGAGGCGTGGGCCAGCAGGCGTGGTGCGCGCAGGTCGAGGGCGCGGCGGTTGTAGAGGGCGGTGAGTGGATCGCGGGCGGCGAGGCGGGCGATGTGCTGTTCGCGGCGGTAGCGTTCCGAGCCGGTCATGGACAACGCGATCAGCATGATCGCCATGGCGCCTTCCACCAGTGACACCTGGATGATTTCGCCCTTGAACGCCGCCAGGTCGATCAATGTGCCGGGGATCACCACCGACACGGCCTTGGCCACGTAGAAGGCGCCGTGAATCAGCAACACATAGCGCAGTTGCACCGCACCGACGCTCAGGGATTTGCCATGGGGACGCAGCAGGAAACTGGCGCGCAAGGTCGGCAAGGCCACCAACAGCGACTGCACCGCCAACATGGCTTTGGACCACGGCAGGTCGGCCGGGAGCATCAGCATGCCAAGCCACACCACCAGCATCAGTGCCCAAAGCGGTGAAAGGCGCACCTGGGTGAACCGCGCCACCCCGAGCAAAAACAGAAAATGTGCGCTCACCAGCAAACCGTTGGCGAACCAGATGCCGATCACCAGGTAGCCGTTTATGCGCAGCAGCGCCAGGGTGGAGCCGACGGTGATGGTGGCGAAACCGGCGCTCCAATACAGCAAGGACGGTTCGCGCACACTGCGCCATTCAATCAACAGGTAAAGCGCCGCCGCGGCCGCCAGGGCGACGGTCAGGGCCAGAATCGTGGGAGGGTCGAGCGTCATATCGTGCAGAACTGCCTGGTGTGCGTTTAAACGCGAATTGTAAGCGCACACACAGGTTTTTCAGAACACAAACCGTAATGGCATACCGCCATCCGATGGCCGGCGGTCAGACCCCTTTGGTCGACGGCAGCAACACCGTGAGTATCCCCACCAGCGGCAGGAACGAGCACAGCTTGTAGACGTATTCGATACCGTGGTTATCCGCCAGCAGGCCGAGCAAGGCTGCGCCGATCCCACTGAAGCCGAACATCAGGCCAAAGAAGATACCGGCGATCATGCCCACATTGCCCGGCACCAGTTCCTGGGCGAACACCACGATGGCCGAGAACGCCGAGGCCAGGATAAAACCGATCACCACGCTGAGCACGGCGGTCCAGAACAGGTCGACGTAGGGCAGGGCCAAGGTGAACGGTGCGGCGCCGAGGATCGAGAACCAGATGACCTTCTTACGCCCGATGCGGTCGCCGATCGGCCCGCCGAAGAACGTGCCCGCCGCCACCGCGCCGAGGAACAGGAACAGGTACAACTGGGAGTTGGCCACCGACAGCTGGAATTTTTCGATCAGGTAGAAGGTGAAGTAGCTGGTCAGGCTGGACATGTAGAAGTACTTGGAAAACACCAGTACCGCCAGCACCACCAAAGCGAAGGTCACGCGGCCTTTGGACAGACCGTGGGTGGCCTGGCTGCCTTGCTTGAGCTTGAACAGGTTGAGGTGGTTGCGGTACCAGCGGCTCAAGCCATACAGCACACCGATGGCGAATACGGCAAACAGGCCGAACCAGGCGATATGGTCCTGGCCGTACGGGATGATGATCGCCGCCGCCAGCAGTGGGCCGAATGCGCTGCCGGTGTTGCCGCCGACCTGGAACGTCGATTGCGCCAGGCCGTAGCGCCCGCCCGAGGCCAGGCGCGCAACGCGTGAGGTTTCCGGGTGAAAGGTCGACGAGCCCACGCCCACCAGGCCCGCGGCCAACAAGATCGCCGGAAAGCTGCCGACAAACGCCAGCAGCAGGATGCCGACCAAGGTGCATACCATGCCGGCCGGCAGCAGCCACGGCTTGGGGTGCCGGTCGGTGTGGTAGCCGATCCACGGCTGCAACAGCGACGCGGTGAGTTGGAAGGTGAGGGTGATCATGCCCACCTGGGTAAAGCTCAGCCCATAGTTGGCCTTGAGCATCGGGTAGATCGACGGCAGCACGGCCTGGATCAGGTCATTGATCAAGTGCGCCAGGGCGCACGCGCCAATAACGCGCAACACCAGTGGGCTGGCTTGGGGTGGGCTTGAGGCGGCGGCAGGTGAGGCGGTCAGGGTCGACATGCAGGCATTCCATACAAGGCAGCAAACAGTGAAAGTGGGCAGCGGTGCTATGAACCGCTGCTCCATATCTAGACGCGGTGTTTATGCTAGATTCGGCGCAAATGCCTGTCTCGCGAAATTGGGGCGGCAATCATCGCAAAAAGGGCGAAATGATCAAATCACTGGATACATTCTTGCGGGAGATCGATGAAGGCGACTGGGCCGTCATCAGTTCGGCCACCGACTACCCGGAAAACTGGGTGATTCCAGACCATAGTCATGAGAAGCACCAACTGCTGTACGCCACCGAGGGCGTGATGGTCGTGCGTTCGGCGCACAACCAGTGGACGGTGCCGCCCCATCGCGGTTTCTGGATGCCCAGCGGCCACGTTCACTCCCTGCGCTGTGTGGGTGCGCTGAAAATGCGCAGCGTATTCGTGCGCCCCGGCAGCTTCCCGAATTTGCCGAGCGAGACCAAAGCGGTGAGCATCTCAGCGCTGCTGAGCGAGTTGATCAAGGCCTCGGTCAGCCTTAAACCACCGTACGCCGAGGATTCGCGAGACGCGCGCATCATGCACCTGATTCTGGATGAACTGGCCCTGTTACCGGCCTTGCCGCTGTCGCTGCCGCAGCCGGCCGATTCGCGTATCCAGCAGATCTGCGCGGCCTGGCAACACGATCCGGGCGATGCCTCCACCGTGGCCGACTGGAGCGCGCGCCTGGCGCTGGACCAGAAAACCATCCAGCGTCTATTCCGCAAGGACACCGGCATGACCTTCGGCCAATGGCGCCAACAGGCGCGCCTGCTGTTGGCGTTGGAGCGCATAGCGCTGGGCGAGAAGATTATCGACGTGGCCCTGACGCTGGGCTACGACAGCCCCAGCGCCTTCACCAGCATGTTCAAAAAGCAATTCGGCAAGACGCCGAGTCAGTTTTTCACCTAGCTCGGCGGGTCAGCCCAGCAAACCATGGAACGCGGTGATATCCAGCGGGCGGCTCAGGTAGTAGCCCTGGCCTTCGTCGCAGGCCACCGATTTAAGCATCGCCAAGTGCTCGGCGGTCTCGATGCCTTCGGCGGTCACGGTCAACGACAGCGCGCGACCCAGGCCGACGATGGCCTGAATAATGGCTTTATCGTCCTCGCTTTCTTCCAGACGATTGAGGAAGCTGCGGTCGATCTTCAGCCCGTCGAACGGGAACGCGCGCAGGTAGCTGAGGGACGAATAGCCGGTGCCGAAATCATCCATGGCGATGCGCACGCCGAGCTGCTTGAGGGCGTGCATCACCTCCAGCGCAACGGCGGCATCTTCGAGCATAACGCTCTCGGTAATTTCCAGCTCGACCCGCGCCGGGTCGATCCCCGACGCCTGTAACGCCAGGCTCACGCGTTCCACCAGGTTGCCGCGCCGGAACTCGGTGGGCGACAGGTTAACCGACACAAACAACAGGTCCGGCCAGCGCGCGGCGTAGGCGCAGGCGGTTTCCAGCACCCAGTCGCTCAGCGCCAGGATCAGCCCGGACTCTTCGGCAATCGGAATAAACGTATCCGGCGCGATCAGCCCGCGCACCGGATGCTGCCAGCGCACCAGGGCTTCGGCCCCGACCATTTGCCCGTCGGCGATGCGATAGCGCGGCTGGAAGTGCAAACGCAGTTCCGCATGCTTGATCGCGAACCGCAGATCGCTTTCCAGGCGGCGCCGCTCGATGATCCGCGTGTTCATTTCGCCGGAATAAAAGCGCCAAGTACTGCGCCCGGCGGACTTGGCTTCGTACAGCGCGATATCCGCATAGCGCAGCAGTTCGGTAACGTCTTTGGCGTCATTGGGCGCCAGCGCGATGCCGATGCTGGCGCTGATAAACACTTCCTGCTCATCGATACGCACGGCTTGTTCGATGGAGGCAATCAGGCGCCTGCACAGGTTCTCGACTTCGTCCTGGTTGCCGGCATCGCTGAGGATCAGCACGAATTCATCACCGCCGACCCTGGCCACCAGGTCGCCGTGGCGCACGCAATCGGCCAGGCGCCCGGATACTTCGTTGAGCACCCGGTCGCCGGCGGCATGCCCGAGCAGGTCGTTGACCGGTTTGAAACGGTCCAGGTCGAGGCTGAGCATTACCAGCGGGTGGTCAGGCGAGGGCAGGGTCTTGAGCTTGCCATTGAGGAACGCTTGCAGCCGCGTGCGGTTGGCCAGCCCGGTGAGGGCGTCGTGTTGGGACAGGAACTCGATGCGCCGCCGGGCCTCGACTTCTTCGGTGACGTCGGTGGCGGTGCCACGGAAGCCGCCGCAAGGCATTTGTCGCGCGGCCAGGCGCGTCATGCGTTCCTGGCCCTGAGCGTCTAGGTAACGACACTGCAGGCTGAGGTCTGGATGCCGGTCCGGGCTGCCCAGCCATTGCGAGAGCACGCCGGCCTCGGAGCCAAGCAGGTCGAGCATGGGCGCGCCGATCCAGGCGTAACGGTCCAGGCCGGTGACGCTCTGAAAACGTTCCGACAGGTAGGTGAACCGCCAGTGGCCATCGATCTCCCAGACCCAATCGGAACTGGCCTCCACCACATCGCGAAATCGCGCTTCGCTGGTGGCCAAGGCATTCTGGCTGTCTTGCAGCGAGGCGTGGCTGGCGTCCAGCGCCTGCGCCGCCGCCGTGGCCCGGCGGGAAATCACCCAGGCCATCAGACACACCAGCAGCGCCGCCAGGCCCAGCAGCGGCAGACCGACCGCCATCAGCCGCAGGCCGGGGCGCTCCGGCTCCCAATGCAGGCCGCCGGCGTCGCCGTTGTTGCCCAGGGGGACCAGCAACACATTGCCGATGTCGTCAGGCGTGGCGATGTGCAGATTGTGAATGCCGAACTCATTGCCGATCAGGGCCAGTTTATCGGCGGTGAGCAGGTCTACAAACACCAGCACAGAAGACTTTCGGCCGTCCTTTTCCACGGTGGGGTCGGTGCCGGGGGTAATCGCCGCTGCGGCTATCAATGCGGGGGTGCCATGCACATTGATAAACCGCGTGACCGGGGTTTCGTCATCGGCGCCGGCGCGGGCCTGTTCGAGAATCTGGGCCATAGGCTGGTCCAGCCATTGGCTCAGTTCGAGGTGTTGCATCTGGCCCTCGACCACCGCATACACCGTGCGGTCTGTATCGTCGACCACAAACAGCCCCTGGAAGCCGAAGTCCTGATACAGCGTCGGCCCGACGTTTTCACGGACAAAGGCCCAATCGGTGTCCACCTTCATATGCAGGTGCTTGTAGGCATCGCTCCAGTACGCGTAGTCCTTGACGGTCACACGCAGGGATTTCTCCATCGATTGCATGGCTTTGCGCGTATAAAAAGCGCTTTCCACCTGCTCGGTATGGTCCAGGTCGTGGGCGATGTACACCAGCGAGTAAGCCGCCGCCGCGAACACACCGGCCAGCAAGGCCATGAAATTGAGCAGTGACGTGCGGGTCAGCGACAGACTGGTGCGGGTGGAGAGGGTACGGACGATAGGGGCGAGAGTATTCGGCATTATTTCCCGCAGGGCGTCGCTGCAAGTCATGGGTATGACAGGCTATCGGCACCCTCGGCGAAATATTGAGCGGCTCAGGCGCCACGGGTTTGCCTATCCGGCTCGGGCACGCGTTGGCTGACGTGGGCCGTGAGCAGGGCGAAAACCGCCGCCAGACTAAGGACCGCCGCGCTCAGTTCGAAGGTGGCCCGATAGCCCCGAACATCGAACACCGCGCCCCCGACTATTGCCCCGGCCGCAATGGCCAACTGAATGATCGCCACCATCAGGCCGCCGCCGGCTTCGGCGGCATCAGGCAGGGTGCGAGCCAGCCAGGTCCACCAGCCCACCGGCGCGGCAGTGGCCACCAGGCCCCACAGCGCTAGCAATAGCGTGGTGATCGCGGTCGAGCGGCCAAAGGCCACGAGGGCCAGGGCGAGTAACGCCATGATCACCGGGATAATCGTCAAAGTGCGGTACAGGCTGCGTTGCACAAAGCGTTCGATCAACAGTGTGCCCACCAGCCCGGCGACGCCGAGCACCAGCAGGATCAACGACAGCAGCGACACGCTGACCTGGGTTACCTGCTCCAGAAACGGGCGCAAGTAGGTGAACAACATAAACTGCCCCATGAAGAAGCCGCTCACGGCGAGCATGCCGAGGGCCACCGGCGCGCGCTTGAGCAAGGCGAACACGTTGCCCCCGCTGGTGCGCTGTAAGGACTGGAAAGTCGGCAGGCTCAGCCACAGCCACACCAGGGCGACCACGGCCACCGGTACTACGCAGAAAAACGCGCCGCGCCAGCCGATGATGCCGCCGAGAAAACTCCCCAGCGGCGCGGCGATCACCGTGGCCAAGGCATTGCCGCCGTTGACCATGGCTAACGCGCGGGGCACCTGGGGCTGCGGCACCAGCCGCATCGCCGTGGCCGCCGACAACGACCAGAACCCGCCAATGGCCACACCGATCAGCGCACGGCCCAGCATAAAAACCCAATAATTCGGCGCCCAGGCCACCACCGTACCTGAGGCGATCATCAACGCGGTCAAGCCCAGCAGCAGTCGCTTACGGTCCATTCGCGCAGCCACGGCGGCGATCATCAGGCTGGTAAGCAGTGCGAACAACCCGGACACCGAGATGCCCTGGCCTGCCTGGCCCGGGCTGATATGCAGGTCGGCGGCCAAGGGTGTGAGCAGACTCACCGGCATGAATTCCGAGGCGACCAGGGTGAACGCCGCGAGGGACATCGCGAACACAGCGCCCCAGCGAGGGGAAGAAGGGGAAACGGTCATGGGGGAAATCCTGTCGAGCGTAAACGGCGGCAGCCCGGAAGACCCAGACCACCGCAGTCGGTGATTACGGCAACTGGCGCTTGAAGAAGGCGCCGAGTTTGGCGAAGGGGATCAAATCGACGCGGTCATAGAGGTCGACATGGCCGGCGCCGGGGATAATCAGTAGCTCCTTGGGCTCGGCGGCGCGCTGATAGGCGTCCTCGCTGAACTCCCGCGAGTGCGCGTCGGCACCGGCAATCAGCAGTAAGGGGCGTGGGGACAGTGTCTCGATGTCGTTGAAAGGGTAGAAATTCATAAATTTCACATTGCTTGTCAGCGTCGGCCGGGTGGTGGTCTGCGCCGAGGCGCCGGCGGGGGTAACTTGGCCACGCGGGGTGCGGTAGAAGTCGAAGAACTCGTCGCCTACCGCATCGCCGGTCAGGGCCAGCGGTGTGCCGCCGGTGTAGACGGTCTCGCCGCCTTGGAATTCCACATAGCGTTGATTGGCGGCTTGCAGCAGGACTTTGCGGCGTTGTTCCAGGGGCATGCCGTGCTTGAGGCCGTTACGGTTGGCTGCGCCCATGTCGTACATGCTGACCGTGGCGATAGCCTTCAGGCGCGGGTCGATCTTGGCCGCCGCGATGGCAAAGCTGCCGCTGCCGCAAATACCGATTACGCCGATGCGCTCGCGGTCGACCATGGGGCGGGTGCCAAGAAAATCCACGGCGGCGCTGAAGTCCTCCACATACAGATCAGGCAGCACCGCATTGCGCGGCTGGCCGGCGCTCTCGCCCCAGAACGAAAGGTCCAGGGACAGGGTGACAAAGCCCTGTTCCGCCATTTTGGTAGCGTACAGATTGGCGCTCTGTTCTTTGACCGCGCCCATCGGATGGCCGACCACCAGCGCAGCGCTTCTGGCGCCAGCAGCGAGATGCTTAGGCACAAACAGATTGCCCGCCACCCGCATGCCGTATTGGTTGTTAAAAGCGACCTTTTCGACGGTCACCTGCGAGCTGGTGTAGAAGTTGTCGGCACCGTTGGACATATCGGCTCCCAGTGAAGAAAAAGATGTCACCAGCAAACCCAGGGTGAGCAAGAGGCGTTTCATCGGATGATCCTTGATGGAAAGGGGTTGTGCCTATTGTCCCCAGGCTCAGCTGGTGTCTGTAGTGCGTTACGCTGGATTACTTGCCTGATCCTCTGAGTGTTGCCGCTCCTACGGGGACAGCCCCGCAGCGACGGGATACAGTGCACCGAACACAGTAGAGAGCCCGTTATGAACCTTCCTCAAGCGCCTCTGGACGCCCTGATCCAGTCCATTACCCGGCGCGTGCCAAGCCCCGGCGATCGCCCGATGCCCATTCCCGGCCTGGGGTTCTATCGACGTGAAAGGCCGCAACCTCCTGTGGTGTGCATGGTCGAGCCGTGCATCGTGCTGGTGGCCCAGGGCGAAAAGCAGTTGTGGGTCGGCGGGCAAGGCTACGCGTACGATCCCAGGCGTTTTCTGCTGACGTCCCTGGATATTCCGGCCAATTCCGAAGTGCTGCGCGCCAGCGCCGAGCGGCCGTGCGTGGGGCTGACCTTCAAACTCGACCTGCGGATGCTTGCCGAATTGATCGCCCAGGGCGAGACGCCGCCCACCCGTGAGCGAGCGGCATTGACTGGTGCAGGCATCGGTACGGTCACCGGCGGCATGCTGGATGCCTTCGCGCGGTTGGTGGCATTGCTGGATGAACCGGCCGCAATCCCGGTACTCGCGCCGTTGATCCAGCGCGAGATCCATTACCGGCTCTTGCAGAGCGACCAGGCCGGGCGGCTGCGGCGCATCTGTGCGGTGGACGGGCAGGGCTATCGTATCGCCAAGGCCATCGACTGGCTCAAACTCAACTACGATTCGGCGCTACGCGTGGACGAAATGGCGGCGCGAGTGCAGATGAGCGCGGCCACGTTCCACCATCACTTTCGCCAACTGACGGCAATGAGCCCTTTGCAGTACCAGAAGTGGTTGCGCTTGAACGAAGCGCGCCGGTTGATGCTCAACGAGCATCATGACGTTTCCAGCGCGGCCTTCAGGGTGGGCTATGAAAGCCCATCGCAATTCAGCCGCGAATACAGCCGGCTGTTCGGCTTGCCGCCCAAGCGCGATATCGCCGGGCTGCGCCAAGGCATCAACTAGCGCTCATGGGCCGTCAGGTTGGCAAAGAAGATGCAGCCGATCAGGCGGGCGAACAGGCTTAGGGTTTCGGCCAGGTTGGGGTCGTCGAACAGCATCGCTTTGGAGTCCAGCGCACACAGAGCACCGAACAGGCGCCCATCGGGGAGGAAGATGGGCGTGCCGGCGTAACTCTCGATGGCGTACTGCTTGACCACCGGGCGCGCGGCGAAGCGGCCGTTCTGGCTGACCTGGGGAATGAACAGGGTCTGCGGGTTGATGCAGAACTCGCTGCACAGGGTGGTTTCCAGATCGAGCACGTCGTCCGGGTGGATGCCCATGTCGAAAGGGTCATGCACCGAACACACGACCCATTCCAAGTCGGTAAATTTGGCGATACCGGCAAAGCGCATGCCGGTCAGACGGGTGACAAGTTGCAGGATGCTGGTGGTGGCTTCGATTTCGGCGATGGCGGCGCGTTCTTCTGGGCTGAGCAATGACAGTGGTGCGGTGACGCTGGAAAGCATGCTGAACACTCCAAAGGCGCGGGGGCTGGGGCCACCGCGCGCGGACAGGTCTTAGTTGATACGAGGATGCTGTTGCACCAGGTTTTCGCGCTTGGCTTCTAGTTCGGCGATCTCGGCGTCGATATCTTCGATCTTCTGCTCGATATTGTCATGGTGTTCTTGCAGCAGCTCCTTGGCTTCTTCCATGTCCGAGGCCGCCGGTGCCGCACCGCGCAGGGGGCGGTTAGCGGTCTCTTTCATGGTCACGCCGGTGATCAGGCCGACCACTGCAAACGCCATCAAGTAGTAGGCGGGCATGTACAGGTCATTGGTGGTTTCCACCAGCCAGGCGACAGCGGTCGGGGTCAGACCGGCAATCAGCACCGAGACGTTAAAGGCGCTGGCTAGAGCGCTGTAGCGCAGGTGCGTAGGGAACATCGCCGGCAATGTCGACGCCATCACGCCGATAAAGAAGTTCAGCACAACGGCCAGGATCAGCAGCCCGGCGAAGATCAGCCCGATCTTGCCGCTGGTGATCAGCATAAAGGCTGGAATGGCCAGCAACAGCAAACCCACGCTGCCGGCAATGATGAACGGCTTGCGGCCGATTTTGTCACTGACAAAACCGATGAACGGTTGCACGAACAGCATGCCGACCATGATTGCGATGATGATCAATACACCGCTGTTTTCTTTGTAGTGCAGGTTGTGGGACAGGTAGCTCGGCATGTAGGTGAGCAGCATGTAGTACGTCACGTTGGTGGCAGCCACAATGCCGATACAGGTCAACAGGCTGCGCCAATGCTTGGTGGCGACTTCCTTGAACGACACTTTCGGGCCGTGGGACAGACCTTCGCGGTCGCCTTGTTCGAGGGTGTCCATGTGCTGCTGGAACGCCGGGGTTTCTTCCAGCGCGTGGCGCAGGTAAAGACCGATGATGCCCAGGGGCAGGGCCAGGAAGAACGGCAGGCGCCAGCCCCAGGATTCAAACTGTTCTTCGCCGAGGATGCTGGAAATCAGCACCACCACACCCGCGCCGAGCACGAAACCGGCGATGGAACCGAAGTCCAGCCAACTGCCGAGAAAGCCGCGCTTGCGGTCCGGCGCATACTCGGCAACGAAAATCGACGCGCCGGTGTATTCACCGCCCACCGAGAAGCCTTGGGCCATTTTGCACAGCAGCAACAGGATCGGCGCCCAGATACCGATAGTGTCGTAGCCGGGGATCAGACCGATGGCGAAGGTACTCAGCGACATGATCACGATGGTCGCCGCCAGCACCTTCTGTCGTCCGTATTTGTCCCCCAGGGCGCCGAAGAACAGGCCACCCAAAGGACGGATCAGGAACGGCACCGAGAAGGTAGCCAGTGCGGCGATCATTTGCACACTGGGCGAAGCGTCCGGGAAAAACACCTTGCCCAGCACATAGGCGACAAACCCGTAGACGCCAAAGTCGAACCATTCCATGGCGTTACCCAGTGCAGCGGCGGTGATCGCCTTGCGCATCTTGGTGTCATCGACAATGGTGATGTCATTCAATCCGATGGGATTGACGCTTTTCTTACGTGATTTCATGCGGATCACTCTAAAACAGAACAGGGGAGGTGCTATCACTGCGACAGCACCGCTCTGTCACTTCAGATACAAGTGCATGCGAAATAATTCACCGCTATTTGGGTTTTTTTATGGATGAGGTCGGCGGCCTTACCCCTCAGCAGCAGTCACCCAATGCCCCGCTGTGAGTCAGGCCGTAACAGTGTGCAGGGATTATTCGCGATCTTCGGCGACCCTGTTCAACCCCGCGGCGCTATGCAGCAGGGGGGCATATACACGCCACACTCATTTGTGGTGATCAGGCTTGGCCTGTGCTGGGCTGCGGAGCAGCCCCATTCCAGACGCTGTGGTTTTATCGGGCACACCGAGGGGCTTGGTTTTGGGGCCGCTTCGCAGCCCAGCGCGGGGCAAGCCCGCTCACCACAAAAAT
>NZ_JARVSL010000010.1:0-107354 GCF_030209215.1 Pseudomonas sp. efr-133-TYG-23 | reverse complement strand
GATCCGCACCGCCTTCAGCCAGAGCGCGTTCCTGCAAACGATCCGCACCGCCTTCAGCCAGAGCGCGTTCCTGCAAACGATCCGCACCGCCTTCGGCCAGAGCTCGTTCCTGCAAGCGATCCGCGCCGCCTTCAGCCAGGCCACGATCCTGTAAACGGTCGGCGCCACCTTCGGCGACACGGTTTTCCATCAGGCGATCCGCGCCGCCTTCGGCGACTACGGGGTGAGCGAATGCATTGGCAGCGAGTACCGAGAAAGCAAGGCTAAGCAAGAGTTGGCGTTTCATGAGAGTGTGCTCCGAGTCATTAAGTTGGGGTGTTGCTGTGTATGGGTTGGATGTTACGCGTTGCTTTTTTTAAGAGAACTTCATTGGGCTGATGGTGACTATCGACGCCAGCGATGGCCCGGTTTCCCGGGCCACCGCGCGGTCGGTCATGGCATCTGTGGCAGTTCCTGAGGGCGCAGGTCGAACACCAACACCTCGGCGTCCTCGCCGTGGCTCAGGCGAATCTGGCGCTCATCCCGCACGCGGGCGCCGTCGCCTTCTTCCAGGCGCTGGCCGTTGACCTCAACGCTGCCGCGAGCCACATGGATGTACACATGCCGCGCCGGTGGCAGCTCCAGCGTCGCGGTTTCTTCGGCGTTGAATAGCCCGGCGTAGACCCGTGCGTCCTGGCGCACGCTGAGGGAACCGTCGGCGCCGTCCGGCGAGATGATCAACTGCAAGCGTCCGCGTTTCTGCGCTTCGCTGAAGTGCTCTTGCTGATAGCGCGGCTCTGCGCCGGCCACCGAGGGCACGATCCAGATCTGCAGGAAGTGCACGCCTCGGGTCTGGCTGTGGTTGAACTCGCTGTGGGCCACGCCGCTGCCGGCGCTCATCAGTTGCACATCGCCGGGGCGGATCACCGAGCCGGTGCCCAAGGTGTCCTTGTGCTCCAGGGCGCCTTCGAGCACATAGGAGAAAATCTCCATATCGCGGTGCGGGTGCTGGCCGAAGCCTTTGCCGGCGGCGACGCGGTCATCGTTGATCACCAGCAGGTCGGAAAAACCCTGCTCGGCGGGGTTCCAGTAGTTGGCGAACGAGAAGGTGTGGAACGACTTCAACCAACCATGATTGGCGGCGCCGCGTTCGGAAGCTTTGCGTAGGGTCAGCATGGTCTTTGTCCTCAAGTGAGCGCGGTCTGCGACATGCAGTGCGCTGGCGTTGAGAAGAAGGTTACTGGTTGTCTTTTAATTCATTAAGAAGATGAAAACTGAATAACTGTCCACTTGCGGTTGACAGTTTCGAGCGTGCAATAATGAGCGCCGCCTTCTTCTCTATGGATCCTCCGCACAATGAAAACCGTGGCCATGGCGCTGTTCCCGGACTTCCTCCTGCTCGACATGGCCGGGCCGCTCGAAGTGTTCTCCATTGCCAATCGCTACCTGCCCCCTGCGCAGCATTATCGAATCCTCACCCTGGGCACCGAGCCTGGCCCGTTGCGCGCCTCCAATGGGGTGATGGTGCAGGCCGACCTGTTGCTGGAGCAGGCCCTGGACGCTTATGACCTGTTGCTGGTGCCCGGCGGCCCTGGCGCCTACAACGAGTGCCACCCGGCGTTGCTGCCGTGGCTCAGGGCGGCGGTGCCACGGGCGCGGCGCTTCGGTTCGATCTGCACCGGCGCCTTTGTGCTGGGGTACGCCGGGCTGCTGGACGGTCATCGCGTCACCACTCACTGGCACTACACCGAGCGACTGATCAAGGCGTTCCCCAAGGCTATCGTGGAGACCGATCGCATCTACTTGCAGGACGGGCGCCTGATCACTTCCGGCGGGGTCACCGCGGGCATCGACCTGGCGTTGTCGGTGGTGGCTCAGGACCACGGCAAACAGGTGGCGGTGGAAGTGGCCAAGGTGCTGCTGGTGGTGATGAAGCGTCAGGGCGGCCAGGCTCAGTTCAGCCCGATGACCTCGGCCGTGGCGCCCCAGGAAACCCCGATCACCCGAGTGCAGAACCATGTTCTGGCCAATCTTGAACAGTCCTTCACCGTCGAATCCATGGCCGCTCTGGTTGATATGAGCGCGCGCCACTTTGCGCGGTTGTTCGCCAAGGATGTGCAGATGACGCCCATGGCCTTTCTGCAAGGTGCGCGCATCGACCGCGCGCGGCACTTGTTGGAAACCACCGAGCTGCCGCTCAAGACCGTGGCGTTCCACGCCGGTTTCGGCAGCGTGCGGCATATGCGCTTTCTCTTCAGTGAAAAACTCGGCCTGACCCCGACCCAATACCGACAACAGTTCAGTTAGCGACACCATGTCCGTCTAGCGCACCGGATTGTCCGTATCGCTCCCTGTGCCAGCATTGTCCTGTCATTGCCAACTGGCAAGATAACGCCAAGCCCATGGAAAAGGATGCGCGAACGCCCAAGAACGGGTGTTTCAGCGCGATGACGAGACATGAATAACCTTCAGTCGATGGACGCTGATGGCACACTGCGCTTCGGTGCTTATGTCTTTCACCGCCAGCAACGCCTGGTCAGCAAGGCGGGTTGGCCGGTGCCGCTTGGCGGGCGCGCGCTGGACATCCTCGCGGTGCTGCTCGAAGCGCCGGGACAATTCATCGACAAGGCGACCTTGATCGAGCGCGTCTGGCCGTGCAGCGTGGTGGAAGAGAACAACCTGCGTGTGCACATCGCCGCGTTGCGCCGGGCGTTCGATGGGCAACGCTACATCCTCAATGATCCTCATCGCGGCTATTGCTTCGCGGCACCGGTGCACGGCGCACTGCCTTCGGTGGCGACGCCGTGCCATAACCTGGTCGCTCGGCTGACGCCGGTGATAGGCCGTGACGAAGTATTAGGCGTGCTGGTGCGGCGTCTGTCCGGCCAACGCCTGATGACCCTCACGGGTTGCGCCGGGGTGGGTAAGAGCACCCTGGCATTGGCCCTGGCCGAGCGTGTCTTGCCGCGCTATTGCGACGGCGTATGGTGGGTCGACCTGGCCACGGTGCAGACGCCGAAGGCGATGCTGGAGCAGGTGGCCGCGGTGCTGCAGCTGCAAGCCGGGAGCAGCGCCCATGAGCTGGGACGGCACTTGGCTTCGCGCCAGTTGCTGTTGGTGCTCGACGGCGTTGACCTGCTATTGGTCGCGTGCCGGCAGTGGCTGCGGGTATTGCGTGAACTGGCGCCCCGGGTCAGCGTGCTGATCAGCAGCCGTGAACCGCTGCACCTTCCCGGCGAATGGGTGCTGCGCGTACCGCGCCTGGCGGTGCCCGCACCGGCGGCACTGGCCAGTGTCGAACAGGCGTTGGCCTGCCCGGCGGTGCAGCTGTTCGTGGCGCGTGCGCGGGCCGGTCAGCAAGGCTTTGCGTTGCGCCTTCAGGATCTGGCGCCGCTGCGCGATATCGTGCGGCGCCTCGACGGCATTCCCCTGGCACTGGAGCTGGCGGCGGCGCAGGTCGACGCGCTGGGCATGCGTGGTGTGCAGGCGCAGCTGTGCAAGGGCTTACAGGTCTTGACTCGGGGACGCCGCACGGCGGTTGAGCGGCATCAGTCCCTCGCGGCAGCCCTGGATTGGACCTACCAGCGCCTGAGCCTGCCGGAGCGTTGGTTGTTCCTGCAATTGGGGCTGTTCAAGCACGCGGTGAACGTGCCGACGTTGAGCGCGTTGGTGGCCGGCACCGAACTGGAGCATGCCGACCTGGCGTACCTGCTGACACGCTTGGTGAATGTCTCGCTGCTCAGCGTGGAGCCTGGCCCCGGATTGCCGCGTTACCGCCTGCTCAATTGCCTGCGCGGCTATGCCCTGATGCAGTTGCGCGACCCACGGCAAGTGCAACGTTTGCAGCAGGGCTATGGGCATTACCTGGGGCTGGGTTCAGGCCGGCCGTTTGTCCTGCAACTGGTCGAGCAGGCGGCGAGCGTCGACTAGATCCGGCGTCGCGAACCCTTCGCTAAACCGTTCGTACACGCCTTTGAGCAGGTCGCGGGCGGCATCCGCGCGGCCCAGGCTTTGCCATAACCGTGCCATCGATGCGGCGCTGCGCAGTTCCCAGGCCAGGGCGCCTTGGGTTTTGGCCAGGTCGAGGGCTTCGCGCAGCAGGGGTTCGGCAGCCAACGTATCGCCCTGGCCCAACATCTGCTCGGCGGTTACCCGCAATAATTCCGGCGCGCACCAACCGGCGGCCCCCGTGCGTGCACGCGCGGCGTTCTGTGCATCGACCGGGCAGGCGCCGAGCGTGACCAGAATGTCTTCGATCAGCCCCAGACCTTGCAGGTCGCTGCGTTCCATGATGCCGGCGTAATGCCCGGCCCAGGTCTGGAACAAGTGCACCCCATGTTTATGCGACTGTTCCAGCAATAGCGCTTGCAGGCGCTGCGCCGCCGTCTGGTCGCCGTTGTAGCGTGCGATCACCACGCCGGCCAGGGCCAGGGTGTAGCAGATCGAGGTGCCGTGGTTGACCTGCACGGCCAGTTCCAATGCCTGGCTGGCGGTGCGCCAGGCGCGTTCGGGGTAACCCTGCAGCCATAGGATGCGCGCCAGGACGGTCAATGAAGCAACATTCTGGTCGTACTGTATGCCGATGCCGTGGGCGAATCGGTTCAAGTGGCCGCTGTGGGCCATGCGCTGGATCAGCTGTTCGGCATTCTGGCGGGCCAGGACCTGGTCGCCGGTAAAATGCTGGGCCAGCACCTGCAGGCGCTGATTGCTCAAGCCCAGCAGCGGATCGGTGCGCGGATCGAGGCGATCGAACTGCACGCTCTGCGCCCGCGCCTGGTCATAGCGCCCGCCACAGAGGTCGACCGCCATTTGCCCAGAGATCGCGCGCAACTGGCCGCCCAGGTCCTGGCTCTGCTCGGCCAGGCGCGCGGCTTCGGCGAATGCCGTGCCGCTCTGGGTCGCGCCGCCGACTGCGTGATAAACCAGGCTGCCCAAGGCCAGTTGCAGCTGCATCGCCAGGCGCGGGCAGGGCGCTTGGGCCTTGTCCATCAGGGCCAGGGCCTTGCCCACGTACAAAGCGTGTTCGCGCAGCAGCGACAGTTCCTGCCACAGCGGCATGGCGCTGACCGTCAACTTGATCGCCAGCGCCGACGCACCGCCCGTGCCAAGGCCCCAGTCCAGCGCCGCGCGGATGTCTTCGCGCAGCGGGGCGTAGCGGTCGATCCACGGCTGGGTCGCGAGTAGCGACCAATCGGCCTGTGCCTGTTCCATCAGCGCCAGGCAACGCGCCGCGTGACGTTCGCGGGTGGCGTCCAGCTCGCCGGCGAGGCTGAGTTTTTCCAGGGCGTAGGTGCGGGTGATGTCCAGCAGGCGATACACCATATCGTCATCGCTGGGTTCTACGTTCAGCAGGGATTTGCCCACCAGTTGGCTGATCGAGCCGGGCACTTCGGCCGGGGCGAGCGCTGCGCCGGCAATCACCGCCGTTGCGCTGGCCAGGCTGAAGCCGTCGCGAAACACCGCTAGACGGCGCAGGCAGATTTGCTCGCCGGCACTGAGCAGGTTGAAGCTCCAGTCCAGGGTTGCGCGCAGGGTCTGATGACGGGGCAGGTCACTGCGCTGGCCACGGTTGAGCAGGCGCACGTTATCGTTGATTTGCGCCAGCAATCCCGACAGGCCGAAACGCTCGATCTGCGCCGCCGCCAGCTCAATGGCCAGGGGAATTCCATCGAGGCGCTGGCAGATATCGATGGCCAGGGGCAGCTCGGTGTCGCTCAGTTCAAAGCTGTCCTGATGGGCCATGGCCCGCTCGATCAACAGTTGCAAGGCCGGGTAACCCAGGGCCTGGGCACGGTTGCCGGAGGCGGGAGGGCAGGCCAGCGGCTCCAGGCGTTGCACCGACTCGCCCTCGGCGCGCAACGCTTCGCGACTGGTGGCCAGGATGTGCAGGTGGGGCGCGTGGCGCAGCAAGGTTTCGCTGATCAGTGCGATGTCGTCCAGCAAGTGTTCGCAGTTGTCGATCACCAGCAGCAACTGGCGCTCCTGCAAGCTGCGCGCGAAAGCCACCAGCGGCCCTTGTTCGGCCGGTGCCAGGTCGAGCAGGGCGGCGAGGTTGGGCAGGATCATCGATGGCGTGCTCAGCGGCGCCAGGTCCAGCAGGTGAATGCCGTCGCGGTAGTGGCCGATCAGCAATTCCGCCACCCGCAGGGCGACGGTGGTCTTGCCGATGCCGCCGGCGCCGGTCAGGGTGATAAAGCGTTGCGTGGGCAGTTGTTGCACCAGGCGGTCGATCAAGGCCTGGCGCCCGATCATACGAGTGCGGCGCAGGGGCAGGTTGTGGCACGGGCGTTGAGGCGCACCGTCGCTGGGTAGGCTCATCGGTTCGATGCTCAATGGCGCAACAAAACTGTAGCCGCGCTGGGCCACTGTGACGATATAGCGCTGCCCGGCCTGGCCATCGCCCAACGCTTTACGCAAGGCCGCCATATGCACCCGCAGGTTGCCGTCCTCCACCACGCTTGTCGGCCACACCCGCGCGATCAGCTCCTGCTTGCTCACCACGTTGCCGGCCTGCTCCAGCAGGATCAGCAGGATATCCACCGCGCGCCGCCCCAGGCGTAGCGGCCGACCGGCCTCCAGCACCAGGCGTTGGCGCGGGTGGATACGGTAGGGGCCGAACTGCACGGCCTGATCGCGGAGGTCGTTCATGGGTGGCCATGCTCTGGGAACGGTAGGCGGCCAGCATAGGCCAGGCGTGTCTGGATCACTAGGCGGCGATCACATGGGACTTGTGACGCAGTTGGTGATTTCGCCAGGTCATTGGGTTGACCCCTTCACTGCGGGTAAACATGTGGCAGAAGTGCGCCTGGTCGCAGAACCCGCACTCCAGGCTGATCTGCGTGAGGCTCAGGGAGGACGTGGTGATCAGCTCCTTGGCACGCTGGATGCGCTGTTGGCGGATCCATTCCTGGGGCGACAGCCCGGTGCTGCACTTGAAAGCGCGAGAGAAATGGCTGCGCGACAGGGCGCAGGCCTGGGCCAGCTCGGCGATGGTCAGGCTTTCGCCGAGGTTGGCCAGGATCAGTTGTTTGGCGATGCGTTCGCGCCGAGGGCACAGGCCGCCAGTGGCGGGCAAGCGAGGCGCACAGTACTCAAGTCGGGCCATGACAGGTATCCGCAGTCGATGGGAGCGTTCCCGGTGAATGGATGCAGTGTAGACGGCTGCATTCTTGGCGCCGGTGCCTGTGCCTGACGAGTTAATCGTTGTTAATTTTGCCAGGTGAGGCGGTTTTTCCTGGCGAAAAAGACAGCACAGGTGTGCAATCCCGATGCCGCGCCTACGTGCTTAGCTGGCGGCCTGATAACCGTCTGGATAGCGCCATGAACCGCAACGACCTGCGCCGCGTCGACATGAACCTGCTGGTGATTTTCGAAGCCTTGATGTTCGAAAAGAACCTGACCCGGGTCGCTGAAAAACTGTTTATGGGCCAACCGGCGGTAAGCGCAGCGCTGGGGCGTTTGCGCGATCTGTTCGACGACCCGTTGCTGCTACGCAACGGACGGGGCATGGAGCCCACGCCACGGGCAGTGGCGATACTCAAGGAGCTGCAACCGGCCATGGACACCATTTCCGGCGCGGTCAGCCGCGCCAAGGATTTCGACCTATCCACCAGCTGCGCGGTGTTCCGCATCGGTTTGTCCGATGACGCCGAGTTCGGCCTGTTTCCGCCGTTGCTTAGCCAACTGCGCGAAGAAGCGCCGGGGATCATCGTGGTGGTCCGCCGGGCCAATTACCTGTTGATGTCGTCGCTGCTGGCCAGTGGCGAGATTTCCGTAGGCGTGAGCTACACCACCGAATTGCCGGCGAACGCCAAGCGCAAGAAGCTGCGGGATATTCCGTGCAAAGTGCTGCGCGGCGATGACGGCGTGGCGCCGCTGAGCCTAGATGATTACTGCCAGCGCCCCCATGCAATGGTGTCGTTCTCCGGGGACTTGAGCGGCAATATCGACCTGGACCTGGCGCGCATCGGCCGCGCCCGGCGGGTGGTACTGGCGGTGCCGCAATTCAGCGGGTTGCGGGCGTTGCTGGCGGGCACGCAGATCATCGCCACTGTGCCGGACTACGCGGCATGCGCCTTGACCGAGGGCACCACCCTGCGCGCCGAGGACCCGCCGTTTGCGATTGATGCGGCAGAGTTGTCGATGGTCTGGAGCGGGGTGCACGACAATGACCCGGCGGAGCGCTGGTTACGGGCGCGGATTGCCGAGCATATGGCACCGAGGGTCTGAGTCCGGCTCAAGGCCACGTGATGTCTTGTATGGGCGGGCTCGCCCCGCGTCAGGCCTGCGCCGTTATCTCGCGGCGTGGGTCGCCATCGCCTTGGCACGCGGCGCCACGCGCATGCACTTGGCCAACGCCTGGTGCACATCCGCCAGCAGGTCGGCCACATCCTCCAACCCGACCGACAACCGCACCAGACCTTCGCTGATACCGTGCTGCGCGCGTTCCTGCGGGGTGTAGGTGGAATGGGTCATGCTCGCCGGGTGTTGGGCCAGCGATTCGGCATCCCCCAGGCTGACCGCGCGGGTAAACAATTGCAGGGCGTTCATAAAGCGCCGGCCGCTGTCGATGCCGCCTTTTAGCTCGAAGGCCAGCATGCCGCCGGCCTGACCCATCTGTCGTTTTGCCAACGCGTACTGTGGGAAAGACGGCAGGCCGGGGTAGGTAACGTGCTCGACGGCGGGATGGGCCTGCAAGGCTTCGGCCACGGCTTGGGCATTGCTGCAATGACGGTCCATGCGCAGGGCCAGCGTTTTGAGGCCGCGCATCAGCAAGGCCGCGTCCTGCGGCGACATCACCGCACCGGTCAAGTCCTTGAGGCCTTGCAGGCGAATGCGCTGGGCCAGGGCCTGGTTGCTCACGGCAATGCCGGCGGTGATATCGCCGTGGCCGCTGAGGTACTTGGTGGCCGAATGCACCACCACGTCGGCGCCGAGATCGAGGGGGCGTTGCAGGTAGGGAGTGCAGTAGGTGTTGTCGACCACCACGGTCACATTCGGCTGCTGGTGGGCGAGGGCGGCCACGGCGGCGATGTCCACCAGTTGCAGGGTGGGGTTGGCCGGGGTTTCGCAGTAGATCATGCGCGTGGCAGGGCTGAGCGCGGCCTGCAGCGCAGCCAGGTCGGTCAGGTCGACGTGGCGCACCTTGATGCCGAATTCACCGATGCCGTGGTGCAGCAGGGCGAAGGTGCAGCCGTAAAGTGTCTGGCTGACGATCACCTCATCGCCGGGCCGCAACAGCGTCCAGAACGTCGCGGCGATTGCGCCCATGCCGGAACTGAACGCCACCGCCGCCTCGCCGTTCTCCAGGCTGGCCATGCGCGATTCCAGCAGCGCGAGGGTGGGGTTGGAAATGCGCGTATAGAAATGCCCGTTGGCCTCACCGGCAAAACAGGCAGCGCCGTATTCGGCGGTGGGAAAGGCAAAGGTGGCGGACAAATAGATCGGCGGCACCAGGGCGCCGTGATGGTCTTTGGGGTCATAGCCGTGATGGATGGCGCGTGTGGAAAAGCCGAATGTCTTGTGTTTATTGTGCATGTCGGGCGCTCCTTGTTTCCTACAATGCTATGCTCGAAATCGCGGCCGAACTTTGCCAAGTTTGCTGCCAAATCCCGTATCAGGGGATGAAAAGCCAATAAAAATAACGTTTAGAGGCACGCTATGCCCACTCACCTCGATCGTACCGATAAAGCCTTGTTAAACGCCCTGCAAAGCAATGCCCGTCTCACGGTGGCCGAACTGGCCGAGCGTGTGTCGCTAACCACCTCGCCATGCTGGCGCCGGGTACGAAACCTGGAGGAAAGCGGGGTAATCAGCGGTTACCAGGCGATCCTGTCGCCCAAGGCGCTGGGGTATGGGGTGACGGCATTTGTCAGCATCATGATGGAGAGTCACACCCAGGAGATTGCCCGCGCTTTTGAACAGCGGCTGCTGGATATTCCGGAAATCGTGGCCTGCCATAACGTGTCGGGGCGCTATGACTTTTTGCTGGAGGTGGTGGCCAAGGATCTGGAGTCGTTCGGCGAATTTGCCCGCGAGGTGCTACAGACGTTGCCGTGCGTCAAAGAGATCTATTCGAGCTTCTCCTACAAGTCGGTGCGACCGCTGCGGACTATTCCCTTACCTGCTTGATCGACTTATCGCTGGTTCAACACAACCCCGACTGACGGCTATTGTCAGAAATTTCCCACAGGAGTACAAATGTACTCCATGACGACCCTGACCCCCCGCCGTACCGCCATCCTGACCTTTATCCGCGACCGCATCGCGCAGCAAGGCCAGCCCCCCAGCCTCGCCGAGATCGCCGAGGCGTTCGGTTTTGCCTCGCGCAGCGTGGCGCGCAAGCATGTGCTGGCGCTGACCGAAGCCGGTTTTATCGAGGTCAACCCCAACCAGGCCCGTGGTATTCGCCTGCTCAATCAGCCGGCGCGACCCGAATGGCTGGATGTGCCTGTGCTTGGCCGTGTGGCCGCCGGTCTGCCGATTGGCGCCGATGCCGAGGTGCACAGCCGCCTGCAACTGGACCCGGCTACCTTCGCGAAAACTCCGGATTACCTGCTACGGGTGCAGGGCGACTCAATGATCGAAGACGGCATCCTCGACGGCGACCTGGTGGGCGTGCGGCGCAGTGCCGAGGCTTTGAATGGGCAAATCGTGGTGGCGCGCCTGGACGGCGAAGTCACCATCAAACGTTTTGAACGCAACGCCGACACGGTGCGTCTGCTGCCCCGCAACCCCGCATACCAACCTATTGTGGTGGGCCCCGACCAGGACCTGGCCATCGAAGGGGTGTTCTGCGGCCTGGTGAGGCAAGGCTGATGGGCGCCGTGGTTGCCCTGGACGCGCTGTTCAATGGTGGCCGCGTCTGGAAGGGCCGGCCCGCCGCGCCACCGGCCAGCCTGCATCCCACCGGGCTGGCGGCGCTGGATGCGGTGCTGCCCAGCGGCGGCTGGCCGGCTTCGGCCTTGAGTGAAATCCTGATGGCCAAGGACGGCGTGGGCGAATTGCAACTGGTGCTGCCGACCCTGGCGCGCTTATCGGCGGCGGGCGAGCGCATTGTGCTGGTGGCGCCGCCCTACACGCCGTACCCCCATGCCTGGCAGAACGCCGGGGTGGACGTGCGTCAGCTCTCAGTGGTGCAGGCCGAGGAGCGCGACGTGCTGTGGGCTGTGGAACAGTGCCTGCGTTCCGGCAGTTGCGGCGCCGTGTTGTGCTGGCCGCACAAGGCCGATGACCGTGCCTTGCGCCGCTTGCAGGTGGCGGCCGAAACCGGCCAGACCCTGGCTTTTGCCTGGCGTGCCCTGAGTGAAGCAATCAACCCATCGCCTGCCGCGTTGCGCCTGGCCGTCGAGGCCAGGCCCGCCCAGGTGCGCGTGCTCAAGTGTCGCGGCGGGCTGGCCCATCCGGCGCCGATTGCGTTGGCCGGGCACTGAGCTTGCCATGCGCTGGGTGTGTATTGTCTTCCCGCAATTGGCGCTGGACGGGGTGCAGCGCCTGCACCCCGAGCCGGATGCGCCCTTGGCGCTGCTCGCCGGTACGCCGCAGCGGCGCGTCCTGCAAACCGTCAATGCCGCCGCGCGTGCGTTGGGCTTACGGCCTGGCCAGTCCCTGACGGCGGCACATGCGCTGGTCAAGACCTTTGCCAGCGCCGAATACGACCCCGTGCAAATTGAGCGTTGGCAGCAATTCCTGGCGGCCTGGGCCTACCGTTTCAGTTCTCAGGTCAGCGTGTATTACCCCCGCGCCTTGTTGTTTGAAATCGAATCGAGCCTGGGGCTGTTCGGGCCCTGGCCGCTGTTCGAAGCGCGCCTGCGCAAGGAGTTGACTGAATTGGGCTTTCGCCACCGCATTGTCGCCGCACCCAACCCGGCGGCGGCGCGGGTGTTGGCCAATCTCTATGATGGTCTGGCCGTGGCCGATGACTCCGCTTTACAGCAGGCCCTGGCCCCGTTGCCCATCGACCGCGCCGGCCTGGAGCCGCAGGCGGCTACCGCGTTATCGCGCATGGGCCTGCGTACCCTGGCCCACGTGCAGGCCTTGCCTCGGCACACCCTGGCGCGGCGGTTTGACGCCGGTCTGCTCCAGCACCTGGATGCCTTGAGCGGCCAGCGCCCGTTGGCTCTGGACTTCTACCAGCCACCCGACCGGTTTGACGTGCGCATCGAACTGAACTTCGACGTGCATTCCCATCAGGCGCTGCTATTCCCTTTGCGCCGTTTGACCGCCGATCTGTCCGCATTCCTCTGCGGTCGCGACAGTGGCGTGCAGCGTTTCGATCTGCATCTGGAACATGCCCAGGCTGCCGACAGCGTGATCAAAGTCGGCCTGCTCAGTGCCGAGCGCGAACCGGGCATGCTGTTCGAACTGGCGCGCGGGCGCCTGGAGCAGGTGCAAGTCAGCGCCCCGGTGCGCAGCCTTCGCCTGCTGGCCGAAGACCTGCCGGTGTTTGTGCCGCAGCGTCAGGACCTGTTCGACGAGCGCCCGCAACAAACCCTGCCCTGGGAGCAATTGCGCGAACGCCTGCGCGCGCGCCTGGGGGATGACGCTGTGCAGGGCCTGCGCTTTCATGCCGATCATCGCCCGGAGTGTGCCTGGCAAGCGGCAGCGGACCCGCGTGCCTGCCAAGGCTTGAACAAGGTGCAGCGCCCCGGCTGGCTGCTGCCGCAACCGAGCCCATTGGCCGAGCAGGGCGTGCATATCCTGATGGGCCCGGAGCGTATCGAATCCGGCTGGTGGGACGGCGCCGATATCCGTCGCGATTATTACTTGGTGCAGACCCGCACCGGCCAACGCGGCTGGGCTTTCCGCAACGTGGGGCAGAGCGATGGCTTGTGGCTGCAAGGCTGGTTTGCATGAGCTACGCCGAGCTGCATTGCCTGTCCAACTTCAGTTTTCAGCGCGGTGCATCCAGTGCCCTGGAGTTGTTCGAACGGGCCAAGGCCCAAGGCTACAGCGCCTTGGCAATCACCGATGAGTGCAGCCTGGCGGGCATCGTGCGCGCCTGGCAGGCGGCCAAGGCGGTGGAACTGCCGCTGATCATCGGCAGCGAAGTGCGCCTGGAAAACGGCCCGAAACTGGTGCTGCTGGTGCAAGACCTCAGCGGCTACCAGCACCTGTGCCGGCTGATCACCGTGGCCCGCCGCCGCGCCGAAAAGGGCCGTTATCGCCTGCTGCAAGACGATTTTGATCAACCGATGCCCGGCCTGCTGGCGTTGTGGGTGGCGGCTGACGATGACACCCAGGCGTCGATCCAATGGCTGCGCGAGACCTTCGCCGAACGCCTGTGGTTGGCGGTGCATCTGCATTGCGGGCAGGACGATGCGCGCCACTTGCAGCAACGCCTGAGCCTGGCCGCCAGCCTGCAAATACCAGCGGTGGCTTGTGGCGATGTGCATATGCACGTACGTGGGCGCCGCGCTTTGCAAGACACCATGACTGCCATCCGCCATCACGTCAGCGTGGCTGAGGCCGGCACGCGCCTGCACCCCAACGGCGAGCGGCACTTGCGCAGCCTTGACGCCCTCGGCGCGCTGTACCCGCAAGCGCTGCTCGACGAAAGCCTGGCCATCGCGCGCCGTTGCACCTTCGACCTCGGCCAGTTGCGCTATCACTACCCGCGTGAATTGGTGCCCGAGGGGCATACCGCTAAAACCTGGCTGCGCGCCGTCACCGAAGAAGGCATGGCGCGGCGCTGGCCCCACGGCGTTGAGGCCAAGACGTCAATGCAAATCGACCACGAATTGGGGCTGATCAGCGATCTGGGCTACGAAAGCTATTTCCTCACGGTGCATGACATTGTGCGCTTCGCCCGCAGCCGTTCGATCCTGTGCCAGGGCCGTGGCTCGGCGGCCAATTCGGCGGTGTGCTTTGCCCTGGGCATCACCGAGATCGACCCGAGCCTGACCAACCTGTTGTTCGAGCGGTTTTTATCCAAGGAGCGCAACGAGCCGCCGGATATCGATGTGGACTTCGAACACGAACGCCGCGAAGAAGTGCTGCAATACGTATTCCAGCGCTACGGCCGCCACCGCGCGGCGCTGACCGCGGTGGTCAGCACTTATCACGCTGCCGGCGCGGTGCGTGACGTGGCCAAGGCCTTGGGGTTGCCGCCGGATCAGATCAACGCCCTGGCCGATTGCTGCGGGCGCTGGAGTGACGACGCACCGCCCCTGGAGCGCCTGCGCGAAGCAGGCTTCGACCCGCATACGCCGATCCTGCATCGGGTGCTGACCCTGACCCAGCAACTGATCGGCTTCCCTCGGCATCTGTCCCAGCACCCCGGTGGGTTCGTGATTTCCGAGTACCCGCTGGACACCCTGGTGCCGGTGGAAAACGCTGCCATGGCCGAGCGTACGATTATCCAGTGGGACAAGGACGACCTTGACGCGGTGGGCCTGCTCAAAGTGGATATCCTTGCCCTGGGCATGCTCAGTGCGATCCGCCGTTGCTTCGATTTGCTGCGCCAGCATCGCGGTCGCGACCTGTCGCTGGCCAGCATTCCCAAGGACGACCCGGCCACCTACGCCATGATCAGCAAGGCCGACACCATTGGCGTGTTCCAGATCGAGTCGCGGGCGCAGATGGCCATGCTGCCAAGGCTCAGGCCCAAGGTCTTTTATGACCTGGTAATCGAGGTCGCCATTGTGCGGCCCGGGCCGATCCAGGGCGGCATGGTGCATCCGTACCTGCGGCGGCGTAACCATGAAGAACCGACGACTTACCCGTCGCCCGAACTGAAAACCGTGTTGCAACGCACCCTGGGCATCCCGCTGTTCCAGGAGCAGGTGATGCAGATCGCTATGGTGGCCGCCGACTACAGCCCCGGCGAGGCCGACCAGTTGCGCCGTTCCATGGCCGCCTGGAAACGCCACGGCGGCCTTGAGCCCCATCGCGAGCGGTTGCGCGATGGCATGCTGAAAAACGGCTACACCGAGGCATTCGCCGCGCAGATCTTCGAGCAGATCAAGGGGTTTGGCAGCTACGGTTTCCCCGAGTCCCATGCGGCCAGTTTTGCCTTGCTGACCTACGCCAGTTGCTGGCTCAAGTGCCATGAACCGGCGGCGTTCGCGTGCGCGCTGATCAACAGTTGGCCCATGGGGTTCTACAGCCCGGACCAGATCCTGCAGGACGCGCGGCGCCATCGCTTGCAGATCCGCCCGGTGGATGTGCAGGCCAGCGACTGGGATTGCAGCCTGGAGCCCATCGACGGCGCGCAACCGGCGATTCGCATGGGCTTGCGCCTGATCTCGGGGTTTCGTGAAGAGGATGCCCGGCGCATCGAAGCGGCGCGCCGGCAGCAAATATTCAGCGACATCGCCGACCTGGACCGTCGCGCCGCGCTGGACTCACGAGCCCAGGCCCTGCTCGCCGATGCCGGCGCCTTGCGTGCCCTGGCCGGCAATCGCCACCGCGCACGCTGGGAGGTGGCCGGCGTGCACAAGCAACTGGGATTGTTTGCCGGCCTGCCCAGCCCCGACGAAGACGCGGTGGTATTACCGGCGCCCACGGTCAGCGAAGACCTGCACGCCGACTATGCCACCCTGGGCACCACCCTCGGCCCGCATCCACTGGCGCTGCTGCGCGCCGAGTTGCGTCAACGACGCTGCCGCAGCTCCCGCGAGCTGATGGCGGTGGAGCATGGGCGCAATGTCAGCGTTGCCGGGCTGGTTACCGGGCGACAACGGCCCGGCACCGCGAGCGGGGTGACCTTCGTGACCCTGGAAGATGAGTTCGGCAACCTGAACGTGGTGGTCTGGCGCGACCTTGCCGAACGTCAGCGCCTGGCTCTGGTCGGCTCGCGCCTGCTTAAAGTCGATGGCCGCTGGGAAGCGGTAGGCGAGGTGAGGCACCTGATCGCCGGGCGGCTGACCGATCTGTCCACCTTGCTCGATGGCATGGATGTGCGCAGCCGGGATTTTCGTTGAGCCCAGTAGCATATGCGGCGAATTGCCCCTAACGTATGCAAATGAAACGATCCGCCCCCGGTGCGCTCCAACTGTTGCGACCGTCCTTTCTCTGCGCAGAGCCGAACGATGCAATTTTTATCCAACCCACACGGCTGTGAAGGTTGGGCCGGTGAAATGGCCCAGCGTATTCGCGCATTCGACTGGTCAACCACCGACCTTGGACCGATCGATCGATGGTCCACCAGCCTGGCCTGCACCGTGCAAATGATGCTGGCGTCTCCGGTGCCGATGGTGATGCTGTGGGGGCGAGCGGGCTACATGATTTACAACGACAGTTACTCGGCTTTTGCCGGTGGACGTCACCCTTATCTATTGGGCACGCCGGTGGAACTGGGTTGGCCGGAAGTGGCGGATTTCAATCGGCATGTGGTGGACACCTGCCTGGCTGGCGGCACCTTATCGTTCAACAATAAAGACCTGGTGCTGTTGCGCAACGGCCTGCCGGAGACCGTGTGGCTGGATCTGTACTACAGCCCCGTCGCCGGCGATGACCAGCAACCGGCCGGGGTGTTGGCGATTGTGGTGGAGACCACCGAACTGGTGAAGTCCGAGCAGGTGCGCCAAGAACTCACGCACAACCTGGAACAGCGGGTGGCCGCCGAAGTGCAGGCGCGTTCCGCCGCTGAGGACCAGTTGCGCCAGTCGCAAAAACTGGAAGCCATTGGCGGCCTCACCGGCGGCGTGGCCCACGACTTCAACAACCTGCTGCAAGTGATCTCCGGCAACCTGCATTTGCTGGCGCGGCATGAGCCGCACAATGAGCATGTGCAACGCCGGGTCAGCGCCGCGATTGCCGCCGTGGACCGTGGCGCCAAGCTGTCGGCCCAATTGCTGGCGTTTGCTCGGCGCCAGCCGCTGTCGCCAGCGGTGTACAACCCGCTGCGTATTTACGAAACCCTGGGTGAACTGCTGCAACGCGCCTTGGGCGAAACCATTCATATCGACGTGCAATTGCCCCGCGACCCCTGGTGCATCCACGTCGACCGTCACCAGTTGGAAAACGCCTTGCTCAACCTGGCGATCAATGCCCGGGACGCCATGAAAGGCGAAGGTGTGATTCGCATCAGCGGCGAAAACATCATCCTCAACCCCGACGATTGCGTGGGCAAAAGCGTCAACCCCGGCGAGTACGTGCGTCTGTCCGTGGCCGATACCGGGGTGGGCATGTCGCCGGCCATCCAGTCCAAAGTGTTCGAACCCTTCTTCACCACCAAGCGTGATGGCCACGGCACGGGCCTGGGCCTGAGTATGGTGTTCGGCTTTGTGCGTCAGAGTGGCGGCCATGTGGATGTGTGCAGCGAAGAAGGCAAGGGCACCGTGGTGCAGCTGTATTTTCCGCGCAGCCTCGGCGAGGAGTGCCTGGAGGTGCCGGCCGAGCCGGTGGTCTCTGAGTGTGGCCGGGAAACCATCCTGGTGGTGGAAGACAACGAGGGCGTGCGCCTGACCGTGGTGGAGGTGCTCGAACAATCGGGCTACACCGTGCTCACCGCCGAAGATGGCGACCAGGCCATGCGCCAGCTGCAAGCGGGCCTGCAACCGGAGCTGATTTTCACCGATGTGGTGATGCCGGGCCGGGTCAAAAGCACCGACCTGGCCGAGTGGGCGCGGGAGCAGATTCCGCCGGTGCCGGTACTGTTCACCTCCGGCCACACCCGCGACATCCTCTCCAACAACCATCTGCTGACTCCCGACATTCATCTGCTGAGCAAGCCCTACAGCCCCGAAGCCTTGACGCAACGGGTGCGCAGCGTGCTCACCGCTCGATAAGGTTGACCATGACCTCACAACGCAACCTCCCGCCGCTCACGGCCCAGGCCGCTGGCTTTGTGCGCGTGCGCGGCGCTCGCGAACACAACTTGCGCAACGTCGATGTGGACATCCCGCGCGATGCCCTGGTGGTGTTTACCGGCGTGTCCGGCTCGGGCAAATCGTCCCTGGCGTTTTCTACGGTGTATGCCGAGGCTCAGCGCCGCTATTTCGAATCGGTGGCGCCGTATGCGCGGCGCTTGATCGATCAGGTGGGCGTGCCGGATGTGGACAGCATCGAAGGCTTGCCGCCGGCGGTGGCCCTGCAACAGCAGCGCGGCACGCCGAGTGCACGCTCATCGGTGGGCAGTGTGACCACCTTGTCGAGCCTGATTCGCATGCTGTATTCCCGCGCCGGGCAATACCCGGCAGGGCAGGCCATGCTGTATGCCGAGGATTTCTCGCCGAACCTGCCCCAGGGCGCGTGCCCGCAATGCCATGGGCTGGGCCGCGTGTATGAGGTGACGGAAGCGCTGATGGTGCCCGATCCGTCCCAGAGCATCCGCCAGCGCGCGGTGGCGTCCTGGCCGTTGGCGTGGCAGGGCCAGAACCTGCGCGACATCCTGGTGACGCTGGGCTATGACGTGGATATCCCGTGGCGCGACCTGCCGAAAAAACAGCGCGATTGGATTCTCTTCACCGAAGAAACCCCGACGGTGCCGGTGTATGCCGGTTTCACCCCGGAGCAGACCCGCGAGGCGCTCAAGCGCAAGTTGGAACCCAGTTACCAAGGCACGTTCAGCGGTGCGCGGCGCTATATCCTGCACACCTTCAGCCACACTCAGAGCGCGCTGATGAAAAAGCGCGTCTCGCAGTTTATGCAGGGCAGCCCTTGCCCGCTGTGCGAGGGCAAACGCCTGACCCGAGCGGCGTTGTCGGTGAAATTTGCCGGGGTGGACATCGGCGAGTTGTCCCAGCTGTCGTTGACGCAGCTGGCCGAGTTGCTGCGACCGGTGGCGGCGGGCGAAGACCGCATGAAACTGTCGGTGGAAAAGCGTCTGGCGGCGCAGCGTATTGCTGAGGACCTGCTGGAACGCGTTAATACGCTGATCGAACTGGGTTTGGGCTACCTGTCCCTGGAACGCAGCACGCCGACTTTGTCGTCAGGCGAATTGCAGCGTTTGCGCCTGGCCACTCAGTTGGGCTCGCAATTGTTTGGGGTGATTTATGTGTTGGACGAACCATCGGCCGGCCTGCATCCGGCCGATGGCGAAGCCTTGTTTACCGCGCTGGAGCGGTTGAAGGCGGCGGGCAATTCGTTGTTTGTAGTCGAGCACGACCTGGAAACCATGCGCCGCGCCGATTGGCTGATCGACGTCGGCCCGGCTGCCGGCGAGCAGGGTGGGCAAGTGCTGTACAGCGGGCCGCCCGCCGGCCTGGCCGAGGTGCAGGCGTCGCAGACCCGCGAGTACCTGTTCGCCGCACCGCGCCCGGCCACTGCCGCGCGTCGTGAGCCCAGCGCCTGGCTGACGCTGGAGGGCCTAACGCGCAATAACCTCAAAGAGTTGCAGGTGGATTTTCCGCTGGGCTGCTTTACCGCCGTCACCGGGGTTTCCGGTTCAGGCAAGTCCAGCCTGGTCAGCCAGGCGCTGCTCGAACTGGTGGGCAGTGGCCTTGGGCGCGTGGTGGAAAGTGACGACGAACCAAGCCTGGAAGATGACGCGCCGCAAGCCAGCGGCGGACGTATCGGCGCTGGGTTGGAACATATCCGGCGTTTGGTGCAGGTGGATCAGAAGCCCATTGGCCGCACGCCGCGTTCCAATCTGGCGACCTACACCGGGCTGTTCGACAACGTGCGCAAACTTTTTGCCGCCACGCCAGCAGCGAAGAAGCGCGGCTACGATGCCGGGCAATTCTCGTTCAACGTCGCCAAGGGCCGCTGCCCCAACTGCGAGGGCGAGGGCTTTGTCAGCGTCGAGTTGCTGTTTATGCCCAGCGTCTACGCACCGTGCCCAACCTGCCATGGCGCGCGCTACAACCCCGAAACCCTGGCGGTGAAGTGGCAAGGCATGAACATCGCCCAGGTGCTGGGGCTGACGGTGAACCAGGCGGTGGAGGTGTTTGCCGAACAGCCGGGCGTGCTGCGTTCGCTGGAGGTGTTGCGGGATATCGGCCTGGGTTACCTGCGCCTGGGCCAACCGGCGACGGAGCTGTCCGGCGGCGAAGCGCAGCGCATCAAATTGGCCACCGAGCTGCAACGCAATGCCCGTGGCGCCACCTTGTATGTATTGGATGAACCCACCACCGGCCTGCACCCACGGGACGTCGACCGCTTGCTCAGCCAGCTCAATCAACTGGTGGACGCGGGGCACACGGTGGTTGTGGTGGAACATGAAATGCGCGTGGTGGCCCAGAGCGACTGGGTGATCGATATCGGCCCGGGAGCCGGTGATCTGGGCGGCAACGTAGTGGCCTGCGGCACGCCGCAGAAGGTGGCCAAAAGCAAAAAGAGCCGGACTGCGCCGTTCCTTGCCAAGGCGATGATCTAATAAGTGATGGGTTCCAAAGGTGGGAGGGGGCTTGCCCCCGATGGCAGCGGGTCAGTCAGCCCATTTGTCGCTGACCCTTCGCTATCGGGGCAAGCCCCCTTCCCACAGGTTTTGATCAGTGCTGGTTAAGGTCGATCTGAGCCCTGGCCTGTTTCACCACATGCTCAACCGTGAACCCGAACTTCTCCTGCAATTTGGCCAATGGAGCCGAGGCGCCGAAGCTGTTCATCACCACTTTGGCGCCCGTCTGGCCGACGTAACGGTCCCAACCCAGAGGGCCGGCCTGTTCGATCACCACGCGCGCCTTCACGGCAGGCGGCAATACGCTGTCGCGGTAGGCCTGGTCCTGGTCTTCAAACAGCTCCCAGCTGGGCATCGACACCACCTGCGCGGCAATCCCTTCAGCCTTGAGCTGTTCATAGGCGTCCACGGCCAGGCTGACCTCGCTGCCCGTGGCTATCAGGATCACCTCAGGCTGGTCAGCGGCCGCCAGCACATAGGCGCCCTTGGCCGCACCACAGGCCGCCGCATAGCGGCTGCGGTCAAGCGTCGGCAACGGTTGGCGCGACAGCACCAGGCAGCTGGGCCGTTGGGTCTGTGCCAGGGCGACCCTCCATAATTCCAGGGTTTCATTGGCGTCGCCCGGGCGCAGGGTCAACAGCCCTGGGGTGGCGCGCAGTTGGGTGAGGTGTTCGATGGGTTGGTGCGTCGGCCCGTCTTCACCCACGCCGATCGAGTCATGGGTAAACACGAACACCACCGGTAGCTCCATGATTGCCGCCAGGCGGATCGGCGGCTTCATGTAGTCGCTGAACACCAGAAAGGTGGAGGTGTAGGGCCGCAGGTAAGAAAGCGCCAGACCGTTGGCGATCGCGCCCATGGCGTGCTCGCGGATGCCGAAATGCAGGTTGCGCCCGCTGTAGTCGTCGGCGCTGAAACGCCCGGCGCCGTCGAACGTGAGGCTGGTCTTGGTCGACGGCGACAGGTCCGCCGAACCGCCGAGCAGCCAGGGGATTTGTCGGGCGAAGGCATTCAGTACTTCGCCACCGGAAGCGCGGCTGGCGACGCCCTTGGCGTCCGTTTCAAAGGTTGGCAATTCGTCTTGCCAGTGCGCAGGCATCTCGCCGGCGCGCATGCGCCGCAGTTCGTCGGCACGTTGTGGATCCAGGCTGGCCAGGGTCTGATTCCATTGTTGAAACAACGGTTCGGCCCGCTCATACAGCGCATCGCGCAATGCCGTGCGTGCGGCATCGGGCACCAGGAACTGGGCATCCTCGGGCCAGCCATAGGCGGCCTTGGTCAGGCGGATTTCTTCATCGCCCAAGGGTTCGCCATGGGCAGCGGCGGTGTTGTGCTTATGGGGCGAGCCATAGCCGATCACGCTGTCGACCACGATCAGGGTGGGCGCCCCGGTGTTGGCCTGAAACGCTTGCAGCGCCTGGCTCAAGGCGCCCAGATCGTTGGCGTCGGTGACATGCAGCGTGTGCCAGCCATAGGCCTGGAAGCGCTTGATCACGTCCTCGCTGAACGCCAGCTCAGTATGGCCTTCGATGCTGATGGTGTTGTTGTCGTAGATCCAACACAGGTTATCCAGCTTCAGGTGGCCGGCCATGGATGCGGCCTCGCTGCTGATGCCTTCCATCATGTCGCCGTCGCCGCACAGGGTGTAGACGTTGTAGTCGAACAGCACCTGGCCGTCGCGGTTGAAACGCTCACCCAGCCAACGCTCGGCCATGGCCATGCCGACGCTATTGGCGCACCCCTGGCCCAGCGGGCCGGTGGTAGTCTCGACACCGGTGGTCATGCGGTATTCCGGGTGCCCCGGCGTCTTCGAGTCGGCTTGGCGGAACTGCTTGATATCGTCCAGGCTGATCGCCGGCTGGCCGGTGCGCTGACCGTGGGCATCAACCTCCACCACGCCGGCCAAGTGCAGTAGCGAATACAACAGCATCGAGGCATGCCCCACCGACAACACAAAGCGATCTCGGTTAGGCCAATCAGGCTGCTCCGGGTGGTAGCGCAAAAATCGGCTCCACAGCGTATACCCCACCGGCGCCAGGCCCATGGGCGTGCCGGGATGGCCGGAATTGGCCTTCTGCACGGCATCCATCGCCAGGGTACGCAGGGTGTTGATGCATTGAGTGTCGACAGCAGTGGCTGGATGAGTCATGAACCGGTCTCCCTCGGGTTGCGATCTGCAGTGGAGGGCAGGGCGGCGCAAAAGGTTTGATCTCATCTCACCTGCCGCGACGAACGGGGCAAGATCAACCCGGACATGACAAAGCCCATGGGAATGGTCTAGCTTCAAAGGCGTAAGCCATCGATCAACATGCGGAGGTACGCCATGCCAGTGAAACACGACCTGTATCAGGATTTGGGGTTGAGCAAGGAGGCCGTTCACGAACGCAGGGCAAGTGACAAACGCCTGGATTCGCTGCTCGACCAATACGACGTCGCCGACGCGGAAGTGGTAAAGGCCGAAGGAGCAAGTGCCAGCGATGAAGACGTGGAGAAACTGAAGAAAAAACGCTTGTTGGTCAAAGATAAGATTGTGGCGCAGTTGGGCTAATGCCAAATATGAGCAAGCTAGCTTGCGAAAAGCGCTAATGATGACGTAGCGCATCTGTTTGGGCGCCGCGTCCTTAGGCTATTTGCGAGCAGCTTGCCTGCACCATAAAAAGTGATAAGTTTGCTGGCGCGTGTGGGGTTTAGAATTTGCATGATATTAAATTGAAGCGTTGCACTTCAAACTCTGAAAGTGGCACGGCACATTGTCGTTCAAAGGCCATATTGGCTAAAGCATCGCCAATGGCTGGCGCGAATTTGAAGCCATGCCCAGAACAAACGGATGCGAAATATACGGATTCCATTATTTGGGATCGATCTATGAGAAAAGATTCGTCAATGCTCATCGTGTAATAACAATTTTTTGCGCATATGGGTTTTTTCTCCAGCTCCGGAAATATCAAGCTAACAGCTTCAGATATATCATTTATGTAATTATCTTGTACTGGTACGCTTTTCCATTGAGGATTTTCAGAGGTTTGCTGTCGATTGTGAAAACCAATTTTTACGCCAGGTTCGGAGTTGCAAATTGACGGCAAGCCATAAAGAAGGCTTCCGTCCTGACGTTCGTATAAGAACACCGGGAAATGATCAGCCGAGAAGAGTTGCTTTGACGAGTTTTTCGGCTTGAACCAATACACTGGAACTTGGCGCGGATCTAACAGGTGGTTCAGTTCAGGCATCAAATATTTTGCAATCCATGGGCCGGTCGTAACGATAACTGATTTGGCAACATAAATCTGTCCACGTCTCGTTTTGACAAGTACTCCCCGCTTATGGTTTTCGATTGCAGTAACGCAGTCACCAAAAACAGCGGTGGCGCCAGACTTAACCGCCTGATTTAGCATACACGATCTAGCATTGCTGGCCGATATTGCATATGCGCCTGGTTCGAATACGCCCTTCATTTGCTCTGATATATTGAAGGCTGGAAAATTATTTTTTATCTTCAATCCTGTCCATATTTCATGATCGACGCTTCCCTCCATGGCAGTGTTAATACTTCCTGCTACTAGGCGGCTGTGCTCATGCCCAATAAAAATTCCTCCAGTTCTAACAATTAGTTGCATCTGACTTGTTTGTTCAAGTTCATTCCATAATAGATTTGCCTGTCTAAGTAATGGAAGGTACTTGCAACCTTCCCAGTAAGCTTGCCTGAAAATTCTCGATGCTCCTTGGGAAGATCCTCTGCTATAAGTCGGACTTGAAGCATCAATACCCATTATTTTCGATGAGTTTTTCGACGACCTCCATAATGTTGCTGCACCCATGATTCCAAGGCCGATAACAATGACGTCATAATGGTTGTTCACTTTTTTAATTCTCATTTATCTGGTCCGGGAGTGACAAGCGTGTCGTAAGCGATAAGGATCAATAGTATGCTTGTTATTGTAATAATCATTATTTGTGATGTGTTGGGTGTTTCGGGATTACCGAAAAGCAGCCCAATGGAAAGAAGTGTTAGCGGTAAAATAAACTGCATAAGCCCAGTCAGCGATAATGGGATTTTTCCTGAAGAAAAAGAAAACATCAACAAGGGCGTCACAGATACGATGCCAGCGAGCCAGATTAGTTGATTTGTACCTTCGGGAAGTCTGCTAGGTAGAATAATCGGAAGACTCAATAGCCATACGGCTAATGCTAAGCACAAGCTTAGGAAAAACGTTTCTAAAAATAAACCGCTTAAGGCGTTCAAAATGGTGGTCTTCTTTATGTATGTGTAGGAGCCCCATGTGAAAGCGATTATTAAATAAGTAAAATGGCTGAGGTTTTCACTCCAAAATATAAGAAGAATGATCGAAATTAATGCAATCGAAATTGACCACGCTTTGTTGCGGCTTATCTGATCATTGAACACTAAAAGGCTTAATCCGATGGAGATGAACGGAGCCAGCAAGTATCCAAGCCCGCTCTCCAGCACGAATCCATTTATGGACGCCCATATGAAAGTTCCCCAATTTATAGCAACGAGGAAAGAAGCGAAAAAATGTATAGTTATTGACTTCTTTGTTAGTTTTTTTATTTGTTTGAGGTTGCTTGGGATGAAAAGCAGCGCGGCAAGGATAATAGTTGATAATACTATCCTGTATGCTACCAGTGTTACAGTTGGAACTTCGCTAAATTCTTTCCAGTAGAGAGCGGAGGCTCCAAGCAAAAAATTTGCTATGCCTGAAAAGAATATTGCTAAGTAATAACTTTGACGGGAGGCGTGTTTTGCTAACATGTTTAGGTCGCACGATGGTAAAGCTCGATGATTTCATAGGACCAAAATATATTCCCGTGTACGTCTGTGGAGTAAGCGGCTAAGTCTTGTTTAGACCATTTTTCGAACTCCTCTTTTAAACTTTTTTCAATGGATTGCCAGCCATTTGAGTAATAGAGAAGCGGAATTGTATGTCGTTCTATTAGCTTGTAGGCTAGTGGAGGCGTACCTCGGTGTTTTTGAATGTACCTGGAAAGTACGTCCTGTATTCCGATCAAAGAATTGAGCCCTATAATTGCTTTTCCTTTGGAGTTAAGGTGGGCGGGGAGCTGCTCAAGAAAACGTGATACTACCTCATCCCCATAAAACATGGCTTGAATGGGTAATTCTGTTGCTGGGTCTGCTTTTCTTAATTTATTAATCAGAGCCTGTGAAGGTGTTCGCCATCCGGGAGGGTTGAAAACTATTGTTTGAAACCGTCTCTCAGATAGGTCTTCGAATAAATCCCCAGTATGGAATTCTATTTTGTTGTTTTTAAAGTTTAAGTTTTCATGAAATTTTGCTTGTTTTATTGATATTTCGGATATGTCCGTAGCGGTGATGTCATTGTTGCCGAGTTTACGCATTAAAAGTGCGTGAACACCGGTGCCCGTACCAAGATCTAAAAAGCTTTGCCTAAAAGCACTAGAGTCTAATGAGCGCACCAAGTAGTCTCCAAGCTTTATTCCGGCTGGGCTTACTTTGAAAACTTTAGGTGCATGAGTTAGGTTTATACACAGCCCCAAGCCAAAATAAATTTTGTATTTGTTCTCGATATGTTCAGTGCTTAAGTGTTTTTTGGCGGCTGTTTCATTATGATCAAGAAGTCCTTGCATTTTTACGTGCTCCTTCCCAGGGTCGCTGATCGCGCGCAAGCAGTCTTCAATCCATCGATAATAGTTTTTTTAATCTGGTTTTTTTCGAAGATGTTAACTGCTTGTTGTGTAGTTCCCCCAGGTGTCATCACTCTTTCGCAGAGCTTAATTGGATCGTCCTGAGCTAGTTTTAGTAGTCTGGAGGTGCCGCTCATTAATTGAGCTGTAATTAGCAGAGCGCTTGCTTTTTCGAAACCGCTACTAATTGCGTACTCGTAAAGGGCTGCTGCAAAAAATGAAAGGTATGCCGGCCCGCCCCCGACTAAAGCAGTGGCGCTATGCATCAGCTTTTCGTTTTGAATGAAAAGTAGTAAGCCAAGCCCCGAAAGAAGATTTTTGACTTTTTTACTATTGCTCTGGGTTACAGAAGCTGCTGCCAATACAATCGTGACGCCTTCATTCTCGGCACAAGCAAGATTTGGCATTGCACGAAATACCTGTGAGCAATTCAATCGGTCTGTAAGTTCGGATATACACGTCCCGGCCATCACTGAAATTATGATGCCTTTGTATTTTTTTATATGAGGGTTTATTTCCAAGAAATTTGAAAAGTCTTGAGGTGTCGTTGCTAGGAATAAAACCTCCGACGCAATGGGGTTTGGCAATATTTCTATCGCAGTGATGCCGCCATTGATGATTGACGCTCGGCGAACGGCATCGGGTTCAATTGCTAATATCGAGCTTTCTGGGTTGGCGCGTCGCAATCCAAGTGCGATGGCGCTGCCCATATGACCGGCTCCTACGACTATAATTTTCTTCAACGCTTCCATGATTTTTTCTATCCGAAACGATGAGTGCTGTGTTTTGAGCTTCGTCCCGTACAGAAAATTTATCAAATTGTGAGGGTCCTAAAATCATGTAGTCCCTTTCTCATGGCCAAGCGCGATAGCAAAAATTTAGAGTTCGAAGAGTTCCAGAGGCGAGCAACTAAATCAGCCCAGCAACACCCGCATACACTCATCCACCGACCGCTGTTGTGTCTCCCCATACAACTTCAATTCATCGATCGTCGGGCTGCCGAGGGCTTTTTCGAATTCAGCCTGGTTTGAGTTGGTTGTGTAGTGGCTTTGCGCAGCGTCCCCCAGGTTTGATTGGAATATCCCCGCCGCGCTGACCGGTAGAAAGTCCTCGTACACCAGCGGTTCCACATCGATATGGCCTGCGTCGATCAGCTCCGGCAGGGTGCGGGGTTGTGCGGGGTTGCCGCGTACCGCCAGGCCTTGCGCAGTGGCGAAGTAGCGGAAGTAGGCCAGGCCCTGTTCGCGTAGTTGCGCGTAGGTGTCGGGGAAGGCCTGGAAATGGTGCGCCATCAGTTGACCATAGCGCGCGGCGTTCGCCTCGTTGGGGAACGCCCCCAGTTCATCGCGGGCGGCGTTCAGCAGTCGGTCATACAGCGCGCGGCCCTTGGGCGTGAGTGCGACGCCGCGTTGCTCGATTTCGCCGAAACGTGCGCTGTGGCTGCCTTGGGCGTCGGTGAACGCGATGGGTTCGTCGAGGGCTTTGAAGCTGGTCTGGCGCAGCAGGATCGGACACTGGCGGGGTGGCGGGCCTTCGATGACGGCCTTGGGTGTGATGCCTTTGCCGGGCATGGCCACTTGCACCTGGTCGATGTCCAGCGTGCGCGGAGTGAGGTGGTTGATATGCGGGCCTTTGAAGGCCACCACGTCGGCGATCAGGCGGTGTTGGTCGCTGAGTTGCTGGTACTGCGCGGCGGTGACGGTCGCGGTGTGGTGCCAGCGGAAGGTTTCCAGGGCCTGTCGGATAAATTCATCGGCATCCTCGACGTTTAGGCCACCGTCTCGCTCCGCTTGTTCGATCAGTGCCAGGGCGCCCGGGGTGAAGATCGAGCGCTTGGCCAAGGCGTTTTCGGCGAAGGCGCGCAGGTCGGGATTTTCGATCAGTTCCAGGCGCAGCAGCGAGGTAAATACGCGGAACGGGCTGGTTTGCAGCGCGCTTTCATGCACCGCACGAAATGCCGTGGAGTGCACCGGCACCCCCGCCGGCGTCAGGTCGTAATAACCCACCGGCTGCATGCCCATAACCGCGAACAAACGGCGGATGGTTGCCAGCTCGGCAGCCGTGCCCAGGCGAATCGCGCCATGGCGCTCCATATCCAGGCGTTGGATCTCGCCGGTGCGCTGCAGGTGCTGTGCCAGCCGCGGATCAGCCTCCAGCGTCTGCGCGTTGACCTGCGCCACCAGCTCCATCAGCGCGCCATACAGCGGGACTTCAGCGCGGTACATCTCGGACATGGCCTTGGAAAAACCCTTGCGGATCTCGTCGGGGCTGACATGGGCGCTGGCTGGCATAGAAAAATTCCTGATGACAATGAAAGAGGGCGTGGCCGTTGCCCGGATTTTGTTGAGCCCCGAGGCGGCTTGCAAACGAAGAATCCTCTGGACTTCATTCTGCAAACGAATGAGTCAAGGTAAAACCGAGTTCATGTGCATTGATACGGGGATGGGTTCTACACTGGCCGCCAACCAGTGCCTGATGGAGGGTTGGATGACCGCATCTATTCTGCAAACGATCGAGGGCCGGCGCCTGGTGGGTGAGGGCGCCGATGCCTGGCGCGTGTGGGGCCCGTATTTAAGTGAGCGCCAGTGGGGCACGGTACGAGAGGACTACAGTGCCGACGGCGATGCCTGGCGTTTCTTTCCCCATGATCACGCACGTAGCCGCGCTTATCGCTGGGGCGAAGATGGTCTGGCCGGGTTCAGCGACAAGGCGCAGCATTGGTGCCTGGGCCTGGCGCTATGGAACGAGCGCGACCCGATCATCAAGGAGCGTCTTTTCGGCCTGAACAACGCTGAAGGCAACCACGGGGAGGACGTCAAGGAGCTGTACTTTTTCGTCGATGGCGTGCCGAGTCATGCCTACATGCGCATGCTCTACAAGTACCCGCATGCAGCGTTCCCCTATGATGATTTGGTCGCCGAGAGCGCCCGACGAGGCTTGGGCGATGCCGAGTATGAAATCCTCGATACCGGGGTGTTCGAGGACAACCGTTATTGCGATGTCAGCGTCGAATACGCCAAGCACCAGCCAGACGATATTTTCATGCGCGTCATCGTGCATAACCGCTCGCCGCAGCCGACGCGCCTGCAGGTGCTGCCACAGTTGTGGGCGCGCAATGACTGGAGCTGGACCTTCGATGCACCCAAGCCACGGTTGAGCCTGGACGGCGAGCAGGTGTTGGCGCGTCATCCTGCATTGCCGGATCGCTGGCTCAGCGCCTGGGGCCAGGACGGGCTGGAGTGGCTGTTCTGTGAAAACGAGAGCAACACCACTCGCCTCGACGGGCAGCCAGCATCGGGGCCGTTCAAGGATGGCATCAACGATTACGTGGTGAACGCGGCGCATTCGGCGATTCGTCGCGAGGCCGGCACCAAGGTCGCCGCGCGTTTCATCCTCGATCTGCCAGGCCTGGCGAGCCAGACCCTGTACCTGCGCTTCGCCCCCGTGGAAGCGCCCCAGGTCCACGCCCGCAAACTGTTCGAACAGCGCCGCCGGGAAGCGGATGACTTTTACGCGGCATTGCAACACGGCATCAGCGACGCAGACGCGCGCAATGTGCAGCGCCAGGCCCTGGCAGGGTTGCTTTGGTCCAAACAGCTGTACTACTTCGACGTCAACCAATGGCTCGACGGCGATCCCACCCAACCTGCACCGCCACCCGAGCGCTTGCACCTGCGCAATAGCCATTGGCGGCACCTGTCCAATTTCGACATCCTGACCATGCCCGACACTTGGGAATACCCCTGGTATGCCTCCTGGGACCAAGGGTTCCAGGCCGTTGCCATGGCGTTGATTGATCCGGGGTATGCCAAGCACCAGTTGTTACTGCTGGTCAAAGATCGCTTTATGCATCCCAACGGCCAATTGCCGGCGTACGAATGGCGTTTCGACGATGCTAACCCTCCGGTCCATGGGTGGGCCAGTTGGCGCGTGTATCAGCAGGACAAGGCGCTGACCGGTATCGGTGATTTGGACTTTCTTGAACGGATTTTCCACAAGCTGCTGTTGAATTTTTCCTGGTGGGTCAACCGCAAGGACGCTGAGGGGCGCAATCTGTTCCAGGGCGGCTTCCTGGGCCTGGATAACATCGCCCTGTTCGATCGCTCGGCGGCGATGCCGCCAGGCTATCAGCTCGATCAGGCCGACGGCACGGCGTGGGTGGCGGCCTATGCGCTGGATTTGATGCGTATCGCTCTGGAGTTGGCCAAGCGCAATGCCGTGTATGTGGATATTGCAGTGAAATTTTTCGAGCATTTCTTGTATATCGCCGGTGCCATCAACCGGGTCGACGATAGCGAGGAAGGCCTATGGGATGAGCAGGACCTGTTCTTCTACGATGTGCTGCGTCGCCCCGACGGCCAGAACGAACCGGTACGCCTGCGCTCCATCGTCGGCCTGATGCCGCTGTTTGCGGTGCTGGTGCTGGAGCAACGCGAGCATGAAGGTTTGCCTGGGCTACGCGAGCGCCTGCTGGGGTTTATGCACCACCGGCCCGATTTGGCCGCACTGGTATCGCGCTGGAACGAGCCGGGACAGGGCAATCGCCTGTTGCTGGCGCTGCTGCGTGGCGAACGCACCAAGGATCTGCTGCGGCGCATGCTGGCTGACGACGAGTTTCTCTCAACGTTTGGCGTGCGCTCATTATCCAAGGCGTTCGCGGACCAACCCCTGGCACTGAAGATAAATGGCGATACGTTGTGCGCGCGTTACCAGCCAGGTGAGTCCGACTCGCGGCTGTACGGCGGTAATTCCAATTGGCGCGGGCCGTTGTGGATGCCCATCAACTACATGCTGATCGAGTCGCTGCGCGAATTCGAGCGTTATTATGCCGATCACTTTTCGGTGGAGTACCCGGCGGGCAGCGGTTATCTGGCGTCACTGGGAGAAGTGGCCGACGGCCTCAGCCAGCGGTTGACTCGCTTGTTTCTATTGGATGAAAACGGGTCACGCCCGTCGATGGCGGGGTATGCGCAGTTGGAGGCTGATCCCCTCAGCCGTGAGCTGGTGTTGTTTCACGAATATTTCCATGGCGAAACCGGCCGCGGCCTGGGCGCGTCACACCAAACCGGGTGGAGTGCATTGGTGGCGTTGTTATTAAGTGTTGCGCCGAAGGCTTGAGGGGAATAAGGCCGATATCCGGTTAGTCGGAGGCCGCCAGGTTGAACGAAAAATCCCGCCGGGTGGCGGGATTCTTTGAGCATCGACTTATCAGGCCGGAAACAGTTCGCTCAGCTTCATCGCCAGCATCATGTCGCCTTCGGTGCGCAGCTTGCCGCCCATGAACGCCTGCATGCCGTCGGTGGTGCCGTCGACGATGCCTTCCAGCGTGTCGCTGTCCATCACCAGGGTGACTTGGGCGTCTGGGTTCTCGCCTTCTTTGAGTTCGCAGGTCTTGTCTTTGACCACCAGGGAGAAGTTCTTGGTGTCGTCGATGCGGAAACCGAACACCAGGTCCAAGCCTTCGGCAGCGCTTGGGTTGAATTTGGCTTTCATTGCTTCTACAGCTTTGGCTACGTCAGTCATGGTTTCGATCCTTAAGGGTGGAGTCCAGTGACCTTGGGGTCACGGTTGGCCGCGGTTCATCGGAAGGTGATGAGCTGCGGCGCCTTCAACAGTTGCAAGTGGGTATGGCTGTTGAAGGAAGCCAGGGCCACCTCGCGACCGCGGAATTTCAGCTGGTTGAGCGAGGTGTTCACAATCTGCCAGTTCAGCTCGAAGGCTTGGGCGGCAGGGATGCGGGTAATCAGGTGGAGCAGGGCGGTGATGGTGCCGCCGGAGGTGAACACGGCGATTTTGTGGGTGTTTTCGGCTGCTTCCAGCAGACGCTGCAGGCCGCCTTGGACGCGCTCGACAAACCCCAGCCAGCTTTCCAGCCCTGGTGGGTCGTAGGTGCCGGCCAGCCAGCGTTCGATGATCAGGGCGAAGATGCGTTGGAACTCGCCGCGGTTTTGTGCGGCATTGCGCAGGATGTCCAAAGCATCGGGCTCGCTGTCGAGCAGGTCGGGGAGCAGGGCGCGGATGATGGCGTCGGCATCGAATTCGTTGAAGGCGCTGTCGGTTTCCAGGGTGGGAGTCGGCAGGCCGAGGGTGCGGTATTGATCGAACGCAGCAGTGGCGGTGTGCTGCTGGCGGCGCAGGTCGCCGGCTATGCAGCGGTCGAACACCAGGCCCATGTCCGCCAGGTGGCGACCGAGCACTTGCGCTTGTTCCACGCCGATGGGGGACAGCACGTCATAGTCGTCTGCACCGAAGGAGGCCTGGCCATGTCGAATCAAATAGATGCTGCCCACGTCCGTTCACCCGGTACGTTGAAAGTCTGGCGAGGTTATGAGGATGCCGGGGAGCTGTCAATGGAAAAACATACGCTTGTTTTAAAAGCGTGTTGGAGCAACTGAGCAAGGCCCCTGTGCACAGGGGCCTGGATGTTTTTAACGCGCTTATTGATCGACTCCGCTGACCAGGTGTTGGCCTTGGTCGTGGCCGCCGGTACGCAACAGGCCCAGGTTGAAATGCTCATCGCGCTGGCTTTGCGGGTCACGGGGGTTGTTGAACGCTGCGTAGAGCGCTGTGCCCAGTTGCTGGGGCGAGGTCGAGGCGTTGAGCGAGAAATCCGTGCGGGTGTCGCGGCCTTGAATGTCGCGGCCAGTGATCTTCGCCTCGCCCAGTGCCACGCGGCCATGGCTGGAGGCGATGCGCGCGCCGGTCAGGTCGACTGCGCCGCCCACATGCAGCGTTATCCCGTCGCCGCCGTTGATGCCGGACGCCTCGGCGACCGTGTTATTGCTGAACCAGCTGAAGTCCCCCAGCAGTGTGGGGGTAGTGTCGCGGTAGGCCGGATTTTGAAACAGCAGGTTCTTCAACGTGGACGACCCCGTGGCCGCGCCAGTACCGGCCTGGGTCGCGGGCGAGCCACCGACCTTGCTGATCAGCTTGTCCTTGAGCGTGCGCGCCTTGTCGGCCGTTTTTTCGTAAAGGTTCTTTCCAGCGGTCTTGAGCTTGCCCGACCACGGCCCGCCGGCCACGCTGAGCTTATCGATCGCGCCCGCCGGGTTCTTTTCCGTGGTCAATTGCGCGTCGACCTGCACCTTCAAGCCCTCCACCTGATCCTGACGGCTCTGCACCACCAAGTCGCCGTCGATTGTGCCGCTGACTTCGCGCGCCGTGACGGTAGCCCCCAGCAACTGCGTGTCGCCGCGGCTGTCGAGTTGAATGCGATCAGCCCGCAGGCGGGTATTGTCGTGGGTCTGACTGCTGAGTTGGTCCACACCACCCTTGGCGCGCGTGAACAGGCCGGAACCGTTATTGGCCGGGTCCGTACTGCGGGTGCCGCTCACACCCAGGCCGCCGGCGATAGTGCGGTTGTTGCGGTGCTCATTGGAGACCGCAGACTCCAGCACTAAGTCGCCGCCGGTGGCCGCCAGCTCAAACGCCTGGGCCTGGCCCTGCACTCCTTGCAGGCGCACATGATCGGCCTGGATACGCACGGTGCCCGCGCTATTGAGCGTGCCACCGCACTGCAACACGCTGTGTTCGTCGATGTCAGCCAGGCTGAACTGGGCACCGGCGCTGCCGCTCTTGCTGCTGGATGTGTCAGCCTGGGTCGCTTTGGCACTGACGCGAGCCCCGCCGCCGATCCCGTCGCCATTGGCCGTGTGGGTATCGACCCCGGCCAGGAACTCAAAGCGGTTTCCGGCGGTGAGGCGAATATCGCCGCTGTTGGGCGTGCCGACTTTGGCGCCGTGCAGGGTCAGGTCCTGCCCGGCGTCGATTTCGATCACGCCGTCGGCGATCAAATCGGCACTGCGGCCTTGGGAGTCTTCGACGCTCAAGTCGGATTTATCCAACTGGAAGCCCGCGTTGGCTTTCTTGCTGGTGCCTGGGCTGCTGCCCAGTTCAACCCAGCCGAAACCGCTCAAGGTGCCTTCGCCGGAACCCTGCCAGTCGCGGGCTTGGTTGAAGATCAGCGAACCGGCGGCCTGAATCTTTAAATCACCGCGTCCCGCGTCGAAGCGGCTGCCTTCATAGCGGCCGTCGCTGCCCAGCTGCACACTGATGCCGCGTTTGCCCTCGATGCTGCCTGGCACTGCGGTACGGGTGGTGTTACCCAGGTCGAAACTGCCGCCCACGCCCAGAACCCGCGCATTCAGGTCGCGGCCGGTGGTGGTGTACAGCCTTAACGAAACGTCGGTGTCGGTGCCGTTGTCCTGTTGCCAGCTGCTGTTCTCGGCTGCGTTGAAGGTATGGCTGTTGGCCTTGATCGACACGCCTCCCTCGGTGGCCGTGTAGCGTGTGCCGGTATCGGTCAATGCACCCTCGACCTGCACGTTGACGGTGGCGCCTTCGAAGGTGCTGACCACCGCTGTGGTGCCTCCGCTCTCGGCGCGGGTGTTCAGCACATTGACGGCCAGGTCGACGCCCAGGTTGGGTGGTTCAATCGCATCGAGCACCGAGGGTTGATAGAACTTGCTCTGATCCACCCCTTCGACCAGTTTCTGCACCGGGCGGGTGAGGTCTTTGTATTCGATGTTGCTGCCGATACTGGCGGTCCAGCCCTTGACCTGCTCGGTTTCGACGGTGCTGTTGGAGACCGCGCGGTTCTCCACGCTGCCGGCGCTGAGGGTGAGGTTTTTGTCAGCCTTGACCTGCGCGGCCTCGGTCAACAGCGTGCCCTGGCCCTTGTCGGCAACCAGATTCAGATCGCCGGCGCTGCTCAGATGGCTCGATTTGACGGTGGTGGAGGCGCTGCTTGTCATCACCTCTTCCTGGCCGACCTTGTAACCGCCGCCGGCTCGATCCATGCCGCCGGTGACAAAGTGGCCAAGGCCGAAGGTATCGGTTTCACTGACGCGAGTGGTGGTGTCGGCTTCGCTGAGCAGTTCGATGGCGTGGCCGGCGATGTTCAAATCGCCCTGGGTACTGCTCACGTCCGAGGCTTTGACCCGCACGGTATTTTCGGCAGTGATGTCCACCGTGGCGCCTTTGAGTTGGCTGTCTTCATGGGTGAGGCTGTCCTGGGTGGTGGTGTTGTGCTCCTGGCTATAGCCGACCCCGGCTTGAAATTGTTTCGAGCCCTTGATGCCGGGCGCCGCTTGTTTGGTCTCGGTGGCGGAAGAGGTGAACCCGTTGCGGGTGGTCTGCGTGACCGTAGTGTCGCGGCTCGTACCCGACAGTAGGTTGATATCACCGGCGGCGCTGAGTTTAAGCCCGGCCTTCGCCTCGACATCCGCGCCGATCACGTTCAGATCACTCGCGCTTTGCAGGCGCAGGTTGCTCTGGGACTTCACCTGGCTGCGCACCAGGTTGCTGGCGTTTTTCCGCTCGTCAGTCTGGTCCTTGAATAGGCCGAACAGTTTGCTGTCGGAGCGCGACTTTTCCGAGTGCACCAGGCTTTGGCTGCCGTCGATCGTCAGCGAGCCGCTGTTGCTGATCAATACCGCGTCCTGCTGCCCCAGCACCAGGCTGCCGGTAATCAGCACATCGTCGGAGGTGACCCGCAAGGTGCCCTGGGCACTGACGCGGCTGCCGATGGATTGGTCTTCGCTGCGGTTGTCCTTGTCGTTTTTGCCGAACACGGCGCCGGAGAGCAGGTCGCCTTCGTAGTTGTTCTGCGTGCGTTGCTGGGCGGCGCGCGTGACGCCGACATTGACCTGTTTGCCGGACTCGATCGTCAGGTCCCCCTGACTCTGAACCTGGCTGCCCAGCACCGTCAGGTTCTTGCCGCTGCGTACGCTCATCGCCGCGTTGCTTGACAGGCTGCTGGCGCGGGCGGTTTCGGTGGTGCGCGAGGTGTCGTAATCCCCACGCCATAGGCCCTTGCGGTGGTTGAGAGTTTCGCGGGTGGTCTGGGAGTCGTTCAAAGCGCTAAGGCGCAGGTCTCTGCCGGCCGTGGCGTGCAGGTTGCGACCGGCGCTGGCGCTGGAGGCCGACAATTGCAGATCGCCACCGGCCTTGAGCGTCAGATCGGTGCGTGCCTTGAGCTGGGTGCCGACGTGTTCGACGTCGATCTGGGTGGTGGTCTTGTCGTAGGTTTCGGTAGTGATGAACAACACCTTCTTTTTCCAGGACTCTTGCTGTTGGCTCTGGCTTTTGCGGGTTTTGGCCTCAAGGCGCAGATGGCGTCCGGCGCTGGCGTCGATGGCACGACCCTGCACCTCAACCGCCGACAGTGTCAGATCGTTGTGGGCGGCGAGGGCGACGTCGCCGTTGGTGCTGCTGATGCGGGTGCGCACCGGCTCAGGGTTGCCGGAGATGGACAGGTTGCCGGCCGACGTCACCTTGAGATTGCCGCGCGCTGTCAGCGGCGCGGCGATCTTGACCCCGGCGCCGTCGGCGGTGCTGATAATGTTGATGCGTCCGGCCTGCATGGCGCCCAACAGCTGCGCGTCGACCGGGCGGGCGCTTGCCCGGCCGCTGCTTTCGATGGCGGCGTCGGCGTAGCGCAGGCGATTCTGCCCGATCAAGACGTTGAGATCGTCCCGTGCGGTGAGCGTACCGTTGGTGCTGATGCGTGGAGCGATCAGGTCGAGGGCGCCGGCGCTGTTGCTAACGCCTCGCTCGCCCACATTGAGGGGATTGGCACCGTTGAAGGTGGTGAGGCGCTTGAGCTTGCCGTCCTCCAGTTCCGGGCTGCCCACTACAAAGCTGGCGCGCGGTGTATTGATAAAGCTGGCGCCGTTGACTGTGATGCCGTTGGGGTTGGCCAGCACGTAGTCGGCCGCGCGCCCGAACACTTCCTGCGGGCCGTTGATATGGGAGGCCTTGCGGCTGGTCACTTCGTTGAGGATCAAGCCGGCCGCCCGGCCGCTGAACTGCGGATTGGCGGGTAACTGCCCGGCCAGTTTCGAGCGTCCCGACGCCACCGCATTGTTCAATACCAGACCTGCGCTTTGCACGTTGTAGTCCACGAATCGATTGTGGGAAACCCCAGCCTGGTTGGGCGCGACGATGTTCAATACCGGTACATCCTTCACGGTGAAGCGCTGGGCATTGCCGCTCACCGGCACCACATCGGCGGCGAACGCCTGATGGCCATAGTGAATCGACAGCAGGCTGCAGATCACCCAACGCAGGGAATGGGAGGGTTTGAGATGAACCGATGGAAAACGGCAATGACTAGTCATGGCTTGACCTTCTTGTTGTTATTGGGGGAGGCGTTATAAGTGCAGGCTTAACTCCATCAGCCAGAAACCTCGTTCCTTGATCGGTAGCGCGGGGCCGAACAGCCCGCGCTGGTAATCCACGTCCACTTGCCAGGTGCGGTGGTTCAAGGCCAGGCCAACGCTGGCCCCGCCTACACGCTGGATATCGGCGCCTTTGAGGTACTGGCTCCAGCCCAGGTCCACCCCCACGCGCGGGCTGATCTGCAACTGGCCCAGCAGGTGTCGGCGCAGGCTCAAGGTGTTGCGCCACACCGCGCCGTTGGCGGCGGCCAGCGCAGCGAGGCGGAAGCCGCGTACCGCGTAATGGTCGGTGATCAGCAACTGTTCCAGGCTCGGCAGTGGGTCGGGGCTGTATTGCAGTGCGAGTTGGCTGTTCCACACACCGTCGGCGGTAGGGTTGTGCCGCGTGTAATCGACGTCGACGCGGTATTTATGAAATTGCGCGCGGGGCAAGTCCCGGGATTCACGCCGGCTGTCGCGGTCGGCGCCCAAGCCGTCGAGGCCCTGGGCATAGCTGACATTGGCGTTCCAGATGCCGTCCGCCAGCTTCAACAGGTTGAGACTGGCCTCGGCCACCGCCAGGCTCGGGCTCTGGATCGCCAGGTAGGTATCGGCGATGTAGCTTTGCGAGCGTTTTGTGCTCAGGCGCAGGTTGCCATTGAGCAACGTGTGCTGATCGCGCCACAGCAGGCGGTTGAGGGCGAGGCCGTATTGATGGGCCTGGCCGTTGGCGCTGACGGTCTGGCTGGGCAGGGCGATGCCATAACGGTAGTGGGCCTGGCTGGCGCTCAAGGCCAGGGTCCAGAAACCGTAGGGCAAGGTGTAGTAGATACCCTGGGAACGACTGTAGCGGTGGCTGTCGCCCAGGGAGGTACTGGCGCTGACACTGATGAAGTCATTCAGGCTCAGCGGGCTGTCGTACCCCAGATGGAGTAGCGCCGTGTGCCTTCCTGTCGCCTCGGCGCCACGGTTGTTGTAGCTCGCGCTGCTGCTCAGGCGCGGCGCAGTGGAGCGCGGGCGCAGCAACAGGTGCGAGGCCCCAGGTTGCTGGCCGGGGAGTACATCCACCGTCAGATCGACTGAGCGCAGGCGGTTCAACTGATCGAGGCCCTGTTCCAGCTCGCGCAGTTGCAGCGGCCGGCCCAGCATGTCGGGGAACGCGCCGCGCAACGACACCGGTAGGTCCGGATCCGCCAGTTCGATGCTTTCGAGGTAGCCTTCTTCGATGACGATGTCGAGGCGCTGGCCATCTTCTGGAGGCTGTTTCAGGTAGGGGCGACTGGTGATATAGCCGGCCTCGACGTACAGCGCGGTCAGTGCCGCCAACAATTGGTTGATAGGCGACGCGCCCATGCACGCGCTGAGGTGGGATTGCAGCACCGTGCGCAGGCGCGCCGGCTCGAGCAGGGTATTGCCCGTCAGGCGCAGGCCGCGTATCTGCCAGCACGGTTCGATGGCGGACGACTGCGGGAGCGGGGCGGCGGGCTCCGATTGCACGGTGGCCTCACGCTCAAGCAGGCGCAGGCGCTGCTCGCGTTCCAGTTGCTCGCGGGTTCGACGCTCGAACTCTTGCGCGCGCAGGTCGACCGGGTTGAGCTGTGCGGAGGCTGCCACGCCAGGGAGGCTGGCGCTCGATGCAATGCACAGCGCCATGAGCAGCCAGGCGCGGGTATCGAGGTGCTGGGGGCGCATCGGCGTCGCTCCTGTGTGGGTGTGTTCAACGCCGAGTTTAAAGTCGTTTTCTCCCGTATTTGCTGGGCTTCGGGTCTGAAAATGATGTGGGAATCGAACTACGCAAGTAGGACTTTGTCGCTATTTTTGTAGGATATTGGCCGGGTTAACAGTGTTAGACACGGTGGCGACAATCCCCGTAGACTGCGGCTTTCGAGCCTCATAGGTGTCTTATGGAGTTTCTTGCCGAGTACGCAAGTTTTCTAGCTAAAACCGTCACCCTGGTGGTCGCCATTCTGGTGGTGCTGATCAGCTTCGCGGCGCTGCGCAGCAAGGGGCGGCGCAAGTCCGCCGGCCAATTGCAGGTCAGCAAGCTCAACGATTTTTACAAGGAGCTGCGTGAGCGCCTGGAGTCGACCCTGCTCGACAAGGATCAGCTCAAGGCCCTGCGAAAATCCGAGGGCAAGGCCGAAAAGAAGAAGGGCAAACAGAAAGCCGAGGCCAAGCCACGGGTGTTCGTGCTGGACTTTGACGGCGACATCAAAGCCTCGGCCACAGAGAGTCTGCGGCATGAAATCACCGCATTGCTCAGCCTGGCCACGCCCAAGGATGAGGTGGTGCTGCGCCTGGAAAGCGGCGGCGGCATGGTGCACAGCTATGGCCTGGCTTCGTCGCAACTGGCGCGTATCCGCCAGGCCGGCGTGCCGTTGACCGTGTGCATCGATAAGGTGGCGGCCAGCGGCGGCTACATGATGGCGTGCATTGGCGAGAAGATCATCAGCGCGCCCTTTGCCATCCTGGGTTCCATCGGTGTGGTGGCGCAGTTGCCCAACGTCAACCGCCTGCTGAAAAAGCACGATATCGACTTCGAAGTGCTCACCGCCGGCGAGTACAAGCGCACCCTCACGGTGTTTGGCGAAAATACCGAGAAGGGCCGGGAGAAATTCCAGGAAGACCTGGACATCACCCATCAACTGTTCAAGAACTTTGTTTCGCGTTATCGCCCGCAGTTGGCCATCGACGAAGTGGCGACCGGTGAGGTGTGGTTGGGTGTGGCCGCGCTGGATAAACAGTTGGTTGATGAGTTGCAGACCAGCGATGAATACCTGGCGACCAAGGCCAAGACGGCCGAGGTATTTCACCTGCACTATGCCGAGCGCAAGAGCTTGCAGGAACGCGTTGGCCTGGCGGCCAGTGGTTCGGTGGACCGCGTGTTGTTGACGTGGTGGAGCCGGTTGACTCAGCAGCGCTTCTGGTAACACCAATGTGGGAGCGGTGGCTTGCTCCCGATAGCCGTAAGTATCTAAAGGCTGATGCAAAACGCCGTGGTGAGCAGGCTTGCCCTGCGCTGGGCTGCGAAGCAGCCCTCTCCAAAAAATAGGGTTTATATGGCACACCGAGGCGCTTGGCCCGGGGGCGGCTTTGCAGCCAAGCGCAGGGCAAGCCTGCTCACCCCAAAGGACGCATTTTTTCAGGTTTTGTTTTCATCGAAGGGCAAGTAGATGCCTATGCCCCGATAGCGGTGTATCAATCAACCTATGCGAACTTGAAGAGCGGCCATCGGGGAAAGCCCGCCTCTCACAGGGTTTACACCTCGGATACAGATTTTGTAATGATTTTGCGTTGTGGGAAATTCATGTTTCGAATGTAGGATTTAAGTCCTTTTCTCATTGCAGGACTTGCATGAATACCCTCTCGGAGCCCCCCAGTCGTCTTTCCCCAAGACGTTTATTGCTGCCGTTCCCGCTGAAACATCCCGTTTTTCGATTGCTGATCTTGTGCCGGTCCTACGACCGCGCGTTGCCGTGTCCGGCATTCTGAATTCAACCAAGAGACTTTATAAATGGAATGGTTAGCGGATCCAACGGCCTGGCTCGGCTTGTTGACTTTGATTGTGCTGGAACTGGTACTGGGTATCGACAACCTGGTGTTTATTGCGATTTTGGCGGATAAGCTGCCGCCGGAGCAGCGTGATCGAGCGCGGTTGATCGGTTTGTCCCTGGCCTTGCTGATGCGCCTGGGCCTGCTGGCGAGTATTTCCTGGCTGGTGACGCTGACCCAGCCGCTGTTCGAGGTGTTCGACAAGAGCTTCTCGGGCCGTGACTTGATCATGCTGTTCGGCGGCGTGTTCCTGCTGTTCAAGGCCACCATGGAATTGCATGAACGCCTTGAGGGGCACGTGGCGCAACGTTCGGGTACCGCGGCATACGCACTGTTCTGGCCGATTGTGGCGCAGATCGTCGTGCTCGATGCGGTGTTCTCCCTGGACGCGGTGATTACCGCCGTGGGCATGGTGGACGAACTGGCGGTGATGATGATCGCGGTGATCATTTCCATCGGGTTGATGATTGTCGCGAGCAAGCCGTTGACTCGCTTCGTCAACGCTCACCCTACGGTGATCATGCTGTGTCTGGGCTTCCTGATGATGATCGGCTTTGCCCTGACCGCCGAAGGCCTGGGCTTCCATATTCCGAAGGGCTACCTGTATGCGGCCATCGGTTTCTCGATTTTGATCGAGGTGTTCAACCAGGTTGCCCGTGCCCGTCGCAAGAAGTCGGCCCAAGGCGTGCTGCCGGTGCGTGAGCGCACTGCCCATGCGGTCATGCGCCTGTTGGGCGGACGCAGCCTGGCGGTTGAAGAGGTGGGTGAAGAGGTGGTCGATCTGCTGGGCGAGCCCGATGCAGCGCAAGGCCCGCTGTTTGACCGACGTGAGCGGGTGATGATCAGCGGCGTGCTGCAACTGGCCGAGCGACCGATCCGCAGCTTGATGACGCCGAGGGCCAAGGTCGACTTTATCGACCTGGCGGACGATCTCGAGACGATTCGCCTGAAACTGATGCATTCGTCCTACTCGCGGCTGCCGTTAATCCGCAACGGTGCCGTTGATGAGCCCTTAGGCTTCATACACAAAAAGGAATTGCTCAAGGAATACCTGGCCGGTAATGAGCCGAACCTGGAGCACTTGGCGCGCCGGGCGATCAACCTGTTGGACAGTTTTTCGATCCTCAACGCGCTGGAGCAAATGCGCCAGCAGTCGACCCATATCGCCTTTGTGATCAACGAATTCGGCGATTTTATGGGGGTGCTGAGCATGACCGACATTCTTGAGTCCATCGCTGGCGAACTGCCGGACGCCAGCGAAATTGAAGGGCCGGATATTGTCGAGGAAAGCGCAGGCTTTCGCGCCAATGGCGCGCTGAACCTCCACCAGGTTCGCCAGCGCATCGGCTTCAACGCGGTCGCTACCGATGATTACCAAACCTTGGCGGGACTGGTGATGAGCCTGCTCGATCGTCTACCCGTGGTGGGCGACTGCCTGGAGCATGAAGGGTGGCGTCTGACGGTGGTGGCGGTAGAAGAGCGGCGGGTGACGCAAGTGGTTTTGCAACCTTGCGGCGTGAGTAGTGTTTAAAGGTCCTGCGCACGACGCTGAGTTGCTGGGGCTCGGGCCCGAAGCCCTTGAGTTTCTCCATCAAGGTACCGCGCATATAGATCAGCAACGTCGGGGTGCCTGTTACATCAGGGTGCCTTGGCGTCTTCGCGCAATCCACCACGAGGCTGCGCACGCGCGGGTACTGTCGGGCAATTCGGTCAAACAGCGGCCCGGCCTTAACGCAGGCTGGGCAATGCTCAGAGACAAATAGAATGAATACCGGACGCTTGGTGTTCAATATCCGTTGATATTCCTGGGCATTGGCAATAGTTGCGGTGGCGTACCCCATGGCGTGAACCTCTTGGACAGAGCTGGTTTTCGCCAACGCTAAGCCGGGCCCGCTCCCGCGTCTACTGTCAACCTTTACAGGTCAGCCTCCCGTTCCGCGCGTTCCCGCGCCTTGCGTGCCTGGTTGGCGCACTTCCTGTATTCCTCGTTATCGCGAGAGGCCTTGGCGCGACGATAATCGTGATGGTTCTGACTGGTGTAATTGGCATCGAAAGACTCCTTGAGTCTGGCCAACTCCTCCTTGCACGCGCGACGATCCTCGCTGCCCAACGCATTCCCGGCCACCAACGCAAAAACCACCAGACCTATAATCCTTACCTTCATCACCACTCCCTCATCCTTAGCAGCCCCCACCCCCTTCCCAGCCTAGCCCCCCAGGCCCATTTTTCCACGCCCAGCAACGCCCTCAATTGAGGCGTTCTCACCCAACCTGGGGCCCCGGGTAGCACTCCAGCTGCAAATGCTGGCTCATCGCCGCATAACGCTGCAGAGCTATGTGACTGATCTGCATGGTATTTCCCTTCAGCGTATGTTTTCGCCTTCGCCTATGGCACACTTTCTGCTGTCTATTCCGTTGTTACATACTAAGTTCCGGTATAGCGGAATACACAACCTCTGGAGTGCTTGTCATGCATCACCGACCTTCCGTGTTCAAAGCGTGTGTTTTTCTCTTCGCCGCATCGGCTTCCGTCGCCAGCGTTGTGCAGGCGGCGGGCAGCAAGCTCGATGATGTGCTCAAGCGTGGGCATCTGATCGTGGGTACAGGCAGTACCAATGCGCCGTGGCACTTCCAGGGAGCGGATGGCAAGTTGCAAGGGTTCGATATTGATATCGGTCGCATCGTGGCCAAAGGTCTGTTCAATGATCCGAGCAAGGTCGAGTTCGTGGTGCAATCTTCCGACGCACGGATTCCCAACCTGCTGACCGACAAGGTCGACATGAGTTGCCAGTTCATCACCGTGACCGCCAGCCGCGCGCAACAGGTGGCGTTTACCTTGCCTTACTACCGTGAAGGTGTGGGCCTACTGCTGCCGAACAACAGCAAGTACAAGGAAATCGACGACCTGCAGGCCGCTGGCGATGGCGTTACCGTCGCCGTGCTGCAGAACGTGTACGCCGAAGAGTTGGTGCACCAGGCGCTGCCCAAGGCCAAGGTCGATCAATACGACAGCGTTGACCTGATGTACCAGGCCGTGAACTCCGGGCGCGCGGACGCCGCCGCCACCGACCAGTCCTCGGTCAAATACCTGATGGTGCAAAACCCCGGCCGCTACCGCAGCCCGGCCTACGCTTGGAGTCCGCAGACCTATGCCTGCGCGGTCAAACGCGGCGATCAGGACTGGCTGAACTTCGTCAACACGGCACTGCATGAAGCCATGACCGGTGTGGAATTCCCCACCTACAAAGCCTCCTTCAAGCAATGGTTCGGCGTGGACCTGCCGGAGCCGGCGATTGGCTTTCCTGTCGAGTTCAAGTGACGTTTGAAAACCGGGGCGCCGCCACCGGCGCCCCTCTCAGGTAGCGTTGACCATGAATTATCAGTTGAACTTTGCCGCCGTCTGGCGCGATTTCGACACCTTGCTGGCGGGGCTCGGGTTGGGTATGCAACTGGCATTGCTGTCGATCGCCATCGGCTGCGTGATCGGCCTGCTGATGGCGTTTGCCATGCTGTCCAGGCACCGCGCCTTGCGCATCCTGGCGTCGGTGTACGTGACGGTGGTGCGTAACACACCGATTCTGGTGTTGATCCTGTTGATCTACTTTGCCTTGCCCAGCCTGGGCATTCGTCTGGATAAAATCCCTTCGTTCATCATCACCTTGTCGCTTTACGCCGGGGCGTATCTGACCGAAGTGTTCCGTGCCGGGCTGTTGAATATTCCCAAGGGCTTGCGCGAAGCCGGCCTGGCCATCGGCCTGGGCGAGTGGCGCATCCGCGCCTATATCACCGTGCCCGTGATGCTGCGCAACGTGCTGCCGGCGCTGTCGAACAATTTTATCTCGCTGTTCAAGGACACCTCCCTGGCCGCCGCGATCGCCGTACCGGAACTGACCTATTACGCCCGCAAGATCAACGTCGAAAGCTACCGGGTGATTGAAACCTGGCTGGTCACGACCGCGCTCTACGTGGCCGCCTGTTACCTCATTGCCCTGTTGCTCCGTTACCTGGAACAACGTCTGGCGATCCGTCGTTAAGGAGGGTTCCCCATGTACGAATCTCCCAGCTGGCTGCACGAGTTGTGGATCGCCCGAGACACCCTGTGGGCGGGGTTTCAGGCCAGTGTTTATGTGTCGGCGCTGGCCATTCTTTTCGGCACGCTGATCGGTATCGTCGCCGGGTTGATACTGACCTATGGCAAGTTCTGGATGCGTGCACCGTTTCGCCTGTATGTCGACCTGATCCGTGGCACGCCGGTGTTCGTGCTGGTGCTGGCGTGCTTCTACATGCTGCCGGCGCTCGGCTGGCAGATCAGCGCATTCCAGGCCGGCGCGGTCGGGCTGACGTTGTTCTGTGGCTCCCATGTGTCGGAAATCGTACGCGGCGCACTGCAAGCCATTCCCCGTGGGCAACTGGAAGCGGGCAAGGCGATCGGTCTGACGTTCCGACAGTCCCTGGGCTACGTGCTGTTACCTCAGGCATTGCGTCAGATCCTACCGACCTGGGTCAATTCCTCCACGGAAATCGTCAAGGCCTCGACCTTGCTGTCGGTGATCGGCGTGGCCGAATTGCTACTGAGCACTCAGCAGGTGATCGCGCGCACCTTCATGACCCTGGAGTTCTACCTGTTCGCCGGGTTTTTGTTCTTTGTCATCAACTACGCCATCGAGTTATTCGGGCGCTACATTGAAAAGCGGGTGGCCTTGCCATGAACCAATCTCACACAACCGAACCGCTGCTGAATATTCGCGGCCTGCGCAAACAGTACGGCGATGTAGAAGTGCTCAAGGGCGTCGACCTGTCGATGCAGCGCGGTAATGTGGTGACCTTGATCGGCTCCAGCGGTTCGGGCAAGACCACGCTGCTGCGGTGTGTCAATTTGCTGGAGGAGTTCCAGGGCGGCCAGATCACCCTGGACGGCGAATCGATCGGCTACAGCGACGTCGGCGGCAAGCGCGTGCGTCACCCGGAGCGTGTGATTGCCCAGCACCGGGCGATGACCGGCATGGCGTTCCAGCAGTTCAACCTGTTCCCGCATTTGACCGCGTTGCAGAACGTCACCTTGGGCTTATTGAAAGTTAAGAAAATGCCTAAGGACCAAGCCGTTGCTCTCGCGGAAAAATGGCTGGAGCGTGTAGGACTTTTAGAGCGGCGCAATCACTTCCCCGGCCAGTTGTCCGGCGGCCAGCAACAGCGTGTGGCGATTGCCCGTGCGATTGCGATGAACCCCAGCCTGATGCTGTTCGACGAAGTCACCTCAGCCCTCGACCCGGAACTGGTGGGCGAAGTGCTCAGTGTGATCAAGGGCCTGGCGGAAGAGGGCATGACCATGTTGCTGGTCACCCATGAAATGCGTTTTGCCTATGAAGTGTCCGACCAGATCGTGTTTATGAACCAGGGGCGTATTGAGGAGCAGGGTTCGTCGAAGGACATCTTCGAACGTCCACAATCGCCGCGCCTGGCGGAATTTTTGAAGAACATTCGTTTTTAATCAGGAGCACATTGTTATGAGCATCACTCGTTACGGAGCCGGCAGCACTGCCGGCGGTGGCCAGCCTCGGCCTTTCGCGCGTGCCGTGGAGGCGGATGGATGGTTATACGTGTCAGGCCAGGTGCCGGCTGTGGACGGCGAAATCATCACCGGCGGCATTGTCGAGCAAACCCACCAGACCCTGCGCAACGTTGTGGCGATTCTGGAAGAGGCCGGCTATGAATTGAAAGACGTCGTACGGGTCGGCGTATGGCTGGAAGACCCGCGGGACTTCTGGAGTTTCAACAAAGTCTTCGGCGAATACTTCACCCCGGAACACGCCCCGGCGCGGGCCTGTGTGCAGGCCAACATGATGGTCGATTGCAAGGTCGAGATCGATTGCGTGGCCTACAAGAAAAAAGGCTAAATGCTTCGACTTCCATACAGAACCCATGTGGGAGGGATTGGCTCCCCCCACATTCGACCGGACCGAAAACCATCATGACCGAAGACACCATCAAACGCCGCGCCAAAGGCCTGGACCGAGCGTTCGATATCCTCGATTTTCTCAAGGAAATCGGCCAACCGCTGCGCCCGAACGATATAGCCAGCGGCATCGGCAGCCCCAAGTCCACGGTCTATGAACTGGTCGCTTCGTTATTGGAACGGCGCATCCTGGAAACGGTGGGCAAGGACGGCCACGTCTACCTCGGCCGCCAACTGTACTTTCTCGGTCAGGCGCACCTGCGCCATTTCGACCTGACCCGCGAGGCCGACCATGCCTTGCAGGAAATCGTCAGCCAGACCCACGAAACCGCCCAGATGTGCCTGCTCAACGGGCGCAAATACACCGTGGCGCTGATGCGCGAAGGTGAGCGGCATTTCCGTATTTCCTCGGATATCGGCGAAAACGCGCCCATCCCCTGGACCGCCTCCGGGCGTCTGCTACTGGGGCACTTGAGCGATCAGCAGATTGTCGACCTGATCGACCCCGAAGATTTCATCCTGCCGGACGGCCAGCGCCTGCCGCTGGAGACTTTCCTGGCGCAGATTCGTCAAGCCAGCCTCGACGGTTTTTTCTCGTTCGACAGCGTGGCCGACACCTTCACCCATTGCTTCGCCGCCCCGGTGCGGGATGCCCAAGGGGTCAGCATCGCGACCCTGTGCATCGTCGCGCCCCGGGCCGACGCCCTCAACAACTACAGCGACTATCGCCGGGTGCTGATCGACAGCGCCAACAACCTGGCCCGTCGCATCAACGAATAGGAACTCCTTATGCCTGCCCTCAACGCCGTCGAAAAAGGCGCTGCCGCCATCGGCGCCCACTTGGTCCGCGACGTCAGCCTGCCGGCCCTGGTGCTGCACCGTGACGCCCTGGAACACAACATTCGCTGGATGCAGACGTTTGTCAGCAACAGCGGCGCCGAGCTGGCGCCCCATGGCAAGACCAGCATGATGCCGGCGCTGTTCAAACGGCAGATCGAGCAGGGCGCATGGGGCATTACCCTGGCCAGCGCAGTGCAGACCCGTGCTGCTTATGCCGGTGGCGTGCGCCGCGTATTGATGGCCAACCAGTTGGTGGGCGCGCCGAATATGGCGCTGATCGCTGACCTGTTGGCCGATCAGGATTTCGATTTTCATTGCATGGTCGATCACCCGGATAACGTCGCCGACCTCGGGTTGTTTTTCGCTGCCCGCGGCCTGCGCCTGAACGTGATGATCGAATACGGTGTGGTCGGCGGCCGTTGCGGGTGCCGCAGCGAGCAGGAAGTGCGCGAACTGGCCAAGGCGATCAAAGCGCAGCCGGCCCTGGCCCTGACGGGTATCGAAGGCTACGAAGGGGTGATCCACGGCGAACACGCCATCCGCGGTATCCGCGATTTCGCTGCGAGCCTGGTGCGCCTGGCGATGGAGCTGCAAGACAGCGGCGCGTTCGATCTGGCCAAGCCCATCGTCACCGCTTCGGGGTCGGCCTGGTACGACCTGATTGCCGAGTCGTTCGAAGCGCAGAACGCCGCCGGACGCTTTCTCAGCGTATTGCGCCCCGGCAGCTACGTGGCCCACGACCATGGCATCTACAAAGACGCGCAATGCTGCGTGCTCGACCGTCGCAGCGATCTCAACGAGGGCCTGCGCCCAGCCTTGGAAGTCTGGGCCCACGTGCAATCCCTGCCGGAGCCGGGGTTTGCGGTGATCGCCCTGGGCAAGCGTGACGTGGCCTACGATGCCGGCCTGCCGGTGCCGCTCAAGCGCTACAAGGCCGGTGTGCTGCCGGCTGAAGGCGATGACGTGAGCGCCTGCGTCGTCACCGCCGTCATGGATCAGCACGCCTTTATGACCGTGGCGCCGGGCGTGGAGCTGCGCATCGGCGACATCATTTCCTTCGGCACCTCGCACCCGTGCCTGACCTTCGACAAATGGCACGTCGGCTGCCTGGTGGATGAGCAATTGCAAGTGATCGAATCCTTGCACACCTGCTTCTAACCCGCGCCGCCCCTATCGGGGGCAAGCCCCACCCACCTGTTGAAATGCGTTCCCATGTGGGAGGGGGCTTGCCCCCGATAGGGCCCTCAGCCACACCAGAGACTCAGGCATGAACACAACCCCACGCATCGCCCTGATCGGCGAATGCATGATCGAACTGCAACATCGCGCCGACGGCAGCCTGCACCAGAGCTTCGGCGGCGACACCCTCAACACCGCGGTGTACCTGCGCCGTGAGCTGGGCGCTGGTGGCAGCGTCGACTACGTCACCGCCCTGGGCGATGACAGCTTCAGCGATGCGATGTGCAAGCAATGGGCCGACGAAGGTCTCGGCCTGGGCCTGGTGCAACGCTTGCCGGGGCGTTTGCCGGGTTTGTATTGCATCCAGACCGACGCCCAAGGCGAGCGCAAATTTCTGTATTGGCGCAACGAAGCCGCCGTGCGCGACTGCTTTACCACGCCTGCCGCCGAGCCCGTTCTGGCGGCGCTGCCGGGCTACGACATGGTGTATTTCAGCGGTATCACCCTGGCTGTCCTGGGCGAAATCGGCCGCGCGCGCCTGCTGCAAGCCCTGATCGAAACCCGCCGCCGTGGTGGCCGGGTAGTGTTCGACAACAACTATCGCCCACGCCTGTGGCCCCGCGTGGAAGCGGCCCGCGCGGCGTATCACGCGGTGCTGGCCGAAGTGGATATCGCCTTGCTCACCGAAGATGACGAGCGCGCATTGTTTGGTTATGAGGACGCCGAGCAGGTGTTCGCGGCCTATCCAGGCATCGCCGAGGTGGTGCTCAAGCGTGGCGCAGATGCGTGCCTGATCCGCTGCAACGGCGAGCGGTTTTCTGTACCGGCGTTAAAGGTCGATAAGGTGGTGGATACCACGGCGGCGGGGGACTCGTTCAGCGCCGCGTATCTGGCCAGCCGGCTCCAAGGTGGTTCACCCGAGGCGGCGGCATTGGCTGGACATCGTCTGGCCAGTCGGGTGATTCAGGTGCCGGGGGCATTGATTCCCCAGGGGTGAATGGGCGCCTTCGGCGGATCGGGGGCAAGCCCCCACCCACAGTCGATTGCATTGCTCCAGATATATGTAGGAGAGGGCTTGCCCCGATAGGACCCTAAAGGCATCCCTCAATCGCGATAAAACACCTGCACCAAGTGATACCCAAACTTGCTCTTGATCGGCCCATGCACCACCCGCAGCGGCTTCTTGAAAATCACTGCGTCGATCGCCCCCACCATCTGCCCCGGCCGGATCTCGCCCAAATCGCCGCCACGTTTGCCCGACGGGCAGGTGGAGTACTTCTTGGCCAGCACATCAAAGGCTTCGCCCTTGGCAATGCGCTGCTTGAGTTGTTCGGCTTCTTCGCTGGTTTTCACCAGGATATGACGGGCTTGGGCTTTCATTGATCTCTACCAGGTGTGCGACGGCGCGCGATTATGCCTGAAGTCCTTCGTCGACGCCGATCATGCCGCGGATTTTGGTGGCCAGCAGGTCGATGGAAAACGGCTTGGCCACCATGTCCATGCCATCCTCCAGAAACCCTTGGCGCTCGGCAGCCGTTTCGGCGTAGCCCGTCATAAACAGCACCTTGAGGCCCGGACGGTGCTGGCGGGCGATTTCCGCCAGTTGCCGGCCGTTCATGCCCGGCAGGCCGACGTCGGTCACCAGCAGGTCCACACGCAGGTCCGATTCCAGCAACGGCAAGGCGGTCCGGGCGTCCGCCGCCTGGTGCGCGGTGTAGCCCAATTCGTCCAGCAGGTTCACCACCAGCATGCGCACCGCCAGGTCATCCTCGACCACCACCACCGCTTCGCCCGCCAAAGCCACCGGCGCTTCACCGAGGCTGGCCGGCAGGCTGCTTTCCAGGGACGTGCCGTGCAGGCGCGGCAGGTACAGGCGCACACAGGTGCCCTGGCCCGGCGCGCTCTGGATGGTCACATGGCCGCCGGACTGTTGGGCAAAGCCGTAGATCATCGACAGCCCCAGGCCGGTGCCCTGGCCGATGGGTTTGGTGGTAAAGAACGGGTCGAACGCCTTGGCGAGTATTTTCGGCGCCATGCCGGTGCCGTTGTCGCACACCCCGAGCATCACGTAATCGCCGGCCTTGACCGGTTCGAGGGTGGTGATGTCGGTGCCGTCCAGGTAGCTGTTGGCGGTTTCGATCAGTAGCTCGCCGCCATCGGGCATGGCATCACGGGCATTGATCACCAGGTTGAGCAGGGCGTTTTCCAACTGGCTGGCGTCGGTGTTGACCGGCCAGATGTCCTGGCCCAGCTTCACTTTGAGGGTGATGTGCGCACCCTTGGTACGGCGAAACAGGTCTTCCAGGGATGCCACCAATTGGTTCGGGTCCAGCGGGCGGCGGTCCAGCGACTGGCGGCGCGAGAACGCCAGCAGCCGGTGGGTGAGGGCGGCGGCGCGATGGGCGGAGGCCACGGCGGCGTCGGTAAAACGGCCGATTTCATCGCTGCGCCCGGCGGCGATATAGCGCTGCATCAGGTCCAGACTGCCGATAATGCCGGTGAGCATATTGTTGAAGTCGTGGGCGATGCCACCGGTGAGCTGGCCCACCGCTTCCATTTTTTGCGCATGGCGCAGGGCGTCTTCGGCACGTTCACGTTCGTACATTTCGTTTTGCAGGCGCTGGTTGGCCTCGGCCAGGGCCTGGGTGCGCTGGGCCACCCGTTCTTCGAGGTTTTCGTTGAGGTGGCGCAAGGCCTCCTCGGTGAGTTTGCGTTCGGTCTCGTCGATCACAAAGATGTAGAAACCATTGACCGAACCGTCGTTGCTGAAGCGTGGCAGGTACTTCATCAGTGCGTGCCGCGGCCGCCCATCGCGGTGCGGCGTAACGGTGAGGAAGCTACAGGCCTTGCCCTTGAGCGCGGCGGCGATTTTGTCCGCGCGCCCGGCGTACACCTCCTCGCCGAGCACTTCGCGGATGGTTTTTCCGTACAGTTCCTCGGGCGTCTTGCCGTACCACTCCAGATACGCGCTGTTGTTCAGGCGAAAGCGCTCGTCGTGGTCCACATAACCGATCAGCACTGGCATGGCATTGATGATCAGCTGCAACTCGGTCTGGCTCTGGCGTAGGGCCTGTTCGGTGTGCTTGCGTTCGGTCAGGTCCAGCGCCGCGCCGAGGAAGCGCGCCGGACGGCCCTGTTGATCCTTGTAGCAGCGGCCGCGGGCGAACACCCAGCGCACCTCGCCATCGGGCTGCAACAGGCGGTATTCCTCGGCGTATTCGGTGCCGTTGGTGATGCAATACTTGATACTGCGCGTCACCGTGCCACGGTCTTCGGGGTGTACGCCTTGCAGGTAATCGCTGATGGGCAACAGGCCGGCGTCCGCCGGATCGACGCCGTGCAGGTAGGCGAAGTGGGCGTCGGCGATGAAATGGTCTTCGCCGATGTCCCAATCCCAGGTGCCCACCGCGTCGGTGGCGGCCAGGGCCAGTTGCAGGCGTTCCTCGCTGTTGTGTTGGGCCTTGAGGCTGGCCTCGGAGCGCTGTTGCAGCTCCAGGGCTTTGCTGCGCCGCTCGTTGGTTTCGATGGCGGTGACCAGGATGCCAGCGACCTCGCCGCTTTCGTCGCGGATGGGGCTGTAGGTGAGGTCCAGCCAGATCTCGGTATCGCGCTGGTTGCGCTGCAGCACAAAGCGCTGCTCGCTGAAGGTGCGCACCTGCCCCTCCAGCACGGCGTTGTAGATCGGTGCGGTGAAGCTCTCCAGTTCCGGCCAAGCCTGGTGTGCCGGCTGGCCCATGGCGCCGGGGTGCTTGTTGCCCGCCAGTCGGGCGAAGCCATCGTTATACAGCTGAATAAGTTGGCGGCCCCACAACAGGAGCATCGGCATCGGAGAGTTGATCACGATGTCGACCGCTGTGCGCAGGCTTTGCGGCCAGTCATTGGCCTCACCGAGCGGGCTGTGTGCCCAGTCCAGCCGCGCGATCAATGCAGCGGCTTCGCTACCGGTGGATGTTCCATTCATGAAAAAGCCCTGAGCGTAACGCCTTGAAAGATGAAAACACCCATTATCCCGTGAGTCGGCCCTGGGTGACTACCCGGGAAAAATAGCACGCATTGGCGTTTTGTCTTGCAAATCAGCTGCTCAGGGCTGAAACCTTTCATCTTCACGCCAGTTCGGGACGGTCGCGAAAAGCCTCCAGTGCTTGGGGGTTGGCCAGGGCATCGGTGTTCTTCACCGGTTCGCCGTGCACCACATTGCGTACCGCCAGTTCGACGATCTTGCCGCTGATGGTGCGCGGAATGTCATGGACGGCGAGGATCTTCGCCGGCACATGGCGTGGCGTGGTGTTGGCGCGGATCACCTGGCGGATCTGCTGTTGCAGCGCGTCATCCAGCTCGACGCCATCGTCCAGACGCACAAACAGCACCACCCGCACATCGTCCTGCCAGCGTTGGCCGATGGCCAGGCTCTCTAGCACCTGGGGCACCTTCTCCACTTGGCGATAGATCTCGGCGGTGCCGATGCGCACGCCGCCGGGGTTGAGCACCGCGTCCGAGCGCCCATGGATCAGCAGGCTGCCATTGGCGCGCTCCTCGGCGTAGTCGCCCTGGGCCCACACGCCGGGAAACTGAGCGAAATACGACGCGCGCAGCTTCTGCCCGTCGTGGTCGTTCCATAGGCCGATGGGCATGGCCGGGAAGTGACGGGTACACACCAGTTCCCCTTTTTCGCCGATCAACGGCTGGGCCTTCTCGTCCCACACCTCGATGGCCATCGCCAGGCTCTTGCATTGCATTTCGCCACGGCGCACCGGCAGCACCGGGTTGCCGATCACAAAACAGGAGACGATATCGGTGCCGCCGGACATCGACGACAGGCACAGTTCGGCCTTGATCTCGCGGTAGACGTAGTCGTAGCTCTGGGGCGACAACGGCGAGCCGGTGGAGATCAAGCCCTTGAGGCTGCTCAGGTCATGGCTCAGACGCGGTTGCAGCCCGGCCTTTTCCAGGGTGGCGAGGAACTTGGGGCTGGTGCCGAACACGCTGATACGTTCGGCATCGATCAAGTCGATCAAGCGCTCGGGCCCCGGATGAAACGGCGAGCCGTCATACAGCACCGCCGTGGCGCCCAGGGCCAGCACCGAGACTAGCCAGTTCCACATCATCCAGCCGCAGGTGGTGTAGTAGAACAGGCAATCGTCGCGGGACAGGTCGGCATGCAGGCCATGTTCCTTCAGATGGGTGAGCAACACACCACCGGTGCCATGGATGATGCACTTGGGCACCCCGGTGGTGCCGCTGGAATACAGGATGTACAGCGGATGATCGAACGGCACTGCGACAAACGCCGGTTCGCCGCCGGGTTGGTAGGCGTCCTGCCACAGGGTGACGCGGGCCTGGGTGTGATAGTCCTCGACCCGTGCCTCGGGCCGTGCGTACGGCACCACGATCAACTGTTCCAGGGACGGCAAGCGATCGAGGATTTCATTGAGCTTGGCGCTTTGATCGATGATTTTGCCGGCATACCGATAACCGGCGCAGGTGATCAGCACCTTGGGTTCGATCTGGCCGAAGCGGTCGATCACGCCTTGGGTGCCGAAATCCGGCGAGGAGCACGACCAGATCGCGCCAAGGCTGGTAGTGGCGAGCATACCCACCAGGGTCTGCCAGGTGTTGGGCATGCACGCCGCGACCCGGTCACCCAAACCAACGCCCGCCGCTCGCAGGCTGTTTTGCAGGCCGGCGACATGAGCGGTGAGTTCGGCGTAGGTCAGTTGTTCGCGCTGGCCGTCTTCGCCGATGGCGATCACGGCCGGGTGATGGTCGCGGCGACGCAGCAAATGCTCGGCAAAGTTCAGGGTCGCGCCGGGGAACCACTGAGCGCTGGGCATAGCATCCCCTTCGATCAGTACGGCGCTGGGCGGGCTGCGAAACTGCACATCGAAGAACGCCACGATGGCCTGCCAGAACTCGGCGCGCTGGTCGATGCTCCACTGGTGCAGGGCCGGGTAGTCGCTAAGCTGCAGGGCGTGGCGATCATTGATAAAGCGCCGGAACTGGTCCATGCGCGTCGTACGGATGCGTTCCGGGGAGGGTTGCCAGAGGATCTCGGACATCAGCAGGGTCTCTTGTTCTTATGCACGTCTTGCAAACGACAGCATTTCGCTGTGTTTGATCTATTGGGCCAGCCAGCCCCCATCGATATTCCACGCCGCGCCACGCACCTGGGCGCCGGCCTCGCTGCATAAGAACAGCACCAGCTCGCCCAGTTGCGACGGGGTCACGAATTCCAGCGACGGTTGTTTCTCCGCCAGCAGATCGTGTTGCGCCTGCTGCGGGTCCACGCCTTGGGCGATGCGATCGTCGATCTGCTTCTGCACCAGCGGCGTCAGCACCCAGCCGGGGCAGATCGCGTTGCAGGTCACGTTGCTGGTGGCGGTCTCCAGGCCCACCACTTTGGTCAGGCCGATCACGCCATGCTTGGCCGCCACATAAGCTGCCTTGCCCACCGAACCGACCTGGCCATGCACCGAGGCGATATTGACGATACGCCCCCAACCCTTGGCCTTCATGCCCGGCAGACCCAAGCGCGTGCTGTGGAACACCGACGACAGGTTGATCGCGATGATGGCGTTCCAGCGCTCGGCCGGGAAGTCTTCTACCGCCGCCACATGCTGGATGCCGGCGTTGTTCACCAGTATGTCCACACCGCCGAACTCACGCTCGGCATAGGCAAACATGTCGGCGATCTGCGCCGGGTCGCTGACGTCCGCCGGATGGTGGCCGACCTGGCCGCCATAGGCTTGCACTTGGGCGATTACCGCACTGGCGTCGCCGAAGCCGTTGAGGATCAGGTTGGCGCCGGCCTTGGCCAGGCTCAGTGCAATGCCCAGGCCGATGCCGCTGGTGGAACCGGTGACCAGGGCGGTCTTGCCGTTCAATGTCGTCATGTTCACCTCACACAATGCCAGTGGCATAGAAAGTACCGATCACCACGAACACCGCAAGGGTCTTGATCATCGTGATGCCGAAAATGTCCTTGTAGGCTTCGCGGTGGGTCAGGCCGGTGACCGCCAGCAGGGTGATCACCGCGCCGTTGTGGGGCAGGGTGTCCATGCCACCGCTGGCCATGGCCGCGACCCGGTGCAGCACTTCAAGGGGGATATTGGCCGCGTGGGCCGCCGCGATAAAACTCTCGGACATCGCCGCCAGGGCGATGCTCATGCCGCCCGAGGCGGAACCGGTGATACCGGCCAGCAACGTCACAGTGATCGCCTCGTTGACCAACGGGTTGGGGATGCCCTTAAGCCAGTCCGCCAGTACCAGAAAGCCCGGCAACGAAGCGATGACCGCACCGAAGCCGTATTCCGACGCGGTGTTCATCGCCGCCAGCAATGCACCGCTGACCGCGCTTTTGCTGCCTTCGGCGAGTTTGCTCTTGATCGCCGAGAAGCCGAACACCAGCACCACGATAATCCCCACCAGCAACGCCGCCTGCACCGCCCAGATTGCCGTGAGCTTGGCGATTTCGGTGGTCACCGGCGCGCTCATGCCCGGCAGGCTAAGGCTGTGGGTCTTGCCGTACCACTGCGGGATCCAGTGGGTGAACAGCAGGTTCATCACCCCCACCAGGATCAGCGGCGACAGCGCGATCCACGGGTTGGGCAATGTCAGGTTCTCGGCGGTTTCCGGCTCGTTGCGCAGTTCGGTGCCGTAGCCTTCACCGGCGCGCTGGGCCTTGTTGCGCTGGCGCGCCAGGTAAAGCATGCCGGCGCAGAACACGAAAATCGTGCCGATCAGCCCCAGCCACGGCGCCGCCCAGGCGGTGGTGTTGAAAAAGGTGCTGGGGATGATGTTCTGAATCTGCGGCGTGCCGGGCAGGGCGTCCATGGTGAACGAAAACGCACCCAGGGCGATGGTCGCCGGGATCAGGCGCTTGGGGATATTGCTCTGGCGGAACATCTCCGCCGCAAACGGGTATACCGCGAACACCACCACAAACAGCGAGACGCCGCCGTAGGTGAGCAGAGCGCAGACCAGCACGATCACCAGCATCGCCTGGCGCGTGCCGAGCAAACGGATCGCCGCGGCCACGATCGAACGGGAAAACCCCGACAGTTCGATCAGCTTGCCGAACACCGCACCGAGCAGGAACACCGGGAAATACAGTTTGATAAAGCCGACCATTTTTTCCATGAACACCCCTGTAAAGGCAGGGGCGACGGCGGAGGGGTCGGTCAGCAGCACCGCTCCTAGCGCAGCGATGGGGGCGAACAAGATAACGCTATAGCCACGGTAGGCAGCCAGCATCAGCAGCGCGAGGGCTGCCAGGGCAATGATCACACTCATGGTGTGTCTCCAGATAGGATTGTTATTTTTGTGGTGACGCGGTGGGGAAGGGCTATAGCGAGATGCGTGCCAATTACTTAACTTGTTGAAATATATGAATATTTTTCAATTGGATTCGGCTAATGTCTCAATCTGGAGACAGGTGCGGATCAAGTGTGGGAGGGGGCTTGCCCCCGATTGCGGTGTATGAGCCTGAAATAGGGTGCCTTAACCAATGCTATCGGGGGCAAGCCCCCTCCCACAGTGATTGTCTATTTTTTAAGAATTAAGTCTCTTATTTGAGATCAGGTGATACCTAGCGCGACCATTTTCTTGTACAACGTCGACCGCCCCAGCCGCAACCGCTTAGCCGCCTCGACCACACTCCCATCACAGGCTTTGAGCGCCGCCACAATCACCTGCCGGTCAAACCGCTCCCGCGCCGCGTTGTAGCTTTCACCTTCCTCCGCCGCCACGGCAGTGCTACGTACCACCGGGCTGAAGGTGCCAATGGCCGCACGGACTTCCTGGGCGTTCAATATCAAGTCATCACTTAACAGCGCCGCGCGCTCCAGTACGTTGCGCAACTCACGGATATTCCCCGGCCAGGCATGCTGGGCCAATAAGTCCAGGGCTTCGCGGTCCAGTTCGTGATGGCTGCGCAGTTCTTCGAGGATCGCCTCGCTAAGCGCCGGAATATCTTCCAAGCGTTCGCGCAGGGGCGGGACCTGGATCGGCAGCACATTCAGGCGGTAATACAGGTCCGCGCGAAACTCGCCACGTTTGATCGCCGCCTCAAGGTCCATCGACGTGGCCGCAATCACCCGTACGTCGCTGTGTAGCATCTCGTTGGAGCCGACCGGTTCGAACTCCTTTTCCTGCAACACCCTTAGCAGTTTGCTTTGCAGCGGCAGGGGCATGTCGCCGATTTCGTCGAGAAACAGCGTGCCGCCCTGGGCGATCTGGAACTTGCCGGGGCGGCCCTTGCGGTCGGCGCCGGTAAACGCGCCGGGCGCGGTGCCGAAGAACTCGGCTTCGAGCAGGTCATGGGGGATAGCCGCGCTGTTGATGCTCACGAATGCCTTGTGCGCCCGTGACGATGCGCCATGAATGGCCTGGGCCAGCAGCTCCTTGCCGGTGCCGGTTTCCCCCAGTAGCAACACCGGCGACTCAGTCTTGGCGCTGCGCCGCGCCCGGCGTTTGACTTCCAGGCTCGCGGCGCTGGTACCGATAAAGTGCGCGAAGGTGTACTTGCTCTGGCGTGAGCGCAGCAACGAGCGGGTGGAGGCCAGTTCCTGCTGCATGCTCATGTAGCGCTCGATCAATGGCGACAGGTTGCGCAGCTCATCGAACAGCGCGAAGCCGATGGCACCGATCACCGCCCCGGCATCGTTGTGAATCGGCAGGCGCATCACCACCAGCGGGCCTTTGGGAGTGTCCTGGATATCCAGCAGGATCGGCCGGTCGGTGCGCACCACCTGGCGCAGCAGGCTGTTGGAAATCACCCGCTCGCAGGGTTGGCCGATGGCCTCATCCGCGCTGTTCAGGCCGAAGCGCTTGGCGTAGCGCTCGTTCATCCACACGATATTGGCGTCGCGGTCGACGATCACCGTGCCTTCGCTGGACTGCTCGATGATTTCGAACAGCGACTGGATGGCCAGGCCGCGTACCTGTTGGTAATCGGTGAGGTTATCGGTGAGGTTCATGCCCATGCCGCCAGCAAAAGGGTGAGTGAAGTTCCATAACGTCCTACAGCGGAATATGCGCCGCTGCCATCAGTTCCTTGGTGTAGGGGTGTTGCGGCGACTCGAATACATCGTGGCTGGCGCCGCGCTCCACCACTTTGCCCTCCTTGATCACGATCATGTCGTGGGCCATGGCCCGCACCACGGCCAGGTCATGGCTGATAAACAGGTACGTCAGGCCGTATTTTTCCTGCAGTTCACGCAGCAGCGCCACCACTTGCTTTTGTACGGTGCGGTCAAGGGCGGAGGTGGGTTCGTCCAGCAGCATCAGCGCCGGCTTGAGCACCAGCGCGCGGGCGATGGCGATGCGCTGGCGCTGGCCGCCGGAAAACTCGTGGGGGTAACGATGCCGACTGGCGGGGTCCAGGCCCACGTCCTTGAGCACCTGGATCACCTGCGCTTCGCGCTCGGCCAGGCTGCACGGGGCGTGCACCTCCAGGCCTTCGCTGATGATCTGCTGCACCGACATGCGCGGGCTGAGGCTGCCATAAGGGTCCTGGAACACCACCTGCATCTGCTTGCGCCATGGTCGCATCTGGTGATGGTTGAGGGTATCGAGGGCCTGGCCCTGGAAGCGGATGCTGCCGTGGGAGTCCAGCAGGCGCAGGATCGCCTGACCGAGGGTGGATTTACCCGAGCCGGATTCACCAACGATGCCCAGGGTCTTGCCACGTTGCACGCTGAGGCTGATACCGTCCACCGCGCGCAGGTAGGTCTTGCGTTGAAATAGCCCACCACCGAGACGGAACTGCACGCTCAGGTCCTCCACTTGCAGCACCGTCTCGCGTTCCTCGCTGCACAGTGCATCGCCCGCCGGTTCGGCATCCAGCAGCAGGCGGCTGTAAGGATGCTGCGGCGCGCTGAACAGAGCCTGGCATTCGGCCTGCTCGACGATCTCGCCGGCATGCATCACGCACACCCGCTGGGCGATGCTGCGCACCAGGTTGAGGTCATGGCTGATCAGCAGCAGCGACATGCCCAAGCGTTGTTGCAAGGATTTGAGCAGCAGCAGGATCTTGCGCTGCACGGTCACATCCAGCGCGGTGGTAGGTTCGTCCGCGATCAAGAGTTCCGGCTCGCACGCCAAGGCCATGGCGATCATCACCCGTTGGCGTTGGCCGCCGGACAATTGGTGGGGATAGGCCTTGAGGCGTTCCCTCGGTTTCTGGATGCCCACCATGTCGAGCAGTTCCAAGATACGCGCCTGCGCCGCTTTGCCGCCCAGGCCTTTGTGCAGCAACAGGGTTTCACCGATCTGCTTTTCGATGCTGTGCAGTGGGTTGAGAGAGGTCATCGGCTCCTGGAAGATCATGGCGATACGGTTGCCGCGCAGCTTCTGCAAGGTCGCCGCCGGAGCGCCCACCAGCTCTTTGCCGCGATACTTCACCGAGCCGGTGGTGGCAGTGCCGGCTTCGGGCAACAGTTGCAGGATCGAATGGGCGGTCACCGATTTACCCGAGCCCGACTCACCCACCAGTGCCAGGCATTCGCCGGGGCGCACATCCAGGCTCAAGTTGTGTACCACGGTCTGGCCGTTGAAGGCGACGCACAGGTCGCGGATCTCGATCAGGTTCATTTGCAATCACTCATGAGCGTGGGTCGAAGGCGTCACGCAACGCCTCGCCGATAAAGACCAGCAGCGACAGGATCAGCGCCAAGGTGAAAAACGCGGTCAGGCCCAGCCACGGCGCCTGCAGGTTCTGCTTGCCCTGGGCGATCAATTCACCGAGGGACGCACTGCCCGCCGGCATGCCGAAGCCGAGGAAGTCCAGGGCGCTCAAGGTGGAAATTGCCCCGGTCAAAATGAACGGCAGGTAGCTCAAGGTCGCAGTCATGGCGTTGGGCAGGATGTGCCGGCCAATGATCTTGCCGTCCCCCAGGCCCAAGGCCCTTGCGGCCTTGACGTATTCCAGGTTGCGCCCGCGCAGGAACTCGGCGCGCACCACGTCCACCAGCGCCAGCCAGGAAAACAGCGCCATGATCCCCAGCAGCCACCAGAAATTCGGCTCCACGAACCCCGACAGAATGATCAGCAGGTACAACACCGGCAAACCGGACCACACTTCAAGCACGCGCTGTCCGATCAAGTCCACCCAGCCGCCGTAGTAACCCTGCAACGCGCCAGCCGCGATGCCGATGGCCGCGCTGATCGCGGTGAGCGCCAGGGCAAACAGAATCGACACCCGCGCGCCGAAGATCACCCGTGCCAGCACATCCCGCGACTGATCGTCGGTGCCCAGCCAGTTCACCGCCGAGGGCGGGCTGGGGGCAGGGCGGGTCAGTTCGTAGTTGGGGGTATCGTCGCTGAACGGGATCGGCGGGAACAACATCCAGCCGCCATCCTGCTGGATCAGCTTTTGTACGTAATCGCTGCGGTAGTCGGCCTGGAACGGCAACTGTCCGCCGAACTGTTGCTCGGTGTAGCGCTTGAACACCGGGAAATACAGCTCGTTCTTGTAGCTCAGCACCCAGGGTTTGTCGTTGGCGATCAACTCGCCGCCCAGGGTCAGGATAAACAGGCCGATAAACAGCCACAGCGACCACCAGCCGCGACGGTTTCTCTTGAACCGCTCGAAACGTCGGCGGGCCACCGGAGACAGATTAAGCATCAGGCGTTCCTCGCGGCGAAGTCGATACGCGGGTCCACCAGGGTGTAGCAGAGGTCGCCGATCAGTTTTATCAGCAGCCCGAACAAGGTGAAGATAAACAGCGAGCCGAACACCACCGGGTAGTCCCGAGAGACGGCGGCTTCGTAGCTCATGCGCCCCAGGCCGTCGAGGGAGAAGATCACTTCGATCAGCAGCGAACCGGCAAAGAACACACTGATGAACGCCTGGGGAATCCCCGAGATCACCAGCAACATGGCGTTGCGAAATACATGACCGTACAGCACGCGGCGCTCGCTCAAACCCTTGGCGCGCGCGGTGACCACGTACTGACGCGTGATTTCATTCAGGAATGAGTTTTTGGTCAGGATGGTCAAGGTGGCGAACCCGCCGATCACCAGGGAGGTCACCGGCAGCACCAGGTGCCAGAAATAATCGGCCACCTTGCCCACGGTGCTCAGCTCTTCGAAATTCTCCGACACCAGGCCGCGCACCGGAAACCAGTTCAGGGAAGTGCCGCCGGCGAACACCACGATCAGGAACATCGCGAACAGGAACGCCGGCATGGCATAGCCGATCACAATGGCGGTGCTGCTCCAGACATCAAAGCTGCTGCCATGGCGCACGGCCTTGCGAATGCCCAGGGGGATCGACACCAGGTAAGTGATCAGGGTTGCCCAGAGCCCAAGAGAAATGGTCACGGGCATTTTTTCCAGGATCAGGTCGATCACGGTTTTGCCACGGAAGAAGCTGTTACCGAAGTCCAGCTGGGCATAGCTTTTGAGCATCAGCCACAACCGCTCCGGCGCGGGCTTATCGAAGCCGTATTGCTTTTCGATGTCCTTGATCAGCTTCGGGTCCAGACCGCGACTGGCGCGGGAGCCGCTGCCCATGCCTTCGGCGGACGAGCCGCCGACGCCACCGCCGCCAATTCCTTGCAGATGGGCGATGGCTTGTTCGACCGGGCCGCCGGGGGCGGCCTGCACAATCACGAAATTCACCAGCAGGATGATCACCAGGGTGGGGATGATCAGCAGCAGGCGCCGCACGATATAGGCAAACATCAGCGGGCCTCCCCGCGTTTTTCCAGTTCGGCTTTCATTTGTTCATTCGTCAGCGGTGTGGGGCTGATTTCCCACCAGGTTTCCAGGGCCTCGTCGTTCTTGGCCTCGATAGCGGGGCGGCCAAAACGGTTCCACCACGCCGCCGACGTACCCGGCGGGTAATAATTGGGGATCCACAGGTAGTTCCATTGCAGCACCCGGTCCAGGGCATGGGCGTAGGTCAGCATCTCGGCCTGGGTGTTGGCCTTGACCAGACCCTTGATCAGGCTGTCCACGGCCGGGTCCTTGAGCACCATGTAGTTGTTGGCGCCCGGATCGAACGCGGCGGCGGAACCGAAGTAGTTGTACAGCTCCATCCCCGGCGAAGTGGTGACCGGGAACCCGGTGACGATCATGTCGTAATCCCGGCTCATCAGGCGGTTTACATATTGGGAGGAATCGATGCGGCGGATATTGAGGGTGATGCCGATCTGCGCCAGGTTGCGTTTGTAGGGCAACAGCAGGCGTTCCAGGCCGGCCTGGGCGTTAAGAAAGGTGAACTCCAGCGGCTCGCCCTGGGCGTTCACCAATTTGTCGCCGTCGGGTTTCCAGCCGGCTTGCTCAAGCAGGGCCAGGGCCTGCAATTGTTTGTCGCGGATCATGCCGCTGCCATCGGTGACTGGCGCCTTGAACACTTGGGTGAATACCTCAGCGGGTATTTGCCCGCGCAGCGGTTCCAGAATGGCCAGCTCTTCCTGGCTTGGCAGTTGGGTGGCGGCCAGCGGGCTGTTAGAGAAAAAGCTCTGCTGGCGGATGTACATGTTGCGCATCATCTGCCGGTTGGCCCACTCGAAGTCCCACAGCATCGCCAAGGCCTGGCGCACGCGGCGATCCTGAAACATCGGCTTTTGCACATTGAACACATAGCCTTGCGCCGGTTGCGGCATTTCCTTGGCCAAATGCGCGCGTTGCAGGCGGCCATCGTCGAGGGCAGGGCCGTTGTAGCCGATGGAATAGCCGGTGGCGGAAAACTCGCGGTTGAAGTCATAGGCCCCGCCGCGCAATACCTGGCGCGCCACTTCGGTGTCGCCGAAGTATTCCAGGCTCAGGTGATCGAAGTTGTAGAGGCCACGGCTGACGGGCAGGTCCTTGCCCCACCAGTCGGGGTCGCGGGTAAAGGTGATGGTGCTGCCCGAGTCGATCTTGCTGACTTTGTACGGGCCGCTGCCCAGTGGCGCCTCGTAGCCGCCGCCGTTGGCAAAGTCGCGGGTCTTCCACCAGTGCTCCGGAAATACCGGCAGGGTGGCGATATCCAGGGGCAGGGTACGGTTCTCATTGCTGGAGAAGTCAAAGCGTACCTGGCGTTCGCCTTCCACTTCGACGTGCTTGACGTCGGCGAACAGCGTACGAAAGCGCAGGCTGCCTTGGGTCATCAACAGATCGAAACTGTAGCGTACGTCTTCGGCGGTGATCGGTTTACCGTCGGCGAAGCGGGCCTTGGGGTTCAGGTAAAAGCGCAGCGACAGGCCATCCTCGGCGCGCTCCATCTTCTCGGCTACCAGCCCGTACACCGTGTAGGGTTCGTCCAGTGAGCGTTGGGCCAGCGGCGCGTAGAGCCAGCCGTCGACCTGGGACACGCCAATGCCTTTATCGATATACGGCAACACATGATCGAAGCGCCCGATCTCAATGGCCGAACGCCGCAGGCTGCCGCCCTTGGGGGCTTTGGGGTTGGCATAGTCGAAATGGGTGAAACCGGCGGGGTACTTGGCCGGTTCTCCGTACACCGTGAGGTACGTTTGTGGCGCCGCGATCACGGCGGTACTCGCCAGTACAAAGGCCAGGGCAGTACTGATAAGGGGTGTGAAAAAAGCCAATCGCATTGTCAGCCTTGAACGCCGGATAAAAAGAATAGGGATTTGTACGCTAACGGCGGCAGCGTCGCCAGTGATCAGATGCACAACGGCCCACCGAATGGCGGGCCGTTGTTTCACGCATCAGCGCAGGACAAATCAGTCCTGACGGCTGGTAACTTCCAGCAGGTGGTAGCCGAACTGAGTCTTGACCGGGCCTTGCACGGTGTTGACTGGAGCGCTGAACACCACGGTGTCGAATTCTTTAACCATCTGGCCTGGACCGAACGAACCCAGGTTGCCGCCATCGCGGCTGGAAGGGCAGCTGGAGTTGGCTTTGGCGATTTCTGCGAAGTCAGCGCCGCCTTCGATTTGGGCCTTGAGTTCGTTGCACTTGTCTTCGGTGGACACGAGGATGTGGCGGGCGGTGGCTTTGGCCATGAGAGTAACTCCTTGAATGAAAAGGGTGAGCGTACCGGATTCAGGCGGTTATTTCCCGGCAAAGTTCCCAGGGATTGCCTGAGCGGTACGGCGGCGGGCCATGCCTTTCGCAGGCAGGCTGATGTTTCACTATAGAACGATGTAATCGTTGCGCTTGACGATCGGAAGGTGCTCACCCTGGACCAGATGCACGTAGCGGCCATCCACCAGGTCGATGGGCAGGCAGTCATCCACGTCCAGCACAGCGTCGGTATGCGCCTGGGACCAGTGCCGGCGCATCTGTTGCTTGCCTTGGCTTTTAGCTTCCTGTTTGTTGCGGGCAACCACCAGCAGATAATGGTGGGCCTCGCCGAAACTCTCGGCTTCGTAACCGCCGAGGTTGATGAAATACAGGCGATGGGCGTCAGCGTGGGGGGCCAGGTGGCTGAGTTCGACTTTCCAACCGTCGACGCCATCGACCGCCATCCACGAATCGATATGCACGCCCTTGGCGCTGCCGAACCACGCCTCGCGCAGTTGCGGGTAAGTGCCTTGCAGCGTATCGGCCGCGGCGAATACCACATCATGAACTTCGATCCTGGCGCGAGGGTGTTTGCCCCCGAGCATCACGACAAACAGCATTGCAGATCCTTCCTGGCGATTGGGCAGGGCCCAACCATACTTCGATTGAACCCTTTTGTCCGGTCAATGCCACACGGTTAACCCAAGAACTCATCAGGAGGTTGTCATGCGCAGTATCGATCTGGCGGGCGTTCCCGTTCCCGTCATCGGCCAGGGCACCTGGCGCATGGGCGAAGACCCGAACCATCGCCGCGCTGAAATCGCGGCATTGCAATTGGGGATCGACGAGGGCATGACCCTGATCGATACCGCCGAAATGTATGGTGAGGGCGGCGCCGAAACGGTGGTCGGCGAGGCCATTCGCGGCCGGCGCGATCAAGTGTTTCTGGTGAGCAAGGTCTATCCGCATAATGCCAGCCAGAAGGGCATGCCCCGTGCCTGTGAAGCCAGTCTCCAACGGTTGGGCACTGACTATATCGATCTGTATTTGTTGCACTGGCGTGGCCAGTACCCCCTTGAAGAAACCGTAGAAGCCTTCGAACGCCTGCGCGAGGCCGGCAAGATTGGCCGCTGGGGTGTGTCCAACTTCGATGTGGCGGACCTGCAGGAACTGGCAGCCCCGGCGTGTGCCACGAATCAGGTGCTCTATAACATCGAGGAACGGGGCATCGAATTCGATTTGCTGCCTTGGTGGCAACAACATCATCTGCCGCTCATGGCCTACTGCCCCATCGCCCAGGGCGGAGCACTGCTGTCGAGTCCGACGCTCAAGCAGATCGCCCTGCGTCACGAGGTAGCTCCCGCCCAGGTTGCGTTGGCCTGGGTACTGCGCCAGGACGGCGTGATCGCCATTCCCAAGGCGGTGACGCCCGAGCATGTGCGGCTCAATGCCGCCGCTGCCGCGCTGGTGCTCGATGAGCACGACCTCGATGCCATCGACCGTGTATTCGGCGCGCCCAAACGCAAGCATCCCTTGGCGATGGTCTAGCTGACGACAGAAACGGCGCCGTCCATGGCCGCCGTTTCTGCGGTTCGGTTTAACCCGCTACCGGGCTGCGCCAGTCATCCGACCCCGACGTACCTGACACCTCATGGGTCCACACGATCTTGCGATAGGTGAAATACACGTCTTCCAGATGGGTGAAATGCGCATTGTCCGGGTCCTGGCAGTTGGGCATGCGTGATTGGATATCCACCAGGGTCGCGCCCTCCAGTTCAATGGTGAAGTAGTGTTCTTGGGTACCAGCCGAAGAGGTACGGAACCATTCCAGTCGACACTTGACCTCTTCGCCGCTGGTCAACGCGCTGAACAGCAGCGGCGATGATTTATCGAAGACCTTGCTGATCATCAGCGGTTTATGCACCCGCTGACCGGTCGGTTGGCCGGATTGCGGGTCCCTGGGAATGATGACCTGATGGGAGAAGGCTTGTACCAGGATCTGGTCTTCGTGGCCTTCCTGATAAATATTGCCTACCGAGTCCTGAGTGAACGTGCCTGCCGTAATCAAACCTTGTTTGACACCGGTGATTGAAAGATACGCGGGTGTTGGCATGACGGGTTTCCTTGCCTGGTTATTGAGGTAGTTCCAACCCGCAATGCTGCCGGTTGGTCAAATGCCTATAACAAAAAACGTGCCGAAAACTGTGATGACCAATAGGGCCGCGCTCTGCGCCGAATCTTCGTCTGTGTTTATCTAAAAAAACGCCTTGAAATGCAGATAAGTTGGAGAATATGTGCGCATAAGTGCGCATTTAATTGCTCGCTATTATCTTCCTTTAATTATCTAGGTTTCTACGGCCTGGCTGTACAGCGTGTGAGTATTCAACTGCGCAAAAAGCTGCGCAGGCCCCTCATTCAGAGGTTTGTAGGAAATGACTTAAGTATTGGGTGGCTGCTTGCTCAATGGTCTTGGCATGACTAAGGTTTGCGAACTTCGTGGAAGTTAAGGCGAAGCCAGGATGGCAAGTTGATAGGTTGGTCTAGTTGTTATTGTCTTGTCTTGAATCTAATGCTTAGTTGCGTATGGTCCTAAATGGTCTATTCAGGAAAGTTTTGTACTTATTATTTGGAGCTTGCGCAAACTCCCTGCTCGCAGTCGAATTTTGCGGGCGGCGATGTGCGGTTTTCAACTGAGTATGAAACCCTCGAATTCGAGCTGGGCAAGGCCCAATCCATACATGGTGCGTGCCAGCCGGACTGGCAGAAAGTCGTGGCAACCGCCGAGGTTCTGCTAAGGGAACAATCCAAGGATCTTCGCGTGGCTGTCTGGTTGGCCTGGGCGCTGCATCAGCGTGAGTCCTTTCCTGGCCTGCTGGCCGGATTGAAATTATTGCGTCTTCTCTGTGAGTGCCATTGGTCGGAGGTGTATCCCCCAAAAACGCGCACCCGTGCCGCTGCGTTTCAGTGGTTGGTATTGCGCCTGGAGGCATTGCTCGCGCGCCACTTGGCCCTCCAGGACCAACAGCCGCTTTTTCGTGCGGTCGTTGAGGAGCTGGAGGGCCTGGATGAGCTGTTGAGCCGTCATCTGAAAGAGGACGCGCCTTTGCTATTGCCGATTTGCAGGCAATTGACCCAGAAGTTGGAGCGCGCCGCGCAGAGCCAACCGCCGGCCACAGGATTGACCGGCGTGATGGCCCAGGTGAAGCAGGCCACGACACAACTGATCAAGCCTGAGCCGGTGCTGGAGAGTGAGAAGGATGCGCACAAATGGCTGCGAGCATTGCAGGAGCAGGCCCGTCCGCTCTGCGCCTGGTGGTTGCGCCAGAACGCTACCGACCTGCGTGCCTTGCGCCTTAATCGCACGCTGATGTGGCTCTCCCTGCTCAGCTATCCGGACGCGGACAGTGAGCGTATCACCGCGCTGCGCGGCCCAGCACCGGACAAGCTCAAACGCCATCACGAACGCTTTGCCCAAGGCCATTACGCCGATCTGCTGCTGGAACTTGAGGCCAGTCTGGCCGGCGCGATGTTCTGGTTCGACGGCTTACACATGGTCTGGCAATGCCTGGAAGCCCTGCAGGCCGAGCTGGCCATGACTGAACTGGAAGTGAATTTTGCCCTGCTGCTGCAGCGCCTGCCGAACCTGCCTGAGTTTCGCTTCCACGACGGTAGTCCATTTGCCGATGCGGGCACACGGGACTGGATCGCCACGCAGGTTTTACGTCACCTGCGGCCGCCCGAGGCGCCGTGCGAGGCCGTCGAGGAGGCGCCTTGGGAAGTCGCCTTGCAGGCCCTGCAGCCCAGGCTGCGCAAAGACGGGCTCAAGGCCGTCGTGCATGAACTCAAGCGGGGGTTGCATGGGGCTCGCAGCGACCGCGAGCGCTTTCACTGGCGCCTGGCACAGGCCCGGCTGTGCGTGCAGGCGGGCAAACATGATTTGGCGAAGATCCAGCTCGACCATCTGGACCTCGAGTTACAACGAACGGGGCTGGAGCGCTGGGAGCCGGAACTCGCTGTCCACGTCACGCAGCTGTTGCACCGCTGCTGTGACCTGTTGCCACAGAGCCATGCCGTACGCGAGCGCAAGGAAGACACCCACCGCAGGCTGTGCCTCTTCGATCTCGAAGCGGTACTTGAATAGGCTTTCGAGCCACTCGAAAAAAGGAGAAACACCATGGCCAAAGAAGGTTCGGTTGCACCCAAGGAACGCATCAACATCACCTTCAAACCTGCCATCGGCGCTGCCCAGGAAGAAGTCGAACTGCCGTTGAAACTGCTGGTGCTGGGAGATTTCACCCAGCGCGAAGACGCGCGCAAGCTCGAAGATCGCAAGCCTATCGCGATCGACAAAAACAGCCTTGACGAAGTCTTGGCCAACCAGGCGCTGAGCCTGGCGCTGAACGTCCCTAATCGTCTTCAGGACGACGCCGATGTCGAGGAGCTGGGGATTCAGGTGCGCATCCATTCGATGAAGGATTTCAACCCCGCCCATCTGGTGGAGCAGATTCCGGAGTTGCAGAAGCTCATGGCTCTACGTGAGGCATTGGTGGCGCTCAAGGGACCTCTGGGAAACACGCCGAGCTTTCGTAAAGCCATTGAACAGGCGCTGGCCGATGACGAGTCCCGCGCACGGGTATTGGCGGAACTGGGCTTGAGCAGCCAACCCGCCTGACATTTTCAGTAAAAGGACACTGACGCCATGAACAGCCAAGCGATACAGACCTCGGTCAACGCCACCGAAGAACACAGCATCCTCGACAACATTATTGCCCAAACATTACTCAGCGCCGACGACGAAGCCTATGCCATCGCCAAGCGCGGGGTATCGGCCTTCATCGAAGAACTGATCAAGCCTCAGAACAGCGCAGAACCGGTCAAGAAGCGCTTGGTCGATCGAATGATTGCCGAGATCGACACAAAGCTCAGCCTGCAAATGGACGAGATTCTGCACCATCCGCAATTCCAGGCACTGGAATCCGCGTGGAGGGGCTTGCAACTGTTGGTCGACCGCACCAATTTCCGCGAAAACATCAAAATCGAACTGTTGAACGTTTCGCGCCAGGACCTGCTCGACGACTTCGAAGATTCGCCTGAGGTGACGCAATCGGGGCTCTACAAGCATATCTACAGCGCGGAATACGGTCAGTTTGGTGGCCAGCCGGTGGGCGCGATAATCGCCAATTACTTCCTGGCGCCCAGCGCTCCCGATGTGAAACTGATGCAATACGCGTCCAGTGTGGCCTGCATGGCCCATGCGCCGTTTATCGCCGCGGCCGGGCCGGGCTTCTTCGGCCTTGAGAGCTTCACCGGCCTGCCTGACCTGAAGGATCTCAAGGATCATTTCGAAGGCCCGCAGTTCGCCAAATGGCAGAGCTTTCGCGAGAGCGAGGATTCCCGTTATATCGGGCTCACCGTCCCGCGTTTCTTGCTGCGTACGCCTTACGATCCCCTCGAATGCCCGGTCAAGACCTTTGCTTATCGGGAAAACGTGGTGAACAGCCACGAGCACTACCTGTGGGGCAATACCGCCTATGCGTTTGCCACGCGCCTGACCGACAGCTTTGCGCGGTTCCGCTGGTGCCCCAATATCATTGGCCCACAAAGCGGCGGCGCGGTGGAGGATCTGCCGTTGCATCACTTCCACAGCATGGGCGAAATCGAGACCAAGATTCCCACCGAAGTACTGGTGTCCGACCGTCGAGAATATGAGCTGGCGCAAGAGGGCTTCATTGCTCTGACGATGCGCAAGGGCAGCGACAACGCCGCGTTCTTTTCCGCCAGTTCCGTGCAGAAGCCCAAGCACTTCGGCATCAGTGCCGAGGGCAAGCAAGCCGAGCTGAATTACCGTCTTGGCACTCAGTTACCCTACATGATGGTGGTCAACCGCCTGGCTCATTACTTGAAGGTCCTGCAACGCGAGCAGTTGGGCTCGTGGAAGGAGCGCACTGACCTGGAGCTGGAGCTCAACAAGTGGATTCGCCAGTACGTCGCAGACCAGGAAAACCCTAGTGCCGAAGTGCGTGGCCGGCGGCCGTTGCGCGCGGCCCGTATCGTTGTCAGTGACGTTGAAGGCGAGCCCGGCTGGTATCGGGTCAATCTAAGCGTGCGACCGCACTTCAAATACATGGGCGCGGACTTCACCTTATCCCTGGTCGGCAAGCTCGACAAAGAATGAATCGGGGGCCAGGGATGATGCGCAACCAACGCCTTTTCGAGCGTCTTGATCGCTCCGCACCTCACTCAAAATGCTGTGCGAGTTCTGTCGCGGCCCATCTGGGCAAGATGCTCAGCATCCGCGCCGGCAGCGTCCAAACGCTGCCGGATTACGGCTTGCCTGACCTCAACGATATGAACCAGAGCCTGCACGAAACCCTGAGCCGGTCGCGACTACTGATCGAGCGCTTTATCCGGACCTACGAGCCGCGCTTGCAGAATGTCCTGGTGCGCGTCTTGCCCCGTGATCAGGAACCATTGGCCCTGGCATTTTCCATTGAAGCCACGCTGAGTGTTGACGGTGTCACGAAGCCCGTCACCTTCACTGCGCGGCTTGGCGACGCCGGTCGTAGCGAGGTCCATGCCGATGTCCGCTAACCGCTATTACCAGAGCGAACTCAGCGCGCTACGTCAGTTAGGCCGGCGTTTTTCCGAGCGCAACCCGGCGCTTGCGCCATTTCTGGGAGAGACCGGCAAGGACCCGGACGTGGAGCGTTTGCTGGAGGGTTTTGCTTTTCTCACCGGTCGCCTGCGCCAGAAGTTGGATGACGAGTTACCCGAGCTGACGCATTCGCTGATGCACTTGCTGTGGCCCAACTATATGCGACCGCTGCCGGCGTTCAGCATCCTCCAATTCGACCCGCTGCGACATGCCGGCCCCGGCGTGACCGTTGCGCGGGATACACCTGTGGAGAGCGAACCGGTCGACGGTGAGCGCTGCCGTTTCCGAACTTGTTACGCCACTCAGGTTCTGCCGTTTCAACTGAGCGCCCTGGAGTACAACGTTCAGGGCGAGCGGGCGGTGTTGAGCTTGCGCTTGGACATGAGCGCCGAGGGGAATTTCAACGCGTGCGTATTTGACCGACTGCGCCTGCATCTGGCCGGGGACCGGTATATCAGTCAAGGCCTGTATTTGGGGTTGCTGCGTCATTTGGACGGCATCGAGTTACGGCCGTTCGGTCGCGACGGCGTTGGAATCGATGGCGGCAATGGCCAGGATCTGTCGCTGCGAATTAGCGCGCAGAGCGTACAACCCGTAGGCTTCGCTGAAGAGCATGCACTGATCCCTTATCCGCCCAATACCTTTCGCGGATACCGTCACCTGCAGGAATATTTTGCCTTTCCCGACAAGTATCTGTTTGTCGATTTGGTTGGGCTGGATGTACTGCAGACGTTGCCGACCGCAGCCCTCCAGCAAGCGTGCGGTGTGACGCTGCGTTTTGAGCTGAGTGGTCGTTGCCCGCAACTCCAGCAACCTACGCTGGATAACGTGAAGCTGTACTGCACGCCCATCGTCAACCTGTTTGAACATGACGCGGTTCCGATCCGCCTGGATGGCAAACAGGATGAATACTTGCTGATCCCTGGAGAATACAAGCGGGGCAATGCCGACGTGTTTTCCGTTGACCGGGTGACCGGGTGGCGCCCCGGAGGGTTGGGATATCAGGCATACGTGCCGTTTGAATCCTTCGAGCACGACGCCAACGAGGGCTCACCCTGCTACAGCATTCGCCAACGCGCATCCGCACATCACGGCGGTCTCGATACCTGGCTGGGGTTTGGCAATGGCGTGGGGCAAAGCCAGGAAACCCTCTCGGTCGAGCTGACGTGCACCAATCACAACGTGCCTCGGTCGCTCAAGGCGGGGGCAATCAACCAGCCCTGCGAACAAACTCCCGAAGGCCTGTCGTTTCGCAATATCTGCGCGCCGACCGAGAGTTTTGCGCCGCCGCTGGATCAGGACTTTCTTTGGCGGTTGATCAGCAACATGTCGCTCAACTACCTGTCGTTGAGCGACATCAGTGCGCTGAAGGTCGTCCTGCAAACCTACGACCTGCCGCGTTACCACGATCGGCAGGCGCAAAAAATCAGTCAGAGAAAGCTGGACGCATTGCGCTCCATCCAGCACACGGGGGGCGACCGATTGCATCGCGGCATGCCGTTTCGCGGCGTGCGAATCGACTTGACCGTCGACGCCCAGGGCTTTTTGGGGCCCGGCGAGATTTTTATGTTCGCGTCGGTACTCAATGAGTTCTTCACGCTGTACGCCAGCCTCAATGCTTACCACGAACTACGAGTCATCAGCACACAAGGAGACGTGTACCAATGGCCAATCCGGATGGGCCAACAGCCCCTGCTTTAAAGCAACTGAGCCGAGTCATCCGTGAGTACTCGCTGTTCCAGGCGATCGCTCGGGTGATCGAGCAGTTGCGCGATGTGCACCCGCTGCTGGATGACGACGCGTTGTATGAGCGCTTGGAGTTTCAGGCCAATCCAGGGTTGGGGTTTCCCGCTCACGATATTGATCGCTTGGAGTTTTTTGTTGAGCAGGGTCAATTGCGCGCCCGTCTTCGCCTCAACGTCATGGGCCTATGTGGCGCGGGATCGCCGTTGCCTGCGTTTTACGCGGAACAGGCATGCGCCGAAGGCGCTGATGCAACCCGCGATTTTCTGGATCTGTTTCACCATCGATTGCAGCGACTGATGCTGGGGATCTGGCGTAAATATCGTTACCGCACCTGTTTCGAGACAGGGGCACGGGACGCCTTTTCCGAGCAGATGTTTGCGTTGATCGGTTTGAGGGGCCAGCCGATTCGCGCTGCCGCCCAACTGGACTGCAAGCGGCTGTTGCCCTACCTGGGACTGCTTGGCTTGCGAGCCCATTCGGCGGCCTTGATCGAAACGGTGCTGCGTTACTACTTCAAGCACAGCCGCTTGTGGATCGAGCAATGGGTTGAGCGCTCGGTGGCGATCGCTCAATGCCAGACAAACCAGCTAGGCGTCGCCAACAGTGTGCTGGGCCAGGACAACGTGCTGGGCAGTCGTGTCGCCGACCGTGGCGGCAAATTCAGGGTGCATGTGCACAACCTGGGCTGGCAGCGCTTTCACGGTTTTTTACCCACTGGCGCGGACTATCCGCAGCTGTGCTCGTTGATACGGCTGACTGCGCGCGATCCGCTGGAATACGACTTGCGCCTGGTGCTTGCGAAAGAAGAGATCAGGCCGCTGCACATCGGCGAACACAACGTCTGCCGGCTGGGATGGACCAGCTGGCTCGCGCACGACTGTGCTGACGGTGTGCTCATCGTGGCCAGCGACGCACATTAGGGGATCAGCAAAGATGATAAATGTAGACCTGCAACAACTTATCCGCACATTGGCCCCACAGGCACGGCGAGATCTGGAGCGGTCCGCCGAGCGATGTGTCACACGGGGTGGCCATGAGGTCTTGGTAGAGGACTACCTATTGGCCTGGTTGGAGCACAGCGATTGCCTTCTGGCACGGGCATTGGCCGACGTTGGTGTCGAGGTCGGCGAGCTGCAAGCCATCTTGCAACCAAAAGCGCAGGCAAACGCGTCACGTAATCCGGTATTCGCCCAGGCGCTGGTGCAATGGTTGCAGCAGGCATTGCTCGTTGCCCACTTGCAATTGCATCAAACCGAGGTGGATCACGCCGCGCTGCTATTGGCGCTGCTGCAGCATCCGCAGCAGCATGCCGGCTGTGCTTACCAAGAGCTGTTGAGCCGTGTGGATACGCAGCGTGTGCTTGAGTTTGTGTCGAGTCGCGCCGTTGAAACCCCGCCTGCATTGGCTGACGAGTCCTGCCTGGCACGGTTTACCCACGATCTGACACACCAGGCGCAATCCGGGCGCATCGACCCGGTGCTGTGTCGGGATGATGAGCTTCGCCGGTTGATCGACATCCTTGTGCGCCGACGTAAGAACAATCCGCTATTGGTCGGCGAAGCCGGAGTGGGCAAGACCGCAATTGTCGAAGGACTAGCCCTGCGCGTTGTCGGCGGCCAAGTGCCGGAACTGTTGAAGGATGTGCGCGTGCTGACCCTGGACATGGGCATGCTGCAAGCCGGGGCCAGCATCAAAGGTGAATTCGAGCGGCGCCTCAAGGGGGTGATCGAGGAGGTCAATGCATCCCCACGCCCGATTATTCTGTTTATCGATGAAGCCCATACCCTGGTGGGAGCGGGAGGCCCAGCAGGTGGGGCTGATGCCGCCAACCTGCTCAAGCCGGCGCTGGCGCGCGGTGAGCTACGCACCATTGCCGCGACCACCTGGTCCGAATACAAGCGTCACTTCGAGAAAGACCCGGCCCTGGCGCGGCGCTTCCAGCCTGTCCATGTCGGTGAGCCCAGCGTCGAACAGGCGGTTTCGATCCTGCGTGGGCTAGTGCCGGTGCACGAAACCAGCCATGGGGTCTACGTGCGTGACGACGCCGTCGTGGCGGCGGCACACTTGAGTGCCCGTTATCTGGCGGGTCGACAGCTACCCGATAAAGCGGTGGATGTACTGGATACCGCTTGCGCGCGTGCGCGGATCAGCCGGGTTTGCGCGCCTGAGGCGTTGCAGCGTCTGGAGGCGGATCTGGCCGAAGGCGCCCGACAACGCCTGGCATGGATTCGCGACAGGGATGCCGGGGTGCCGGTGGATACGCAGGCTTTGCACGCGCTGGATCTTCGCTTGGCGGCAGTAGAGAGCGAGCGGCACTCATTGGAGCAGCGTTGGCTCGAACAGCGCGCGTGCGCGGAACAGGCACTGACTCTGCGCCGGCACCTGGAGGACGCTCGCCGTGTAGGGCAGGGCGTCGACGCCCTGGAACAGGCACTTGGCGAACAGAGACGCGCATTGTCTGCACTGCAAGGCCCGCAGCCATTGGTTCATCTTGAGGTTTGCCCACGCCTGGTGGCCGAAGTGATCAGCGCGTGGACCGGGATTCCGGTCGAACGCCTGGCGTTTGAGCACAGTGATGCGGTCACTGGGTTTGCCCAGGCACTGCGTGCACGCATCCTCGGTCAGGAGCCTGCCGTGCAGGCACTGGATCGTAATCTAAGAGCGGTCGCCGCTGGCCTCAATAAGCCCGACGCGCCGGTCGGTGTGTTTCTGCTGGTGGGACCCAGCGGCGTAGGCAAGACAGAAACGGCCCTGGCCCTGGGCGACTTGCTCTACGGCGGTGAGCGCTTTGTCACGACCTTGAACATGTCCGAGTACCAGGAGAAACATGCGCTATCTCGGTTGATTGGGGCGCCGCCCGGTTATGTCGGATACGGCGAGGGCGGCGTGCTGACGGAGGCGGTGCGTCAACGACCGTACTCGGTCGTCCTGCTGGATGAAGTGGAAAAGGCCGACCCGGAGGTGCTGAACCTGTTTTATCAGATCTTCGACAAGGGCCTGGCCAACGATGGCGAAGGTCGGGAAATCGACTTTCGCAATACGCTGATCCTGATGACGTCCAACCTGGGCAGCGATTGCATTACCGACCTGTGTTCCGGCGCCCAGCGGCCGGATGCGCAGGCGCTGCACGCAGCGATCTATCCGCTGTTGCGCGATTATTTCAAACCGGCGCTGTTGGCGCGCATGCGCGTATTGCCCTATTACCCGATCGCGGGCGATGTGTTGCAGCAGTTGGCCAGGGCCAAGCTGGAGTGCCTCGGGCGGCGGTTGGAAGGACGCCGGCTGGCGTTCAGCTATACAGCGGAACTGGTCGCGCATATGGCTGACCGTTGCAGCCATAGCGACAGTGGCGCGCGCTATATCGACCAATGGATCGAGACCCATCTGATGCCACAGATGGTCGACCGTCTGTTGGAGGCGATGGCCGTCGGTGAATCGCTGTCGCGCGCCCATGCCGATCTTGACCACCGTGGACAACCGATCTGCGAGTTCAGCCAATGACGGACAATCTCTTTAGCCAACTGCCCCATCCCCTGGCTTATGCCGAAGCATTGTTGGGCTGGTTCACGCGCCTGGGCACCGACAGTGACGAGGCGAGCTTGCCCGAGCTGTGTGCCGCGGCGACGGCGCAGCTTAGCCAGTGCGAACTGAGCCAGTTGTATAAGTACGACGAGACGACGGGTCGGCTTGAGCTGATTGCCCAGCACCTAGCGGGTACCTTGCCGCCAGGCGGACGGCTATGCGGCGACGACGTTCAGCATCAGCCGCTGTTGCAGTATGTCCTCAAGCAAGCCAGCCCTCTGAACCTGGATGACCTGAGTGGTAGCGTTTACGAGAGCGGCTTCTTACCGGCGATGGCGACGCCGTGGCAGTCGTTGTCATGTATACCGCTGTTCGGTCGGCGTGAATGCCTCGAAGGCTTGCTGTTGTGCGCCAGCCTGCGCCCCAGACCCTTGCAGGACTATGCCCGGTCATTGGGGCAATTGGGCAGCTTTGCGTTGACGCAATTGGGTTTACTGCGCCGCGTGCGTCCTGCCCCCAGCCGCGCGACGAACCAGGTCAGCGCGCGAGCCCCTCAAAGCACTCACGGCCTGATCGGCACCAGCAAAGCGATGGCCGATACCTGTCGTTTGATCGACAAGGTTTTGCAGGCTCCCTACACCGTGCTGCTAAGCGGCGAGACCGGCACCGGCAAAGAAGTGGTGGCGCGCGCCATCCATAGCGCCGGCCCGCGCAACGGCAAGGCGTTCGTGGTGCAGAACTGTGCCGCCTTCCCCGAAGGCTTGCTGGAAAGTGAGCTGTTCGGCTACCGCAAAGGCGCCTTCACCGGCGCCGAGCGCAACCACATCGGTTTGTTCGATACCGCCGATGGCGGCACCTTGCTTTTGGATGAAATAGGCGACATGCCGTTGTCGCTGCAGGCCAAGCTATTACGGGTGCTGCAGGAAGGTGAAATCCGTCCGCTGGGCGCCAGCGCGGGCCATCGGGTGGATGTGCGCATCATTGCCGCGACCCACCGCGACCTGACGGCCATGGTGGCCGAGGGGACATTTCGCGAGGATCTTTATTACCGTTTGGCGCAATTCCCCATCGAGCTGCCGCCTTTGCGCGAGCGAGATGGCGATGTACTGCTGTTGGCGCGGCATTTCGCCGAAAAGGCCTGTGTCGCATTGGGTCGGTCAACGGTGCAATGGTCGAGTGCGGCGCTCGATCAACTGTCCGGTCATCCGTTCCCCGGCAATGTTCGCGAACTCAAATGCCGAGTCGAACGCGCGGTATTGCTGTGTGACGAGAACCTGATCCTGCCGGCGCACTTGTGCCTGGAGCCGAAGCCGGTAGTGCCCTGTGTCGATGCGACGTTACGCCAGCGCCTGGAGCGGGTTGAGCGGGTATTTCTGCTCGATTGCCTGCACAAGAACCGTGGTAACCGGACCCGTACCGCCCGGGAGCTGGGCGTGGCACGTCGCACGCTGCTGTATCGACTTGCGCGTCTGAACATTCCCTGTGGCGATGTGGCGGGGAGTGCTGAATGAGCCGATCAAGAATGTGTTGTCCGACCGCGTACCTGAATTTTCCGGGAGAAACCTGATGCTTCTACGTCCGTGGCAAGCCTGGGGGCTTGTGCTGTGTCTACTGAGCGGCTGTAACGCCAACTACGTTTTTGATGATGCCGATTACCGTCCGCTGGGCGACCCCCAAACGACGCGTCGTGGTCAGTGAGCAAGGAGTGCCGAGCGATGCAATTAGTGTTCGAGGTATGTGACACCGCCAGCGGTGAGGCGCCGCTGCGCAAGGTGTTTGACCGCGTCGGGGGTGTTATCGGTCGTGGCGCAGGATGCGACTGGGTAATTCCGGATGCGACGCGGTTGCTCTCCAGCCACCATGCGTTGATCGGCTACCGAGATGGGCAGTACTTTCTGACGGATGTCAGCAGTAATGGCATTGGCGTGGCAGGCGGCATGGAGCGTTTGAGGAAGGGGCAGGCGCGGCTGATCGCCGACGGCGAGGTCTATCAGCTGGGCGCCTTGGACATTCGGGCGCACTTGCGACCGCGCTGGATGACGCAGGACGACCGGCAGGCGCTGGCCTGCGCCGACACCATTCCAGATGACGCATTTCTTGGACTGGACCCGATGCACGCCTTGGCGCATGAGCAACGGCGCGATGAGTCTTGCGAGGAGCTGGATGCGCTGGCGCACAGTGTAGAAACGCCCACCTGTTCGTTTGCCCATAGCGCCGTGGAGCGCGATCACCTGACGCTGCCGAGATGGGCGCAACCTTCCAAGCGCATGCCGCCCCCTCCACCTGACCGAAGCGTGCCCGAGCTGCCGGCAGCCTTCTGGGCGCAGTTTGGCGACGCCCTGGGCCTGCGGATGGATGGGCTCGATAGCGTGGCCTGCGAAGCGCTGGCGATCAAAGTGGCGGGCCTGTTCAGACAAACCGTCGAGGGAATGCAGCAATGCCTGCGCACTCGAGATGAGCTGAACAATGAATTGAACCTGGGCGCAGCCATGCCTGGCTTCAAAAGCCATAACCCGCTGAAAGACTGCCTCGATACCCAGGCGACCATAACGGCATTGCTGGGCGCGGGCGAGCTGGGTCAATTGTCCGCCGAGTTGGCGCTTGCTCAAGCCTGTCGGGAGATACAAGTCCATCAGTTGGCGTTGGTGGTGGCTTGTCGAGCGGCGGTGCGCGGCGCGCTCGCGGCGTTCGCGCCGAGCCATTTGATGCTGTGCTTCGAGCGAGAAGGTAAACCGGCCAGGTTCACCACCGACGGCGCGTGCTGGCGCGCCTATCAGCGTCACTACCGACATCTGGTCGATGGGCTCCCCCTGGATGAACAGCTGTTCAATAGCGATTTTTCCAAGGCCTACGAGGAGCAGGTGCGCTTGGTTTCCACATTGCATGCGGCGTACCCAGGATGAGATTTATGTATCGAACCTTTATTGCATTGATGCTGTTGGCGCTGAGCCTGTCGAGCGGTTGCAGTCATGTGGGACCGTTTTCAACCCTGACCAAATTGGACCTGACATTGACGGCCGGCGAAGCGCTGAACCCGGACCTGCACGGTCGGCCTTCCCCCGTGGTGGTGCACCTGCTGGAGCTGCGCCATCCGGTCGCGTTCGAAAATGCCGATTTCTTCAGCCTGTATGCCCGAGCTGAACAAGCATTGCCTAAGGACTGGGTGAACTCCGAGGAGCTGGAACTACGCCCCGGTGAACAGGTGGCGCTCAAACTCAGCATCGAGCCACAGAGCCGTTATGTCGGCGTGCTGGCCGCTTATCGGGATTTGCCCCATGTGCAATGGCGGCTGGCGTTGCCCGTGGCCCCGCAACAGCGCACGCGTGTCGAAGTGACGTTGGACGAATCGGGTATTCGTCTTGTGGATCCGTTCGCCAGCCGGTCGGGGAACTCAAATGCAGGCCTATAAAGTCATCTGGCAGGAAGGCATGCTGCTGCGTCCTCAGCACTTGCAGCACAACGACCGTTATTACCAGCAGCAACTCAATCAGACACGCCTGTTGGGCAGTGACGGTTGGGGATTCCTGACGCTGCACGTCGATACCCAGCACCTCAACCTGGGCAAGGTGGTGCTTACCCAGGCCAGCGGGATGTTTCCCGACGGCAGTCTGTTTGCATTGGACAGTGCCGACGAACCGCTGGTATTGCAGGTTCCCGTCGGTGCCGGCGGTCAGGCCGTGTACCTGGCGTTACCGCTGGCGATCGGCAATCAGGTCGAAGCGCGGCTCCCGGAGCAGGGCGACGTGCTTGCGCGGTATGTCAGCTGTGAACTTCAAGTCGGCGACTCCAACGCGGGTGCCGATTCGCGCTGCCAGATTCATTGCGCGCGCCCGGACCTGCGATTGGTGTTGGGAGAGCAACGCGATGATCCGCTGCTGGTGAAACTCCAGGTGGCCCAGGTTGTGGAATCGACGCGGGAAGGGGGCGTGACGCTGGACGCGGATTTCGTACCGACCTTCCTCTATCTGCAGCGTTCTGGCTACGTGGCGTCGTGCGTCAAGGAGGTGATCAGCCTACTCGCTACCCGGGGCGATGCGATTGCCACGCGCGTCCAGGGTAATGGCGGATCGGCGGGCGCTCAGTTAGGTGACTTCCTCATGCTGCAATTGATCAACCGTACGGAACTGCTCTTGCAACACTACTTGAGCCAGCCCCAGGTCCGTCCAGAAGCGGTGTATCGCCAGTTGCTGTCGTTGCTCGGCGAGCTATCGACATACGGCACCGATAACAAGCGCGCGCAGTCGCAGGGGCGGTACCGACATGACGACCAGGGTGAGAGCTTCCGAGGCTTGATGGACGGCATTCGAACGGCGCTGTCGCGGGTGTTGGAGCAGCATGCGACCCAGCTCGCGTTGCAACCGCGTCAATACGGCGTGCTGGTTTGCCCGGTCAGCGATCTCAAACTGCTGGGTTGCGCCACCTTCATTCTGGCGGCCGAGGCCCAGTGCGATTCGGAAGAACTGCGCCACCGTCTGCCGGCGCACCTCAAGATCGGCCCTGTGGAGCGCATCCGTGAGTTGGTCAACCTGCACCTGGCGGGTATCAAGCTCAAGCCGCTGCCGGTGGCGCCGCGGCAGATCCCGTTCCATGCCGGCAAAACCTATTTCATGCTCGATCTCAGTGCCCGCGACATCACACACCTGGAGCAGTCGGGTGGTTTCGCCTTCCACGCCAGCGGCGAGTTCGCAGGACTGGAACTCAACTTTTGGGCCATCAGGAACTGAACATCATGACTATGGACAGTGAATACCCGCAGGACGAAAAAACCGTCCTGCTAGACCGCGAGGGCAACCAACCGGCACAGGGGGCGCTGACGGACTTCCCGACGCCCCCACGCTTCGAACAGCTGGAAGACCGCATGATCTACTCGGCCGCCCTGCAGGGCGTGCAGAGCTTCGATATAGGGCCCAACACTTTGGTAACGGCGGCCTGGGATCTGCTGTCCCAGGTGGTGCAGCTCAAGGCCAGTTCCGGCCGGGAGAGCTTGCAGAGCCTCAACGATCGATTATCGGCGGGGGTCTCGGCATTTGAAATGCGGGCCTCCCATGAGGGGGCGGAAAAGAGTCAGGTCATGTCTGCCCGCTATGTGCTGTGCAGTGTGATTGACGAGGCGGTGGTGACGACGGCGTGGGGTGCCCGCAGTGACTGGTCGACCATGAGCCTGCTGAGCCGTTTTCATCAGGAAACCTTCGGCGGCGAGAAATTTTTCCAGTTGCTGGAGCGTTTGTCCCGCGACCCGATCAAGCACCTGGCCATGCTTGAACTGATGTACCTGTGCTTATCGATAGGGTTCGAAGGCCAGTATCGCGTCATGGAGCGTGGAGCGGCGCAACTGGAAGCGGTACGCGATGGTTTATATCGACAGATCCGGCACGTGCGCGGTGAACGCCTGCAGTCGGCGGCGTCGGTTGAGCCTGGGCGAGCAGGCGACACACGGTTGCGGATGATCTCGGCGACCTGGGTTGTTGTCCTGACCGTCGCCTGCTTGCTGGTGGTGTACTCCGGGTTTGCCTGGGTCTTGCGCAACGAGCGCATGACCGTCCTGCAACCCTTTCAATCCGTGGCGCCGGATCAGACGCGGACGCCGATGTAACGCTGGGAGCAATCAATGAACGCATTCTTCACGGGCGTGGGCAGAGTGCTGCGCAAGAGTTGGGTCTGGAGCCTGCTGCTGGTGTTATGCCTGGCGGCGCTGGTGTGGTGTTTCGGGCCGTTGTTGGCGGTGGACGATTATCGATTCTGGCAAGGGGCCACGGCACGTCTGCTGAGCATCAGCGTGCTGTTTCTGCTGTGGGGCCTGGCGATGGTGGTAGTGGGAGGGCGGCGCGCGGCATGGCTCGACAGGCCGGACCACCAGGCGCGACATCAACGTCAGGTGTTGATCGACCAAGAGCGGCGGCAGGTGCGCGGGCGTTTCAAGGAGGCGTTGCAAACCCTGAAAACCTCACGCTGTTATGGGGAGCATGGCGAACGTTGGCGCAATGACTTGCCCTGGTACCTTCTGATCGGCGAACAGGGCAGTGGCAAAAGCCAGTTGTTGGCCGCCGGCGGCGTGCGGTTTCCGCTCGACCGGAGCGACCCACCCTCAGGCACGACCGCCTACTTTGATTGGTTCCTGGCCGATGAGGCCGTGATCGTCGAAAGCGCCGGGCGCTATCTGACGCAGCCCGATGGTGAAGTGGACGAAGCAGGCTGGGCGACGTTGCTGGGCTTGCTCAAATCGCGGCGCCGGGCACGTCCGCTCAATGGCGTGGTGGTGACGCTGGCGGTGGACACCTTGCTCGGCGGCAACGAACACGACTTGGATCTGCATGCCCGTCATGTGCATGCGCGCTTGCAGGACATCCACCAGACGCTGCATATGGATGTGCCGATTTATCTGGTGTTGACCCAGGCTGACCGCTTGCCGGGGTTTGCCGAATTCTTCGATACGCCTCAGGGGGACAGCGCCCAAGCGGTATTGGGAGAGCGTTTGCCCGCCAGTAAAACCGGTACCGAGATGGCCCAGGTACGCGATGCCTTTGAAGCCTTGCTCAAGCGTCTGGGCACGGAGCTGATTCCGCGATTGCACCAGGAGCGCAGTGCCGAGCGGCGCGGCGTCATGCTTGATTTTCCTCGGCAGGCCGCGCGAATCGCCGAGCGGTTGTGCCTGTTCGTGGAGTCCGGGTTTTCGGCTCATCGCTTCCAACGTATCTTTGGACTGCGCGGGTTCTATCTGACGAGTACGGAAACCGCTGACAGGCGCGGCCATTTTGTCCAAGGTTTGTTCAAACAGGTGATTTTTGCCGAGGCCGGCCTTGCGGGGTTGCAGACCTCGGAGCGACGTCGCCTCCATCTTCGTCAGGGCTTGCTGATATTGGCGGCATCAGGGGTTGTGGTCGGCAGTGGGGCATTGTGGACGCACAGTTATTCGGCCAATCATCAGCGCCTGATGCAACTGGCGCAGCTGATCGCGCCTCAACCCCCGGCGACACCAGGTTCGGACGCCACTCTGGCGTTGCTGCCACTGCTGGACAGCCGGCTGGCTGCCACCCAGGTGTTTCCCGCGGTGACGGATGCGCGCCGGGTCGAACGGGCTGGGCTGTATCAGGGCGAGAGCAGTCGCCCGGTGTTGGTGACGGCTTATGAGGACGCGCTGCGCCAACAATTATTGCCCGAGGTCGCGGCGTTGCTTGAAGCGCAGGTGCAGGCCACGCTGAACGACCGCGAAAAGTTGATGGACAACCTGCGGGCCTACCTGATGCTCAATTTGCCCGAGCGTCGGGACGCGACCTGGCTGGCCGAGCGCGTGGCGGCTCAGTGGGCCGCGCTATATGGCGGGGATAGCTCGGCGCAGAACAGGCTGAACGCGCATTTCTCATATTTGCTTAGGCTATCTTTTGAATCGCCGTTGAATGCCGAACGGGTGGCAGCGGCTCGCCAGGCCCTGCGCGGAGAGTCGCTGGCGGGTGTGATCTATCGGGTATTGCGTGATCAGGCCCGCAATCTGGAACCCTATCGCTTGGCGGAGGGGGCAGGGGTGACGGTGGGCGAGCCCCTCATTCCGGGGTTCTTTACCCAACAGTACGTGCAGCACTTTGAAAAGCAGGGCCAGCGTCTGGTCAATGGGATTGTCCAGGACAACTGGGTACTCGGTGAAGGCGGCGATCTTAGTCCGATGGATATGCGGCAGTTGATGCAGGAGCTGGAACAACGCTATTTCAGCGAGTACGCCGATACTTGGAGCCGTGCCTTGAGCCGCGTCCGTCTGGAACCGAGCGAAACCCTCCGAGAGCATGTCGATACACTCGCGGGCCTCTCCTCGATGCAATCACCGCTGGTGCGTTTGTTGCAGCAGGTGCATGAGCACACGCGTTTTCCGACGGCTCATGAGCGCCTTGGTGGCGTACAGAAGGCCATCGAGCGCGGTACCTCGACTCAGAGCGAGGCGGCCGCAGGGTTGCTTAGCGGCCTCCAGGCGCAAGCGGTGCCGGACTCCGCTCGCCGTGCGTTGCTGCGTCGCTTCGAGCCCTTGCACCAGTTGCTGGATGCCGAGCGCAACCCCGACGGCGAATGGTTGCAGGCCTTGCGGCTGCTCCACGAGTGGCACTTGCAATTGGTCGCCCTGAACCGCGAAGGGGCGACGGAACAGGCGGCGTTCAAGTTGGTCAAGCAGCGCATGGAGGGACAGCAGCCGCTGTTAGGCCAACTGCGCGACAGAGCGGCGCGCCTGCCGCTGCCCCTCAAAGGCTGGCTCGAAGCTATCGCTGACGACAGTTGGCGATTGCTGCTCGATGATGCGTATGTGCACGTCAATCAGCGTTATCAGAGTGAGGTCTATGGCTTCTACGCCAAGGCTATCCAGCGTCGATACCCCTTCAATGCGCAAGCCGCGGGCGAGGTCGCGCTGGGGGATTTTCAGGAGTTCTTCAAGCCAAGGGGCGCCATGGCGCGTTTTTACGAGACCTACCTGAAGCCTTTTGTAAGCACCGAAGGCAGCCGCTTCCGGCTGCGCGGCTTGGATGGCCGCAGCCTGCCGATGTCGCGCTCGTCCCTGGAGCAACTGGCCAAAGCTCAACTGATTCGCCTGGGTTTTTTCAGTGAGGAGCAGGGCGAATGGGCCGTTCGTTTCACACTGGCACCCTACAGCCTGGACCCGACGGTTAGTCGCGCGGTCCTGCGTATCGGCGATAAGCAACTGGAGTACCGCCACGGTCCGATCGTGCCGACGACGTTCCATTGGCCTGAAGAGGCAGACAACGGCCGCAGCAGTCTGGTGCTGGAGCGTGGCGCCCAGCGGCCGTTCGGTATCGAGAAAAACAGCGGGCCCTGGTCGTTCTTCCGCTTCTTGGATCTGATGCAAAGCGAGCCCGCCAATGGTCGCAATGCCCAGGTACTCAAGGCCGATCTTGCGGGGCTGCGCGCCAACTTCCTGCTCAGCAGCGCACGCCACCCGGGCCCGTTCCAGATGGCGGCATGGCGCACTTTCCGTCTGCCGGAGCAGCTGTGAACCAACTGCGCGACCCGTGCCGCAGCGCCGGGCGCACCGAGCGAGGCAGGACGCGTGCGCGCAATGAGGGTGCATTTCTCGATTGCCCGCAACACGGTTGCTGGGCCGTGGCCGATGGGATGGGCGGGCATCGCGCCGGTGATGTGGCCAGCCAGTGGGTGATCAGCAGCCTTGCCGCGCTGCCGCGCCAGAGCAATTTCGACCAGCGGCTCAAGGCCGTGCGACATTGTCTGCGGGTACTGGACAGCCGGCTGGGCCGAGCGTTGCCCCTCAATGCACGCGCGCCGTACGCAATCATGGGCAGCACGGTTGTGGCGTTGTTGCTGGAGGGCAATCGGGCGGCCTGCATCTGGGCAGGGGACAGCCGTTGCTACCTGTGGCGCGGGCAGCGCTTGTATCAGCTATCGCGAGACCATTCCTTGCAGCAGCAACTGATGGACACGCAACGCTTGACCCGGCAACAGGCGCAGTCCCACCCGGCAGCGAGGTCTCTGACCCCTGCGCTGGGCGGGCGGCAACCGCTGATGTTGGAGGTGTTGGAGCTGTGTACTCGTCCTGGCGATGTGTTTTTGCTTTGCAGCGATGGTTTGTATCAGGGCCTCGGCCTTGACGCCTTGGGACGCGCGCTGAGTAGGGGCGCACCCGGTCAGGTGGTGGATCGGCTGTTCACCGAGGTGCTGCGTGGGCCGGCAGCGGATGACTTGACGGCCGTGGTGGTTCAGCCATGACCGCCGGGGTGGGGCCGACTGATGTGCTGGCAGGGCGTTATCAGCTTGAGCGCGTATTGGGTTCCGGCGGCATGGGCGTGGTCTATCGGGCTCGCGACCTGTTGCATGAGGCGTTCGGCGACGCCAACGCTTGGGTCGCCCTGAAACTGCTGGGCGAGCCATTGGCCCAGTCCCCGGATGGTCATGTGTTGCTGTACAGCGAATTCGCCCTGACCCGCAGCCTGCGACATGAGCATGTCGTGCGGATGTTCGCCTTCGACGTCGACACCGTCCGTGAAGTGGCGTTCTTCACCATGGAGCTGTTGCAGGGAGTGACCCTCGATCGCCTGCTGTTGGAGTGTCCGGAGGGTTTGCCGTGGAGCGAACTGCAGCCTCTGGCGCTGCAGTTGTTAGATGCCTTGAGCTACGCCCACCGGCAGGGCGTTCTGCATGGCGATGTAAAACCGGCGAATATCCTGTTGGGCGACGAGGGGTTGCGCCTGTTCGATTTCGGCCTGGGCCACGGCAAGGCACAGGAAGCGGCGGGGTTGCCTGGTTTGAGCCGTAGCCGTCTGAATGCCTGGACGCCTGCGTACGCGGCACCGGAGCTGATGACGGGTGGGGAACTGTCGACCTTGGCTGACCTGTACGGCGCGGCGTGTGTCGTCTATGAACTCGCCCAGGGCCGCCGCTCGGCGCCACGTCAGCCCGACCAGCCGCTGCCCCGACCGCGCGGCTTACCCAGGCGGTGTTGGCCAGCGTTGCGCTCGGCCTTGCATTGGACGCCGGAGCAGCGAAAGGTCACGGTGGCACAGCTGCGCGAGGCCATGGCCGGCGTCAGACGGTGCTGGTTCGTGTAGTGACGGCTTTAACCGGGCAGGTCGTGCAACTGGCAGTAATCGGCCCAACTCATGCCCGCCATCTGCGCCACTTCCTTGTGCACTTCCAGGCGCTGGGCTTCGAACGCTTCGGGAGAGTCACTGGTGAGCTTGAGCGTCAGCTCCCAGGCAAACAGGCCCAGGCGCTCGGCTTCGGCTTCGAAGGCCTCGTGCAAACGTTCGGCGCGGTATTCGGCCAGGGTTTCGCCTCTGGCACGGGCGGCCAGAGGATTCAACCCGTCCAGCTCGGCGACCAACGTCGGGTGCGCTGCCTGAAAGCGTTCGAGGGCTAATCGGTGACTATCGCCGGGGCCGGATTCAAGCACGGGAGCCCGCCTCCAGATGCGCCTTTCTGCGCCGGGCACGTTTGCGCAAGTGTCGGTTCACCCGGGATTGCAGTGGATCGAGAATAAAGAACAGCAAGTAAGCTGTCAGTACCAGCGTCAGGTCAATCCAGGTTCCGCCAATGGGGCCCGAAACCTCTTCGATGACATCTTTGATCAAAAACAGCAGCGCTACACCGCTTAACCACAACGCTGCGTTAAGCAGCAGTGGGCGCATCGCATTCGACAACTTATGTTGCATTTCGAGCTTACCTCCTTGGTACCTGATACCACTCAGGCGCTGTTCCCTGAACGGGCACCTCAGCCTGAGACCTCACCGGGCTGCCCATAACGCCTCAAAAGCCGGCAATAGTACCCGTTCAAGAAAGATTAGGAATTTTGCCTGTCCGAAAGTTCAATAAATCGTCAGCGAAAACTTACCGATGCTGCGACAGCCAGCCAATAAAATTGCAGGCCCAGCCTTCAAATCTCTTTCGCTCCCGATGCCAGGACGTGTAGCGTTAGCCCGTGTTTCCGGGGCCCTGCCTTAAAGGGCGTATGCGATGGGCAGAGGGATGGGTCATGGTGCAAACGCTCTCCAAACTTTTCTTCACCCAGCGCCTGGCCGCATTGGCCAGCACTGAGTCATTACGGGCGATCCGCGAAGGGTTGTTGTGGATTCTGCCCTGCCTGCTGGTGTCGGCCGGTTTCTTGATTCTGTCCGAGTTGGCACGGGTACTGGGGTTTGAGCCCTCGGTGGTGGCGTTCCTCGCTGGGCTGCATAACCAGATCAGCTCGGTCATCCCGTTGCTGGTGGCGGCGTCCATTGGCTACATGTTGGCGATCCAGCATCGCCTACCGCAGTTGCCGGTTGCCTTTCTGTGCCTGGCTCATGTGGTGGTGGCGACGTTCATCCTGCGTGACTTCCCCCGAGCCTCGGCGACCTTTGTGTTGTTTATCGCCATCGCCTCGCCGCTATTGAACGTGCCGGCAGTGGCCTGGCTGCACCGTTATCGTTGGACCCGTCTGGTCAATGAGGACCTGGTAGGGCATAACCTGCGCGGCACCATCAATATGGTGGTGCCCGGCGCCATCACCGCTCTGGTTCTGGTGATAGTGCTGTCTCTGCTGCTACAGGTGCCTTATGTGGCGCAGTTGCAGGGGCCGCAGGTGCTGGATGCGCTGCAGTCGCCTTACGGCAGCGGCTTGTTTGTGACGTTGATGAACTCGCTGCTGTGGTTCTTCGGGATTCACGGCGTGTACGCCATGCAGCCGCTGTTCGATGTGCTGGATCAGGCCGTGGTGCTCAACGGCACGGCACTGGCGGCCGGCGAGCCGATCAAGTACCTGTTGAACAGCGGTCTGCTCGGCAGTTTTGCCTTTATCGGTGGCTCTGGCAGTGCGTTGTGCCTATTGCTGGCGATTCTGCTGTTTTCCAAGAGTCAGTCCATGCGCCTGGTGGCGATGGCGAGTTTGCCGTTGTCGCTGTTCAACGTCAGCGAGGTACTGTTGTTCGGCTTGCCGATTATCCTCAACCCGCGGCTGTTCATCCCGTTTCTGTTAGTACCTGCCTTGAACGCGATGCTCGCCCTGAGTGTGGTGCATATGGGCTGGGTGTCGCCGGCGGTGGCCAGCGTGCCGTTCACCTCGCCGGTGCTGCTCAATGCTTATCTGAGCACCCATGGCGACCTGGCGGCGGTCGGATTGCAGGTGGCGTTGCTGGGCCTGGGTACGTTGGTTTACACGCCGTATGTTCGGGCAATCCATCGCCAGGCCAGTGAAGGTGGCACGGTGTACCTCAAGTCTCTGGACATGACCTTCCGTGGCCTGGAAGAAAAAGGCCGGCTGCGTGAGCTCGACCCGGTGCTGGCCTCCCACAAGACCCTGGCACGCCAGGCCAATGAGCTGAGCCGCATCCAGCAGATCAGCGACTATGATTTTTATCTGGAATTCCAACCCCAAGTCTCGACGCGCACCGGCCTGTGCACCGGTTGCGAAGCCTTGATGCGTGCCCGCGATGGCCAGGGGACGGTGCATTCGCCCTGGGAATTTCTGCAGTGGCTGGCTCAGGCGCAGTTGATGCCGGACGTGGATATGTGGGTAGCGTCCCAAGCCGTGCGCCAATACCAGCAGTGGCAAAAGCTCGGATTCACGCTGCCCATGACTATCAATATCTCCAGTGCGACCTTGACCGATGCCGCCTACGGCGAACGCCTGGTCGGCATTCTGGCCCAGGCTCACGGGTTGGTTTCCGTGGAAATCACCGAAGACGCCCTGGTCAGCGATATCCAGGCCACCCGCCAGACCATTCAGAAACTCCAGGCGATTGGCGCCAAGGTGTACATCGATGATTTTGGCACCGGGTTTTCGGCCCTCAGTTATCTTCACCAGTTTCCAGTGGACTTCATCAAGATCGACCGCAGTTTCGTAGTCGCCCAGCACGACCCCAAGGGCGCCCAGGTCCTGACGGGCATGCTGCGGTTCTGTGAAGCGCTGAACCTGGGCGTGGTGGTCGAAGGCGTCGAGACCGCCGAGCAACTGGCCTTCCTGAACACCGGCAGCGAGCTGTTTATCCAGGGCTGGTATTTCAGCAAGGCGCTGCCGGGCGATCAATTGCAGGGCTTTGTGCGCGAGCGTGCGGCGCTGGCGCAGACCTAGGCGGATTCGTAGCGGCGTCGGGTCTGTTCGATATCCTCGACCAACGCGTCGATACCGGCCAGATGCGCGCGGTTGTCGTGATCCCATGGGTGAAAGCCCGGTTTGAAGTAATGCAGCCACGGCACCAGCATGCGCGGGAATACGCCTTTGGGGCCGTACAGAAACTTGAGCATGCGCCAGAAACCTTTGAAAAAGTCTCCTGCCTTGCGATCGGCCACCAGCAGGCGCACGTGAAAATCCAACACCACCAGCCAGAACAACAGCGTGGTGGTCAACATGGTCCCGGTGCGCAGCAGGTAGCGCGCGGGCCCAGGCTTGATCACCGTATTCCACACGTCAAACGCCACCGCTTTGTGCTCGGTTTCTTCCAGGGCGTGCCAGTACCACATTTGCTGGTAGCCCTTAAGAGAGTGGCCGAAGCGCGACGGGTCGCTGAGCAGGATCTCGGCCAGCATGGCGGTGTAGTGCTCCAGGGCGATGGTCACGGCCAGGTTGAAGGCCGGCGGCAGGTGTTTTTTCTGCCAGTCGAGGATGAATTTCAAGCGCCGGTCGAGGGTGTGCGCCGGCAGGCCCGCCGCTTGCAGCAGATCGTTATAGGCCACATGTTCGCGGCTGTGCATGGCTTCCTGGCCGATAAAGCCCTGGATTTCCTTTTTCAGCAGCGGGTCGTCGATGCACTGACGGTAGTGGCGCACGCTGTCCATAAAAAACAGCTCACCCTGGGGAAACAGCAGCGACAGGGCGTTGAAGAAGTGCGTAACGAACGGGCCTTGCGCGTGCCAGTCCTTGATGCGCTCGGCGGGTAGGGCAAAACGGACATCGCGACGGATGGGTAGCATGGGCTGTGCTCCTGTTCAGAGACGGGACTCGTCATTGGTTTCGAAAACCGGCGTGCGCGGCTTGGGGGCCATGCGCTTGCTGGCGAACACCACCAGCGCCTGATAGGCCGCCGGCAGGCAGCGGGCGAGCAGGTCGAGGGCGTAGGCGTCGCGGCCGATCAACACGCGACGCTTGTTTTTGCGCACGCCGTGCAGGATCACTTTGGCGGCCTGGTCGGCATCAGTGATAAACAGTTTTTCGAAGTCGGCGCGGGCCTGTTGCTCGCTGTGGATCAGAAAGCCGGTCATATTTGCGTCGATGCGGCTGCTGCGACAGATATCGGTGCGGATGCCGCCGGGGTGGACACAGGTGGCCGACACGCCGCAGCGTTGCAGATCGAGTTCCTGGCGCAGCGCCTCGGTAAAACCGCGCACGGCGAACTTGGTGGCGTTGTAGCCACTCATGCCGGGTTGGGCAAACAGCCCGAACACGCTGGAGGTGTTGATCACATGCCCCTCGCCGCTGGCCTTGAGGTGCGGCAGGAACGCCTTGGTGCCGTGGACCACGCCCCAGAAATTGATGCCGACGATCCACTCCAGGTCCGCGTAATCCACGCCTTCCACGGTGCTCGACAGCGCCACGCCGGCATTGTTGAACACCAGGTTGACCTGGCCATGTTCGTCCACGCAGCGCGCGGCCCAGTCCTCCACGGCCTGGCGGTCGGCCACATCGAGCACCTGGGTGGTAACCCGCACTGGCGACAGGGTGGAGGTCTTGATCAATTCCTGGGTGTGCTCCAAGCCTTGAGCGTTTTTATCCGCCAGCGCCAGGTGGCAACCTTCGCGAGCCAAGGCCAGGGCCAAGGCGCGCCCCATGCCGGAAGCGGCGCCGGTAATGGCCGCGACGCGACCGTTGAATGACTTCATGACAGGCTCCCTTCGATATTGGCGTGGGCCACCGCGACTGTGCGCGGCGTGGCGTTGGCCGTCGCCACGCCCGCTACATAGTCCTTGAGCGCGAACTGGCGGGTGACCTGCTTGAAGCGCCAGGTCGAGCCAGGCCAGAGCGTGGTGTTTTTGCCGGTGCGCGGGTCCAGGTACCAGCTCTGACAACCGCCGGTGTTCCAGATGGTGCGCTTGAGTTTGTCTTGCAGGTGGGCGTTATAGGCTTGCTCCACCGACGGTTTGACCTCCACCGTAGCAATGCGCTGGCGTTGCATCTGCTTGAGCGCGTCGAGGATGTAGGCCACTTGGGCCTCGATCATCAGGATCATCGAGTTGTGCCCCAACCCGGTGTTGGGCCCGATGATCAGGAATAGATTCGGGTAGCCCGGCACCGTGGTGCCTTTATAGGCATGGGCGCCGTCGCGCCAGGTGTCCATCAGGTCCACGCCGTCGCGGCCAATGATGCAGCCACGGGGCAGGGGGGCGCTGGCTTGGAAACCGGTGCCGAAGATCAAGCAATCGGCCGGGTGCTTGATGCCGTCGGCGGTGATCACCCCGTCCGGCTCGATGCGCTGCACGGCCTCGGTCACCACCTCCACATTGCTGCGCGACAAGGCCGGGTAATAGTCGTTGGAGATCAGCACGCGCTTGCAGCCGATGGTGTAGTTCGGGGTGAGGGTTTTGCGCAGGGAAGGGCGCACCACTTGTTTATGCAGATGGCGCAGGGCGATGCGTTGCACCGTCTTCATCAGCCGCGGGTGCAGCGCAAAGCCCACCACGCGACCTTCCAACGCCCAGTAAAACGCGCCGCGCACCAGGCGCTGGGTGAAGGGCAGGTGCTTGAACAGCCAGCGTTCGAACGGCGAGATCGCGCGGTCGGGCTTGGGCATGATCCACGGTGGGGTGCGTTGGAACAGGTCGAGGTGGGCCACCTGCGCAGCGATCTGCGGCACGAATTGAATCGCACTGGCGCCGGTGCCGATCACGGCCACGCGCTTGCCTTTCAACGCGTATTCATGGTCCCACTGCTGGGAGTGGAAGCGCTTGCCCTTGAAGCTGTCCAGGCCCGGAATATCCGGCAGCGCCGGACGCGACAGGCCGCCCATCCCGGATACCAACACCCGTGCGCTCACCTGGCGACCATTGCTGAAACTCAATTGCCAGCGTTGCTGTGCTTCGTCGAATACCGCACGGGTCAGCCCCATGCCGAAGCGCAGGTAAGGCGCCAGCTCGAAACGGGCGGCGCACTGCTCCAGATAAGCGCGGATTTCCGCCTGCGGCGCGAACTGCCGCGTCCAGTTCGGGTTGGGTGCAAACGAAAACGAATAAACATGGGACTGCACATCGCAGGCGCAACCGGGGTAGTGGTTGTCGCGCCAGGTGCCGCCGAGGCTGTCGGCCTGTTCGGCGACGAAGAAGTCGCGAACCCCGGCTTCCTTGAGTTTGATGGCCATGCACAGGCCGGCAAAGCCTGAGCCGATGATGGCGATGTCGATCGAGTCACTGTGGGCATTCATAGGCTGTCCTTGGTGGGCATCGCAGGTGCTCCTGTTTTTGTTTTGTCGTGTGGAGAGAACGCCATTGCAAAGGAAAATTTAATTAATTATTTTAAAAAAGATTTTAAATAATCTACCTGAAAATATCGCCTACGCTAGGTCCTTGTCTCAAATGTGCGATTTGTCCGACGGACGCGCACGCTGTGCATGAGGTTCGGGTCCAGGGTGTGGACGGTGGCCGAAGCCCGACCAATTCCGGTGGGGTGCGCGGCGGCAGGGAATGCAGAGGACCGAGCGCATGACGATGGAATGGGTGGTGGCTGCGGGTGTGGGGGCGTGTGTGCTGGCCTGGGGCTTTAGCGCCTGGATGACGCGGCGCATTGAAGCGGCGGTGCCGCGCGACGGGTGTGTTGTCGAGGTCGACGGCGAACGCTTCCACTATAGGGACGAGGGCAAAGGCCCGCCGCTGGTGATGATTCACGGGCTGATGGGCAGCAGTCGCAACCTGACCTACGCCTTGTCCGCGCAGTTGCGCGAGCACTTTCGGGTGATCACCCTTGATCGTCCGGGCTCGGGTTATTCCACGCGCCAGGCAGGCACCGCAGCCGACTTGCCGGGGCAGGCGCGGCAGATTGCCAGGTTTATGCAGACGCTGAGCTTGGACAAACCCCTGGTGTTGGGGCACTCACTGGGCGGTGCGATTTCGCTGGCGCTGGCCCTGGATCATCCTGAGACGGTAGCGGGCCTGGTGCTGGTGGCGCCGCTGACTCATCCCCAACCGACTTTGCCGCTGGTGTTCTGGTCACTGGCGGTACGTCCCGGTTGGCTGCGCCGCTGGGTCGCCCACACGCTGACAGTGCCCATTGGCCTGTTGACCCGCCGCACGGTGGTCAAGGGCGTCTTCGCGCCGGACGCCGCCCCTGACGATTTCGCCACCCGCGGCGGGGGGTTGCTAGGCATGCGGCCGAACAACTTCTATGCCGCCTCCAGTGAAATTGCCCTGGTCAACGATGACCTGCCGCAGATGGTCAAGCGCTACCCGCGCCTGACCTTGCCCATTGGCCTGATCTACGGCGCCCAGGACCGCGTGCTGGACTTTCGCAAGCACGGTCAGGCCCTCGCCGACGCGGTGCCGGGCCTGAAACTGCAACTGGTGGAGGGGCGCGGCCACATGCTGCCGATTACCGCCACGGCGCGGGTGGTGGAGCTGGTGCAGCAGGTGGCCAAGCGTGTGCGGCCGCTGCAAAACGTCGCGCATCTACCCCCGCCCGTTGCGCTGACGAATAAATAATCGTGAGGTGGGTCGTGGGCGAGGGCGAGGCAAAAGGTTGTTTTAGAGACCTGACTGCCGAGCAGAAAAACAGACTGCGCAGTCACATCAAAAAGCCCTCGACAAAGTAGTTGACGACCTAACGATTCCGCGCTATCTATTTAAAAAAAATATTTCAATATTTATTTTGAAATGAATTTTTTGAAGTGCCTAAGAGCGAATAACAATGAAAAAAACGCCTTTTGACGCCCGTTTATGTTCCCGCAGCCTTTTGCGCTCCCTGCACCTGGTGTGTGCCCCTCTGTCGGCGCGTGTCGCCCGGAGGCTGCCATGAACCAGACCCTTACAGCACCGACCGTATGGGCCGACGGTAAACGCCACCTGTGGTGGCTGGGCATCATGCCCCTGGCCACACCGCTGTTGTCCGGGGCATTGGCGATCAGCACCGGCATCCAGCAACTGTGGTGGGTCGGGGTGCTGGTGATCTTCGGCCTGATCCCGCTGATCGACGGCCTGCTCGGCGAAGACGTCAGCAACCCGCCGGAATCCGCCGTCGGCCACCTCGAATCCCAACGCTATTACCGCTGGATCGTCTACACCGGCGTGCTGTTCGTCATCGCCTCGGTGGTGATCACCGGCTGGCTCGCTGCGGGCGGTATCGCCTGGATCATCGACGGCGGGCTGATTCGGGCCACAGCCCATCTCGACCCGGCTAACTGGATGTCCCAGCTGGCCACTTACGTCACCGCCCGCACGCAATTGCATGGCGAACCGAGCTGGTTCACTTACCTGGGCATGGCCATGTCGACCGGCGCCGCCACCGGCATCGCGATCAACACCGCCCATGAGCTGGGGCACAAACCCAAACCCCTGGAAGTGTTCCTGGCCAAGGTCACCCTGGCGCCGACCTTTTACGGGCACTTTTACACCGAACACAACCGTGGCCATCACGTCCGCGTGGCCACCCCGGAAGACCCGGCCAGCTCGCGTCTGGGCGAGAGTTTCTGGGCCTTCCTGCCGCGCTCGGTGTGGTTCAGCGCACGCTCGGCGTGGAACCTGGAGCGTGAACGCCTGCGCAAACTGGGCCTGCCGGCCTGGCACTGGAAAAACGGCGTGCTCAGTGCCTGGATGTACAGCGTGGTGCTGTGGGGCGCGATGATCGCCTGGCTGGGTGCCGCGGTGATTCCATTCTTGATTATCCAGGGCATCTACGGATTCTCGCTGCTGGAAGTGGTGAACTACGTCGAACACTACGGCCTTAAACGTCAGAAGTTGCCCAACGGTCGTTATGAGCGCTGCTCGCCACGGCACTCTTGGAACAGCAATCGGATTGTCACCAATATCTTTCTGTTCCAGTTGCAGCGACATTCCGATCACCATGCCAACCCCACACGCAGTTACCAGTCGCTGCGTCATTTCGATGAGTCGCCGCAACTTCCCTACGGTTATGCGAGCATGATTGTCTGGGCTTATGTGCCGTACTTGTGGCGCCGACGCATGGACCATCGGGTACTCAAGCATTATGCCGGGGATATCACCCTGACCAATTTGCAGCCGTCACAGCGTTTGAAGTACCTGGAAAAATACGGGAATAACGCGACCCCGTTCTAATGTGATTAAAGCGAGCGTTAACGGCGCCAGATATATCCAGCGTGGGGGTTTTGTCGCCCTCGATTTACCGCTCAAGTTGTCAGCAAGTTGTGTTTGACCCGAACAAAAACAATTAAAGGGAAGGACGTCCATCATGCAAGCACATACCAAATTCACTGCCCATGTCGTACTGGCCGCGTTGGGCCTGATCGCCTACCACCAGGCCCAGGCTGCCCGTATCGAGCCGGCCGGTAGCGCCTTTACGGCTCAGGGGCCCATCAGTTTTTCCAAGGGCGCGCTGATCAGCGCCGATTGCACCATCAAAGTGGCGGGAAAAGTGGCGGCCGATGGTTCATCGGTCAATGTCGACAAAGTCGAATTCGACGGCGGCCTCAAGTGCAGCCGGGTCGAAGCGATTAACTTGCCGTGGGTATTGGTGGCTAAAGACAGCCGCAGTGGGTCTATGTCGAAAATCAGTGTCGACGTACATGCTTTCGGCCTGGGCGGTAAGTGCGGCCCTTCTACCGCCGACGGCACCTGGGATAACGCCACCGGCAAGTTGGAAGCGGCCAATGTGCCGATTGGCGAAGACTGCAAGATTAAAACGGTGTCGATCAAGATGCCGCCTAACTTCAAAGTCGTTGAATAGCAACACAGGTTAATAGCGGTAATTACATTGAGATTTGGCTGGAAAGGGAAGTTCTGCAGTTTCACCGTGACCTCTCGTTCATGGCCATTACCCCCTGGCGAAATGAATTCGCCATAACATGTGAGGAAAAACAATGAAAAGCTTGAAAACCCTCGTATCGTTGTCTGCTTTGGCTGTCTGCATGGGTGCTGCGTCGATGGCGAATGCCTATAGCATCGCTCCGGTCAATACCAGCTTCACCGCGCCAGGCACGATTTCGGTGAAATCACCTTCTTCGTTCCAGGCCACCGTTAACTGCGGTGCCACTTTCACCGGGAATGTCGACGCCACTGGCGTTGCCAAAATCACCGGCGTAGCGGTCACCGGTGGCGGGCTCTGCGCCTTGCCGAAAATCACCGGGCTGCCTTGGACCCTGACCGCCACCGGCCCGTCGGCGGGTTCAGTAACCAACGTCGGCTACACCATCGCTGCCTCGGTTCTGTACCCGGCTTCCAATTGCGGCCCGTCCACCATCGCCGTGGGTTACAGCGGTGGGGTGCTGACGGCGGCCAACCAGACCCTGAGCGGCAGCTGCACCGTCGTCAGTCTGAGCGTCACCCCAAGCCCAGCGCTGACCATCGTGCCTTGATGGTCGGTTGAGAACGAAGGGCTGATCACCCGTAAAAAAACCGGCGCCCTGACCGGGCGCCGGTTCAAGCAGGGCCAGGCAGCAAGACGAACCGGCAGCGCCGGCTCAGAGCGATAATAATAAGGAGTGCCGCATGAATAATAAGAAACAACAGATGCAGGTTTTGCTGGGGCTGGCATTGATAGGCGGCGTGGTGATGACCGCACCTGTTCAGGCCGGCGGTTTTTCAACACCCACCTATGGCGCACCAGGCTGGGGCCGGGCCTTTGCCGGCGGTTCGCTGTTTAAAAACGATCCCAGCTCGGCGTATAACAACCCGGCCGCCATGGCCTTCGTCGACCGCAATGTGGCGCAACTCACCGTCGACTACGCGCGCATCAAGATCAAGTACAAGGGTGATGCCTTCGACTACGCCGGCAACCCGATTTCCAGCACACCGTTGGACGCCAACGGTTTCCCTGACGTGGCTGCGACCACGCAGAATAACAACGACGGCGGCGAGGGCGGTTTTACCGCCTGGTTACCCACCGGCTTTATGGTTATGCCCCTTGGGGACCGGTTCGCGTTTGGCTTGAGCCAGGTCGTCCCACAAGGCATGCGTTCCACCTGGGATGAAAACTCCAAACTGCGCGACTTTGCCGTGGACACCAAAATCGAAACGGTGGGGCTCACAGGCTCCTTGTCCTTCAAGGTCAACGATCAGTTCTCCCTTGGCGGCGGGTTGATCGTGCAGCACAGCAAGGGCTTCGTCAGTCAGAACGTCGACCTGCTGTCCGCCGCCGCCGTGTCCGATTCGGTGCTGGGCGGCATCAACTTCCCGTCGGATGTGGGCACCGCCCTGATGCGGGTGAAGGTCGACAATATTTCGACCGGCTGGTTTACCGGTATCGTGTGGAAACCCACCGACCGCGACACGCTGGGCCTGAACTACCACGCCAAGATCAAGAACAAGATGACCGGCAAGTACACTGTCCGTGCCGATCAGTTCTCCAACAACCTGATGACCCAGCCGAGCCCGTTTGGCGGCACCGGTACGCTGGTCAATACCGCCTATCCAGGGCTTGAGTTGTACCCGAACGGTGCCCATGCCAGCGTGCAATTGGACATTCCCGCCACAGCGGGCCTGGACTGGGTGCATCAGTTCAGTGACCGCTTCACCATGGGCGCAAGCGTCACTTGGACCGAGTGGTCATCGTTCAAGGACCTGACCCTCGAATCCGCAGGCACCACCGTTGTCTCCATTCCCTACAACTACAAGAACACGTGGATGTATTCCTTGGGCGGTGACTATCGGTTGACCGATGAATTGACCCTGCGCGCCGGGGTGGCCCTTGACCAGACACCCACCCGCAACTCGACGCGCGACCCGCGGATCCCCGACGGCGACCGTACGTTCCTGTCCTTGGGCGCCGGTTACGACGTCAAAGCCGTCAAAGGCTTGAGCCTGGACTTGGCGTATTCCCACCAGTTCGTTCAGGAGGTCAAGCTCAAGACTCAAAACGTTGATCGCCTGGGCGGCGCGCGTCTGGACGGTAAAGCCGAGTCGTCGGGTGATGTAGTGAGTGTGTCGGCCACGTACGCGTTCTGATTCGAAGCTGATCGGTCAGGGCAGTCAGCGCATCTGGCTGCCTCGTTCGACCCTTTTTCCGACAATCCGGCTGAGCCCGCTCAGCCGCTATTTTTTTGGCTCGAGCATTAAATAAAAATTTCAAAACAAAATTTGAATTTGTGTTTCCCAGTTTGTAGTGTGGCGTTACGCCGCTGTCGCGTTTGAGCGAGCTGCGTAGGTGCCGTGCCCTGAATCGAGTAGAGGTATCCCATGGTTATCTGGTTATTGGCGGGTTTCGTAGCGGCGCTTGCCCTGGCGTATCGACAAGCGGCGGCGGCCCAGTGGTTGGGGGTCAGCCTGGTGTGGCTGGCATGCGGTTACCTGTTTTCCGTGGTCGCCGGCGTTGGCGTCACGGTCGCGGCGCTGCTGGTGGTGGCGCCCGCGCTGCTGATGACGATCAAGCCCCTGCGCCGCGCGTTGTTGACCAGCAAAGCCCTCGGCCTGTTTCGTACGATCATGCCGGCCATGTCTGATACCGAGCGCGCAGCCATCGAGTCCGGCACGGTGTGGTGGGACGCCGAACTATTCAGCGGAAAGCCCAACTGGCAGCGTCTGTTACAGGCCGCTCCGGCCAGCCTGAGTGCCGAGGAACAGGCGTTTCTCGATAACGAAGTGGAAACCCTGTGCGACATCGCCAACGATTGGGAAACCACCCAGGTCTGGCAGGACATGTCGCCCGAAGGCTGGCAGTACACCAAGAGCGCCGGGTTTCTCGGCATGATCATTCCCAAGCAATACGGCGGCAAAGGCTTCTCCCATTACGCCCATTCCCAAGTGGTGATGAAGTTGTCCACCCGTTGCTCGGCGGCGGCGATTTCGGTGATGGTGCCCAACTCCCTGGGCCCGGCCGAACTGCTGCTGCATTACGGCACCGAGGCGCAGCGCAATTACTACCTGCCGCGCCTGGCCCGTGGCGAAGACATCCCGTGCTTCGCCCTGACCAGCCCCTATGCCGGCTCCGATGCCGGGGCGATTCCCGATGTCGGCATCGTCTGCAAAGGCGTGCATGAAGGGCAGGAGGTGTTGGGCTTTCGCGTGACCTGGGACAAGCGCTACATCACCCTCGGCCCGATCGCCACGGTGCTGGGCCTGGCATTCCGCGCCGAAGACCCTGACGGCCTGCTCGGCGCGGCCGGCTCCCTGGGCATCACCTGTGCGTTGATTCCCACCTCCCACCCCGGCGTCAACAGCGGCCGGCGGCACTGGCCGCTTAACGCGGTGTTCCAGAACGGCCCGACCACCGGCAAAGACGTATTTATCCCACTGGATTGGGTGATCGGCGGCCGCGAGCAGGTCGGCAATGGCTGGCGCATGTTGATGGAATGCCTGGCCGCCGGCCGCGCGATTTCCCTGCCGTCGGCCAACGTCGGCCTGGGCAAGGTGGCGGTACGGGGCACGACGGCCTACGCCGCCATGCGTAAACAGTTCGGCCTGCCCATCGGCAAGTTCGAAGGGGTGCAGGCGCCGGTGGCGCGCATGGCCGGGCATTTGTATGCCTGCGACGCGGTGCGCAAAGTCTCGGTGGCGTCCCTGGATGCTGGTGAGAAACCCTCGGTGATCTCGGCCATCGCCAAGTACCACGTTACCGAGCGGGCGCGGATGATCGTCAACGACGGCATGGACATCGTCGCCGGCAAGGGCATCTGCATGGGCCCCAATAACTTCCTGGCCCGCGCCTATCAGCAAAGCCCCATCGCCATCACCGTGGAAGGCGCGAACATCATGACGCGCTGCCTGATCATCTTTGGCCAAGGCCTGATCCGTTGCCATCCCTATGTGTTCTGCGAGATGGAAGCGGCGCGCAACCCGGACCGGCGTCAGGCCCTGGAGGCCTTCGACAGCGCCATGTTCGGCCACGTGAGTTTTGTGCTGGCCAATACCGTACGCGCGGCGGTGCATGCACTGACCGGTGGCAAGCTGATTGCCGCACCGGCCAAGACTGAACCGGCGCTGGCGTCCTACTACCGCCAGGCCAACCGGCTGTCGGTGGTGTTGGCGTTGATCTCGGATATCTCCATGGGCGTGCTGGGCGGTGCGCTCAAACGCAAGGAAAGCCTCACCGGGCGCCTGGGGGATGTGCTGTCGCAGTTGTACATCTTGTCCTGCGTGCTTAAACGCTTTGAGGACGATGGCCGGCCCCAGGCGGACCTGCCGCTGGTGCATTGGTCGGCCCAGGACGCGTTGCTGCGCGCCCATGAAGCCCTGGACGAAGTGCTCGACAATTACCCCTCCAAAACCGTCGCGCGTGTGGTGCGGGCCTTGAGTTTTCCGTTCGGTCTGCCCTTGCGCAAACCGTCGGACCGCTTGTTAGCCGACGTCGCCGATGCGGTGCAGACCCCCGGCGCCACCCGCGACCGCTTGCTGGCCGATTCCTACATCCCGCGCCCGGAAATCGACAAGCTGGCCTACGGCGAACTGGGTTTCCGTTTGCTGCCCCAGGTCGAGCTGATCGAAGCGCGCCTGAAGCCGGCGATCAAGCAGGGCCTGCTCGAACCGCTGCCGGTGTCGACCACTGCGTTTACCGCCTGGCGCGTCAAGGCCCGGGCCCTGGACTTGATCAGCGACGACGAAGACACCTTGCTCGCCCGCTATGTGGAATACGCCGATCACGGCATCCAGGTGGATGACTTCCCTCAGGACTTCGGATTGTTGGAGGCGTTGCAGCAACGCAAGCAGGCGCTGGAACCGGTCGCCAAGCGTCGTACGACCCAGGGCGAAAATGCCTCGGTCAACTAAGAAAACCCCGGTCAGTGTAGGAGGGGGCTCGCCCCCGATAGCGGTGGTTCAGCCAATGAGCCGGTGACGGCTAGATCGCTATCGGGAGCAAGCCCTTCCCGCATTGGATCGGGTTTACACGGTCAGAATGTGTTGAGAGTGATTGCTGATATGAGTGACAGCTACCTAACCTTCGTCAATTCCCCCTGGGGCCGTCGCCTGGCCCAGGCGGTGGGCTTGCCCCAGCCCTTGCCGCTGCAGCGCCATCGCAGTGGCCAGCAGGGCCTGGTCAATCCGGTGATCGTCGCCGGGGCAGGGCGCCTGACCGCCCAGGTGCAACGGATCTTCAGCGCCACCGACACGGTGGCCGCCACTGCAGCGACGCTCAAGGCGCCCTCCACGGTCAAGGTGCAGGGCGCGGTGTTCGATGCCAGCGGCGTGGCCAACCTGGAACAACTCGACGAGCTGTACGCGTTCTTCCACTGCAACGCCAAACGCCTCGGCCAGCACGCGCGGGTGGTGGTGCTCGGCACGGCGCCGGAGCACTGCGCGGACCTGCCCCAAGCCGTCGCCCAGCGCGCCCTCGAAGGTCTGGTGCGGTCCTTGGCCAAGGAACTGCGCCGGGCCATCACCGTGCAGTTGCTGTACGTTGCGCCGGGGGCTGAAGACGCGCTGGACAGCAGCCTGCGGTTTTTTCTGTCACGCCGTTCGGCCTATGTGTCAGGGCAGGTGGTGCGCGTGGAAGCCCCGGTGGACGGTCACGTCACGGTCAATTGGGACAAACCCTTCGCTGGCCGCCGTGCGTTGGTCACCGGCGCGTCCCGCGGCATCGGCCTGGCGATCGCTCAAGTACTGGCTCGCGACGGCGCGCACGTGGTGTGCGTGGACGTGCCCCAGGCCCAGGCTGCGTTGCAACAGGCCGCCGACTCAGTGAACGGTTCGGCATTGCCGCTGGATATCACCGCGCCCGACGCCGCCTCATCGTTGCAGGCCCATGTCAGCCAGTACGGTGCCTTCGATGTGGTGGTGCATAACGCCGGGATCACCCGCGATAAAACCATCGCCAAGATGAGCGAAGCGGCGTGGCACAGCGTGCTGGCGGTCAACCTGCAAGCGCCGCTGTGCCTGAGCAATGCGTTGCTGGACGGCCAGGGCCTGAATCCCGGCGGGCGCATTGTGTGCGTGTCGTCGATTTCCGGCATCGCCGGCAACCTCGGGCAAAGCAACTACGCCACTTCCAAGGCCGGGGTGATCGGCCTGGTGCAAGGGCTGGCACCACGGGCGGCGACCCAGCAGGTTACGGTCAATGCCGTGGCGCCGGGCTTTATCGAGACGCAGATGACTGCCCGCATTCCGTTGATGATCCGCGAAGCGGGGCGGCGCATGAATTCGCTGTCCCAGGGCGGGCAGCCGATCGACGTGGCCGAAACCATTGCCTGGCTGGCCCATCCGGCGTCGGGCGGGGTTAACGGCCAAGTGGTGCGCGTGTGCGGCCAAAGCCTGTTGGGAGCCTGATGCCATGGACGACCTGACGCAGATCATCGACCCGCCGCCGTCACGCACGCGACTGCTGCTGCATGGTGTGCGCGCACTGCGCAAACCCAAGCTCGACGGCGCGCCGCTGCTGCCCAAGGCGCGCCTGGTGCGCCCGGCGGTGGAGCTGTCGGCTGAGGGTATCGCCGCGTATGGCCGCGCCTGCGGCTTTCGCCGTGAGCAGGGCGTGCCGTTGACCTATCCCCATGTGCTGGCTTTTCCTTTGCACTTGATGCTGTTGACCCGCCCCAGTTTTCCGTACCCGGCCAGTGGCATGGTGCACTTGGCCAACCGTATCCGGCAGCATCAGCGCTTGCAGGAAGGCCAGGCGTTGCGGCTGGAAGTGTATGCCGGACGCTGGGTCGCGCACCCCAAGGGCCAGGCGCTGAGCATCGCCACCCGTGCCTATAGCGCTGGCGCACTGGTGTGGGAGGGCGACAGTCTGTATCTGCGCCGGGGCGTGGCCGATCCGGTCGGCGCGCCTTGGGACGAAGCGCTGGCGCTGCCTTCAGACAGTTTGGTACGCACTCAGAAGTGGCTGTTGCCGGCCGACCTGGGGCGACGGTTTGCCAAAGTCTCCGGGGACTTCAACCCGATCCACACCTCGGTGATCGGCGCCAGACTGTTCGGTTTTCGCCGCGCCATCGCCCACGGCATGTGGACCTTGGGCCGCGCGCTCGCCGCCCAGCAACCGCCGGGTGGCCTGGAGCGCGCCGAGGTGCAGTGCGAATTCAAGTTGCCGATCCTGTTGCCCGGCCAGGTTGCGCTGTGGAACTTACCCGCCAGCGGCCCGCGTCGCGCCTTCGAAGTGCGCAACGGTGCGGGCGACCAGCCCCATCTGCGCGGTCTGCTGTCCATCTATGAGAACCTTCAATGAGTCACTACAGCTTTAACCCGGCGCCGACCCGTCGCGTGGCGATCATCGGCGGCAATCGTATTCCGTTCGCCCGTTCCAACACCGTGTACGCCCACGACAGCAACCAGGATTTGCTGGTGGCGGCGCTGCAGGGCCTGGTAGACCGCTACAACCTGCACGGCCAGCGCCTGGGCGAGTTCGCCGCCGGTGCGGTGATCAAGCATTCACGGGATTTCAACCTGGCGCGCGAGTCGTTGCTGTCTACCACGTTGTCGCCCGAAACCCCGGCCTACGACGTGCAGCAAGCCTGCGGCACGGGGCTGGAAGCGGCGTTGCTGGTGGCCAATAAAATCGCCCTTGGCCAGATCGAAGTGGGTGTCGCGGGGGGCGCCGACACCACCTCCGACGCACCCATCGGCATCAACGAGTCCCTGCGTCACACCTTGCTGGCGGCCAACCGCGCCAAGGGCTTGGGCGACAAGCTCAAGGCGCTGCTCAAGGTGCGCCCATCGATGTTCTTCAAGCCGCTGCTGCCGCGCAACGGTGAGCCGCGCACCGGCCTGTCCATGGGCGAGCACTGCGAAGAAATGGCCAAGCGCTGGCAGATCAAACGCCTGGCCCAGGACGAACTGACCCTTACCAGTCACCAGCGCCTGGCAGCGGCGTACCAGCGCGGTTTCTTCGACGACCTGATCAGCCCCCATCGTGGCCTGGCCCGGGATAACAACCTGCGTGCCGACGCCAGCCTGGAAAAACTCGCCGGCTTGTCCCCCGCCTATGACCGCCAGAACGGCACGCTTACCGCCGGCAATTCCACGCCGCTCACCGATGGGGCCTCGGTGGTGCTGCTGGCCAGCGAAGCCTGGGCGGCCGAGCACGGTTGGCCGGTGCTGGCCTACCTGCGCACCGGCGAGACGGCGGCGGTGAATTTTGTCGACGGCAGCGAAGGCTTGCTGATGGCGCCGGCCTACGCGGTGCCGCGCATGTTGCAACGTGAAGGCTTGAGTTTTGCCGACTTCGATTTCTTCGAGATCCATGAGGCGTTTGCCGCTCAGGTGCTGTGTACGCTCAAAGCCTGGGAAGACCCCGACTACTGCCGCGAGCGGCTAGGCTTGGCGGCACCGCTGGGAGCAATCGAGCGGGCCAAGATGAATGTCAACGGCGGCTCCCTCGGCTGCGGTCACCCGTTCGCCGCTACCGGCGGCCGGCAGTTGGCGGCGCTGGCCAAGGCGATCCATGAACGCGGCGGCGGTCGTGGCCTGATTTCAATCTGCGCCGCCGGCGGGCTGGGCATTACCGCCATCGTCGAAAAATAGCGCTGTCAAAAACAACAACAAGGAGACTGCCATGAACGCTATCAGCCTGGAACAACGCGAACGCATCTGGTTGGACGCTTATCTGCCCGGCGTTCCGGCGGATATCGACGCCGGCATCGAGGACTACCCGTCGCTGCGGGAGGTGTTCCTGGAACACCTGGAAAAATTCCGCGAGCGTGTCGCCTACGTCAGCATCGGCACCGAAATGACCTACGCCGACTGGCAGGTACAAGGCTTTGCGTTCGCTGCCTGGCTGCAGGAACAGGGCGTGCAGCGCGGCGACCGCGTGGCGCTGATGATGCCCAATTGCTTGCAGTACCCGATCTGTTTGCTCGGCACCATCCTGGCGGGGGCGGTGGTGGTCAACGTCAACCCGTTGTACACCGCCCATGAGCTCAAACATTTGCTCAAGGACAGCGGCGCCGAAACTGTGGTGATCTTCGAAAATTTCGCCCACACCCTGGAAAAAGTCATCGAAGGCAGCAGCGTCAAACGCGTGGTAATCGCCGCCATCGGCGACCTGCTCGGCACCTTCAAGGGCGCGGCGATGAACTTCATCCTGCGCTCCGTGCAAAAGCAGGTTCCGGCCTTCAGCCTGCGCGGCTCGGTGCGCTTCAATCAAGCGTTGAAACAGGGCCGGGCGCTTTACCCGCAGCCGGTGGTCATGCAACTGGATGATCTGGCGTTTCTGCAATACACCGGCGGCACCACGGGGGATGCCAAGGGCGTGATGCTCAGCCATCGCAACATCATCGCCAACCTGTTGCAGGCCAAGGCGTGGGTCGGGGACCAGTTGGATCAGGACAAGCAGGAAACCAACGTGACCTTGCTGCCGCTGTACCACATCTTTTCCCTGACGGTGAACTGCCTGATGTTCATGTGCCTGGGCGGGCGTAATATCCTGATCGCCAACCCACGGGACGTGAAGCGAGTGCAGATGATCCTGCGCAAGGAGCGCTTCAACGGCATCGCCGGGGTCAACACGCTGTTCAACGGGTTGCTGGAGAACCCGGAATTCTGCGCGCGGGACTTCTCCGATCTGCGCATGGTCATCGCCGGCGGCATGGCCACGCACACCGCAGTCGCCAAGCGCTGGAAGGAAGTCACCGGGCTGCCGATCATCGAAGGCTACGGCCTGACCGAGTGTTCGCCGGTAGTGAGCATCAGCCCCATCGATATTTCGCGCATGCGCGAGATGGAATTCACCGGCAGCATCGGCGTGCCGTTGCCTTCCACCTGGGTGCGTTTTATGCGCGAGGACGGCGAAGTGGCTGACATCGGCGAGCAGGGTGAGCTGCAAGTACGCGGCCCACAGGTGATGCAGGGCTACTGGAAGCGCCCCAAGGAAACCGCCGAAGTGCTGGACGCCGAGGGCTGGCTGGCCACCGGCGACATCGGCGTGATGGACGAGCGCGGCTATATCCGCCTGGTGGATCGTAAAAAAGACATGATCCTGGTCTCGGGCTTCAACGTGTACCCCAACGAAATCGAAGACGTGGTGGCCCTGCACCCCGGCGTGGCCGAAGTGGCGGCGATTGGCGTGGAAGACGGCGTGACCGGAGAGAAGGTCAAGATTGTCGTGGTGCGCAAGGATCCGAGCCTGACCCAGGAGCAAATCCTTGCCCACTGCCGGGAATACCTGACCGGCTACAAAGTGCCGCGTTACGTGGAATTCCGCACCACCGAACTGCCCAAGACCACCGTGGGCAAGGTCCTACGTCGCGCCTTGCGCTGATGTAAATGTAAGCAACTGATCTAAAGGTGGGAGAGGGCAAGCCCCCGATGGCGGAGTGTCAGCCTGTGTATTTTTTAGCTGATGCACCGCTATCGGGGGCAAGCCCCCTCGCACCTTTGATAGCCATTCCAGGCGATG
>NZ_JARVSL010000016.1:0-113075 GCF_030209215.1 Pseudomonas sp. efr-133-TYG-23 | reverse complement strand
GCTTCCTGACTCAGGTCAAACTTGAACTCAAATTGGATAACCTGCAGGTTATCCACAGCCGCGTCGAAGCCTTTACGCCTGAACAGCCCTTCAACGGAATTGTTTCCCGGGCGTTCAGTAGCATGGAAAACTTCAGCAACTGGACCCGCCACCTGGGCGACCAAGACACCCGTTGGCTGGCAATGAAGGGCGTCCATCCAAGCGATGAGCTGTTAGCATTGCCGACGGACTTCCACCTTGATAGCGAACACGCCTTGGCCGTACCCGGTTGCCAAGGCCAACGCCATCTGCTGATACTGCGCCGCACGGCATGATTGGGAACACAAGCAAGAATGGCTAAGGTATTCGCGATAGCGAACCAAAAAGGTGGCGTGGGCAAAACCACCACCTGCATCAACCTCGCAGCATCCCTGGTGGCCACCAAGCGCCGGGTGCTGTTGATCGATCTTGATCCACAGGGCAACGCCACCATGGGTAGCGGTGTGGATAAACACGGCCTGGAAAACTCAGTCTATGACTTGCTGATCGGCGAGTGCGACCTGGCCCAGGCCATGCACTATTCCGAACACGGCGGTTATCAGCTACTACCGGCCAACCGCGATCTGACTGCGGCCGAAGTGGTGCTGCTGGAAATGCAGATGAAAGAAAGCCGTCTGCGCAGCGCCTTGGCACCGATCCGCGAGAATTACGATTACATTTTGATCGACTGCCCACCCTCATTGTCGATGCTCACGCTCAACGCGCTGGTCGCTGCCGATGGGGTGATCATCCCCATGCAGTGCGAGTACTACGCGCTCGAAGGCTTGAGTGACCTTGTGGATAACATCAAGCGGATTGCCGAGTTGCTCAACCCGAACCTGCAGATCGAAGGTCTTTTGCGGACTATGTTCGATCCGCGCCTGAGCCTGATGAACGATGTGTCGGCGCAGCTCAAGGAACACTTCGGCGACCAGCTCTACGATACGGTGATCCCGCGCAACATCCGTTTGGCCGAAGCCCCGAGCTACGGCATGCCTGCCCTGGCTTACGACAAATCGTCCCGTGGCGCCATTGCCTACCTGGCACTGGCCGGCGAGATGGTCCGTCGCCAACGCCGCAACTCACGCACCGCTGCCGCCCAGCCAACTTAAGGAATCCCCATGGCCGTCAAGAAACGAGGTCTCGGACGTGGACTGGATGCACTGTTGAGTGGTCCGACCGTTACATCCCTTGAAGAACAAGCGGTGCAGGCTGACGAGCGCGAGTTGCAGCACCTGCCCCTGGACCTGATCCAGCGCGGCAAATACCAGCCGCGCCGGGATATGGATCCCCAGGCGCTGGAAGAACTGGCCAATTCGATCAAGGCCCAGGGTGTGATGCAACCGATCGTGGTTCGCCCGATCGGTGGGGGCCGTTTTGAGATCATCGCCGGCGAGCGCCGCTGGCGCGCCAGCCAGCAGGCCGGCAAAGAGACTATCCCGGCGATGGTCCGCGATGTGCCGGACGAAACCGCGATCGCCATGGCCTTGATCGAGAATATCCAGCGTGAAGACCTCAACCCCATCGAAGAAGCGATTGCGTTGCAGCGTCTGCAGCAAGAATTCCAGCTGACCCAGCAACAGGTGGCCGAGGCGGTAGGTAAATCCCGCGTAACTGTGTCCAACCTGCTGCGTCTGATCGCGCTGCCGGAAGTCATCAAGACCATGTTGTCCCACGGTGACCTGGAAATGGGCCATGCCCGTGCGTTGCTCGGTTTGCCGGAAAATCAACAGGTTGAAGGGGCGCGACACGTTGTCGCACGAGGGCTCACTGTTCGTCAGACCGAGGCATTGGTCCGGCAGTGGCTCAGTGGTAAACCTGCACCGGTCGAAACGGCCAAACCTGATCCGGATATCGCACGCCTCGAGCAGCGCCTGGCCGAGCGCCTGGGCTCTGCGGTGCAAATTCGCCATGGCAAGAAAGGCAAAGGCCAATTGGTCATCGGATATAACTCCCTCGATGAGCTTCAGGGCGTCCTTGCCCACATCCGCTGAAACATTTGCTTATGTAGCGCGTGATCGGAAATCACTACCCGACAGTTGAATAGGGGCTGAACCGCCCCTATACTCTGCGCGCATTTTGTCGGCACAAATTATGCCAAGTTATTGATTTCCGGCAGCCGACCATTGAGGAGCAAGAGTGATGGAAACCCGCACGCCAAACACGTTGCCGTTCCATCGCTTGGCCGTTTTCCCGGTTTTATTGGCTCAATTTGTCATCCTGCTGATCGCCGCATTGGCGCTTTGGTATTGGCATGGAGTCGTAGCCGGATATTCAGGACTCTGCGGAGGCCTGATAGCCTTGCTGCCCAATATGTACTTTGCTCATAGGGCCTTTCGGTTTTCCGGCGCCCGAGCAGCCCAGGCCATCGTCCGGTCTTTTTATGCCGGCGAGGCGGGGAAACTGATTTTGACGGCAGTGCTTTTTGCACTGACCTTTGCAGGTGTGAAGCCATTGGCGCCGCTGGCTGTATTCGGTGTCTTCGTGTTGACCCAACTGGTCAGCTGGTTCGCTCCCCTGCTAATGAAAACAAGACTTTCGAAACCTTAGGGCGTTTGAGGCAACCATGGCAGAAACAACCGCTTCGGGCTATATCCAGCACCACTTGCAGAACCTGACCTTCGGTCAGCTTCCCAACGGCGGCTGGGGCTTCGCCCACACCGCAGCAGAAGCCAAAGAAATGGGCTTTTGGGCTTTCCACCTGGATACTCTGGGCTGGTCGGTCGCACTGGGTCTGATCTTCGTCCTGATTTTCCGCATGGCGGCGAAAAAGGCGACTTCCGGTCAGCCGGGTGCCCTGCAAAACTTCGTTGAGGTATTGGTCGAATTCGTCGATGGCAGCGTGAAAGACAGCTTCCATGGCCGTAGCCCGGTGATCGCACCGCTGGCACTGACCATCTTCGTCTGGGTGTTCCTGATGAACGCCGTCGACCTGATCCCGGTCGACTGGATTCCTCAATTGGCGATCCTGATCTCCGGCGATCACCACATTCCATTCCGTGCCGTTTCCACCACGGACCCTAACGCCACCCTGGGCATGGCCCTGTCGGTGTTCGCGTTGATCATTTTCTACAGCATCAAAGTCAAGGGCATCGGCGGCTTCATCGGCGAGCTGACCTTGCACCCGTTCGGCAGCAAGAACATTTTCGTTCAGGCCCTGCTGATTCCGGTGAACTTCCTGCTGGAGTTCGTCACCCTGGTCGCCAAGCCGATTTCCCTGGCACTGCGACTGTTCGGCAACATGTATGCCGGCGAACTGGTGTTCATTCTGATCGCTGTGATGTTCGGCAGCGGTCTGCTCTGGCTTAGCGGCCTGGGCGTTGTTCTGCAGTGGGCGTGGGCTGTATTCCACATCCTGATCATTACCCTGCAGGCCTTCATCTTCATGATGCTGACCATCGTCTACCTGTCGATGGCGCACGAAGAGAACCATTAAGGCCGGTCTCGACCAGTCTGATGTCCTTCCCGGTGAAACGGGAAGGTGGCCCACCAGGGCTAATGAAACGATTTGTTTTACCGCTTTAAAATCTAAAAAACCTAAACCATACGACGTAAAAGTCGGGAGGAAAGATGGAAACTGTAGTTGGTCTAACCGCTATCGCTGTTGCACTGTTGATCGGCCTGGGCGCCCTGGGTACTGCCATTGGTTTCGGCCTGCTGGGCGGCAAGTTCCTGGAAGGCGCAGCGCGTCAGCCAGAAATGGTCCCAATGCTGCAAGTTAAAATGTTCATCGTCGCCGGCCTGCTCGACGCCGTGACCATGATCGGCGTTGGTATCGCACTGTTCTTCACCTTCGCGAACCCCTTCGTTGGTCAACTCGCTGGCTAATCACTCGATTTCGAGTGATTGGGGTGATGGACAACGAATGAGCGAGGTGTTGGCGTGAACATTAATGCAACCCTGATTGGCCAATCCGTTGCGTTCTTCATTTTTGTAGTGTTTTGCATGAAGTTCGTGTGGCCTCCGGTCATCGCGGCTTTGCACGAACGTCAGAAGAAGATCGCGGACGGCTTGGACGCTGCCAGCCGTGCAGCTCGCGACCTGGAGTTGGCCCAAGAAAAAGTGGGTCATCAACTGCGCGAAGCTAAAGCACAGGCAGCTGAGATCATTGAGCAAGCCAAGAAACGCGGTAACCAGATCGTCGAAGAGGCTGTTGAAAAAGCCCGCGTCGAAGCTGACCGTGTGAAGGCTTCGGCTCATGCCGAGATCGAACAGGAACTGAACGGCGTCAAAGACGCGCTGCGTGCCCAACTGGGTGCTCTGGCGGTCGGCGGTGCTGAGAAGATCCTCGGTGCCACAATCGATCAAAACGCGCACGCGGAGCTGGTTAACAAACTGGCTGCTGAAATTTAAGCGAGGGCGATCATGGCAGAACTGACCACGTTGGCCCGACCTTACGCTAAGGCAGCCTTCGAGCACGCCCAGGCCCACCAGCAGCTGGCCTCTTGGTCAGCCATGCTCGGCCTGGCTGCAGCAGTGTCGCAAGACGACACCATGCAGCGCGTGCTCAAGGCCCCGCGCCTGACGAGCGCAGACAAGGCCGCCACTTTTATTGAAGTGTGCGGCGACAAGTTTGATGTGAAGGTGCAGAACTTCATTCACGTCATTGCCGAAAACGACCGTCTCCCGCTGTTGCCGGAGATCGCCGCGCTGTTCGACCTGTACAAGGCTGAAGCAGAGAAATCGGTAGACGTTGAAGTGACCAGTGCTTTCGCATTGAACCAAGAACAGCAAGACAAACTCGCCAAGGTTCTCAGTGCACGACTCAATCGGGAAGTGCGCCTGCAAGCTTCGGAGGACGCATCCCTGATTGGTGGTGTTGTTATCCGTGCCGGCGACCTGGTTATCGATGGCTCGATTCGCGGCAAAATCGCGAAACTTGCCGAAGCATTGAAATCTTGAGTTTGAAGGGGCAGCAGAGCAATGCAGCAACTCAATCCTTCCGAAATAAGTGAAATTATCAAGGGCCGCATCGACAAGCTCGATGTGACCTCCCAAGCCCGTAACGAAGGCACTGTCGTCAGCGTATCTGACGGCATCGTGCGGATTCACGGTCTGGCCGACGTTATGTACGGCGAGATGATCGAGTTTCCGGGCGGCGTCTACGGTATGGCCCTCAACCTGGAGCAAGACTCCGTAGGTGCCGTTGTACTGGGCGCATACACCAGTCTGGCTGAAGGCATGAGCGCCAAGTGCACTGGCCGCATCCTGGAAGTTCCGGTTGGTAAGGAACTGCTGGGTCGCGTAGTCGACGCACTGGGTAACCCTGTTGACGGCAAAGGTCCACTGGGCAACACCGAGACCGACGCGGTCGAGAAAGTTGCTCCAGGCGTGATCTGGCGTAAGTCGGTAGACCAGCCTGTACAGACTGGCTACAAGGCTGTCGATGCCATGATCCCTGTCGGCCGTGGCCAGCGTGAGCTGATCATCGGTGACCGTCAGATCGGTAAAACCGCTCTGGCGATCGACGCGATCATCAACCAGAAGAACAGCGGCATTTTCTGCGTCTACGTAGCCATCGGTCAGAAGCAATCGACCATCGCCAACGTGGTTCGCAAGCTGGAAGAAAACGGCGCCCTGGCCAACACGATCATCGTGGCTGCCAGTGCTTCGGAATCTCCTGCGCTGCAATTCCTGGCACCGTACTCCGGTTGCACCATGGGTGAATTCTTCCGCGACCGCGGTGAAGACGCGCTGATCGTTTATGACGATCTGTCCAAGCAAGCAGTGGCTTACCGCCAGATTTCCCTGCTGCTGCGCCGTCCACCAGGCCGTGAAGCTTACCCAGGCGACGTGTTCTACCTCCACTCCCGTCTGCTGGAGCGCGCATCCCGCGTTTCGGAAGAGTACGTAGAGAAGTTCACCAACGGCGCAGTGACCGGCAAAACCGGTTCCCTGACCGCACTGCCGATCATCGAAACCCAGGCTGGCGACGTTTCCGCGTTCGTTCCGACCAACGTGATTTCCATCACCGACGGTCAGATCTTCCTGGAATCGGCCATGTTCAACTCGGGCATCCGCCCTGCAGTGAACGCCGGTGTTTCGGTATCCCGTGTGGGTGGTGCCGCTCAGACCAAGATCATCAAGAAGCTCTCCGGTGGTATCCGTACCGCTCTGGCTCAGTACCGTGAACTGGCGGCATTCGCCCAGTTCGCTTCTGACCTGGACGAAGCGACCCGTAAGCAACTTGAGCATGGTCAGCGCGTTACCGAGCTGATGAAGCAGAAGCAATACGCCCCAATGTCGATCGCTGACATGGCGTTGACGCTGTATGCCGCTGAGCGTGGGTTCCTGACCGACGTTGAAATCGCCAAGGTCGGCAGCTTTGAACAAGCGCTGATTGCTTACTTCAACCGCGATCACGCCGATTTGATGGCGAAGATCAACGTGAAGGGTGACTTCAATGACGATATCGACGCTGGCATGAAAGCCGGTATCGAGAAGTTCAAGGCCACCCAAACCTGGTAAGCCGCAGCGGGAGCCGCAAGGCTCCCGCTTGCTAACCTGATAGGTGTTACATGGCAGGCGCAAAAGAGATTCGCAGTAAGATTGCGAGCATCAAAAGCACGCAAAAAATTACCAGCGCCATGGAAAAAGTGGCGGTCAGCAAAATGCGCAAGGCACAAATGCGCATGGCTGCTAGCCGTCCTTATGCGGAGCGTATCCGCCAGGTAATTGGGCATCTGGCCAACGCCAACCCGGAATACCGCCACCCGTTCATGATCGACCGCGAAGTTAAGCGTGTTGGTTATGTCGTAGTGAGCAGTGACCGTGGTTTGTGCGGTGGTTTGAATACCAACCTGTTCAAGGCCCTGGTCAAGGACATGGCGGTAAACCGCGAAAAAGGCGTCGAGATCGATCTGTGTGTTGTTGGTAGCAAGGGTGCGGCCTTTTTCCGTAACTTCGGCGGTAACGTCGTTGCAGCTATCAGCCACCTGGGTGAAGAGCCGTCGATCAATGATTTGATCGGCAGTGTGAAGGTGATGCTGGATGCGTACCTGGAAGGCCGGATAGACCGCCTGTCCGTGGTATCCAACAAATTCATCAACACCATGACCCAGCAGCCGACCGTGGAGCAATTGATTCCACTGGTGGCGACCCCGGATCAGGAACTCAAGCACCACTGGGACTACCTCTACGAACCAGATGCCAAAGAGCTGCTTGACGGCTTGATGGTGCGCTACGTGGAGTCGCAGGTGTACCAGGCGGTGGTCGAGAACAACGCAGCTGAACAAGCGGCGCGGATGATCGCGATGAAAAACGCTACCGATAACGCCGGTGATCTGATCAGCGATTTGCAGCTGATCTACAACAAGGCGCGTCAGGCTGCGATCACCCAAGAGATCTCGGAAATCGTCGGCGGCGCTGCCGCGGTTTAACGGTTCAAATATTCAGAGGATCCAGCTATGAGTAGCGGACGTATCGTTCAAATCATCGGCGCCGTTATCGACGTGGAATTTCCACGCGACAGCGTACCGAGCATCTACAACGCGCTGAAAGTACAAGGCGCGGACACTACCCTGGAAGTTCAGCAGCAGCTGGGCGACGGCGTAGTTCGTACCATTGCGATGGGTTCCACCGAAGGCTTGAAGCGCGGTCTGGACGTTATCGACTCTGGCGCAGCCATCTCCGTACCGGTCGGTAAAGCGACCCTGGGCCGGATCATGGACGTACTGGGCAACCCGATCGACGAAGCTGGCCCGATTGCCACCGACGAACGTTGGGGTATCCACCGCGCCGCGCCGTCGTTCGCAGAACAGGCGGGCGGCAACGACCTGCTGGAAACCGGCATCAAGGTTATCGACCTGGTTTGCCCGTTCGCCAAAGGCGGTAAAGTCGGTCTGTTCGGTGGTGCCGGTGTAGGCAAGACCGTAAACATGATGGAACTGATCCGTAACATCGCCATCGAGCACAGCGGTTATTCCGTGTTCGCCGGTGTGGGTGAGCGTACTCGTGAGGGTAACGACTTCTACCACGAGATGAAGGACTCCAACGTTCTGGACAAAGTGGCACTGGTTTACGGTCAGATGAACGAGCCGCCGGGAAACCGTCTGCGCGTAGCACTGACTGGCCTGACCATGGCCGAGAAGTTCCGTGACGAAGGTAACGACGTTCTGCTGTTCGTCGACAACATCTACCGTTACACCCTGGCCGGTACTGAAGTATCCGCACTGCTGGGCCGTATGCCTTCTGCAGTAGGTTACCAGCCGACCCTGGCTGAAGAGATGGGCGTTCTGCAAGAACGTATCACTTCGACCAAGGAAGGTTCGATCACCTCGATCCAAGCGGTATACGTACCTGCGGATGACTTGACCGACCCGTCCCCAGCGACCACCTTCGCCCACTTGGACGCCACCGTTGTACTGTCCCGTGACATCGCTTCCCTGGGTATCTACCCAGCGGTCGATCCACTGGACTCGACTTCGCGCCAGCTGGACCCGAACGTGATCGGCCAGGAGCACTACGACACCGCTCGCGGCGTTCAGTACGTGCTGCAGCGTTACAAAGAACTGAAGGACATCATTGCGATCCTGGGTATGGACGAGCTGTCGGAAGCCGACAAGCAGTTGGTAAACCGTGCTCGTAAGATCCAGCGCTTCTTGTCGCAGCCGTTCTTCGTGGCTGAAGTCTTCACCGGTGCTTCGGGTAAATACGTTTCCCTGAAAGACACCATTGCTGGCTTCAAAGGCATCCTCAACGGTGACTACGACCACCTGCCAGAACAAGCGTTCTACATGGTCGGCGGCATCGAAGAAGCGATCGAGAAAGCCAAGAAACTGTAATCCAGGCGCCCGGAAACGGGCGCTCATCAGGTTGAGGCAATCAGATGGCTATGACAGTCCATTGCGATATCGTCAGCGCGGAAGGGGAAATCTTCTCCGGTCTGGTAGAAATGGTGATTGCACACGGCGAACTCGGTGACTTGGGTATTGCCATGGGCCACGCGCCATTGATCACCAGCTTGAAGCCAGGTCCGATCACTCTGACCAAGCAAGGCGGGGAAAAGGAGGTGTTTTACATCTCCGGCGGTTTCCTCGAGGTTCAGCCGAACATGGTCAAGGTACTTGCCGACACCGTGCAACGTGCGAGTGACCTGGATGAAGCCTCCGCTCAGGAAGCCGTCAAGGCTGCCGAGAAGGCCCTGAACGAAAAGGGTGCGGACTTCGACTACAGCGCTGCAGCTGTACGTCTGGCCGAGGCTGCAGCTCAGCTGCGCACGCTCCAGCAGATCCGCAAGAAGTAAGCGGCCACGCCGTCATGCTTCATGCGCGATTGATTAAAAAGGGTAGCCTCGGCTACCCTTTTTCTTTTTTTGCAAAACACTTCTTTGGTCTGAACCCGGACCGCCCAGGATTGGTAGCCATTCATGTCTCTTGAAATCGTCATTCTCGCCGCAGGCCAGGGCACCCGTATGCGTTCGGCCCTGCCTAAGGTGCTGCACCCGGTCGCCGGTCATTCAATGCTGGGTCACGTTATCCACAGCGCCCGGCAACTGCAGCCCCAGCGTATCCACGTGGTTATTGGCCACGGTGCCGATGTGGTGCGCGAACGCCTGGCGGCGGACGATCTCAACTTCGTCCTCCAAGACAAGCAATTGGGCACCGGGCACGCCACTGCGCAGGCGGTACCCTTTATCAGCGCAGATACTGTGTTGATCCTTTATGGCGACGTGCCGCTTATTGAAGTCGACACGTTGCAACGTCTGCTCCAGCACGTAGTTCCAGGCCAAATGGGCCTGCTCACCGTGGAACTGGATGACCCGACCGGTTACGGTCGCATCGTGCGCAACGCCGACGGTAAGGTCGCGGCTATTGTTGAGCACAAAGACGCCACCCAAGCCCAACGCGCCATTACCGAAGGCAACACCGGGATTCTGGCTGTGCCTGCCAAGAACCTCGCGGATTGGATGGGCCGCGTGTCCAACAACAATGCCCAGGGCGAGTACTACCTCACCGACGTCATCGAAATGGCGGTGAGCGATGGTTTGCTGGTGGCCACCGAGCAGCCCCACGACCCGATGGAAGTGCAGGGTGCTAACGACCGCAAGCAACTGGCCGAGCTTGAGCGTCACTACCAACTGCGCGAAGGTCGTCGCCTGATGGCCCAGGGCGTTACCCTGCGTGATCCGGCACGTTTCGACATCCGTGGTGAGGTGACCGTGGGCCGCGACGTGCTGATCGATATCAACGTGATCCTCGAAGGCCGCGTGATCATCGAAGACGACGTAGTGATTGGCCCGAACTGCGTGATCAAGGACAGCACCCTGCGCAAAGGCGTGGTGATCAAGGCCAACAGCCATATCGACGGTGCCGTAATGGGCGAGGGCAGCGATGCCGGCCCGTTTGCGCGGCTGCGCCCCGGCAGCGTGCTGGAAGCCAAGGCCCATGTGGGTAACTTCGTTGAACTGAAAAATGCCCATCTGGGCGAAGGCGCCAAGGCCGGTCACCTGGCTTACCTTGGGGACGCGGTCATCGGTGCGCGCACCAATATCGGCGCTGGCACCATCACCTGCAATTACGACGGCGCCAATAAACACCAGACCGTATTGGGCGAAGACGTATTTATCGGCTCCAACAATTCGTTGGTCGCGCCGGTCAAAGTGGGCGATGGCGCGACTACTGCCGCCGGTTCCACCATCAACCAGGATGTGGATAACTTGCAGCTGGGCGTCGCACGCGCTCGCCAGCGCAACATCGACGGCTGGAAGCGCCCGGTCAAGATCAAGAAGACCTGAGTTATCCACAGTTACATAAGCAGCTAGCTTCAAAGGGGGAGGGGGCTTGCCCCCGATGGCGGTGCGTCAGTGGCAGATGAGCTGACTGACCCAGCGCTATCGGGGGCAAGCCCCCTCCCACATTTTCATATGTGTCGTTTAAAAAATCTCTTCTCGACGCTTGACGATACCATCCCAATAGGTTTTGATTGCCTTCGTTATCTTTCGAAACGAAACTTATCACTACCATGTCGAAACGTAATACCCCCCAACGGCGCCACAACATCCTCACCTTGCTCAACGAGCAAGGCGAAGTCAGTGTGGATGAATTGGCCAAGCGTTTCGAAACCTCGGAAGTCACCATTCGCAAGGATCTGGCCGCGCTGGAAAGCAATGGCCTGTTACTGCGGCGCTACGGTGGCGCAATCACCATGCCTCAGGAATTGGTCGGTGATCCTGCCCAACCCATTTCCGCGTACAAACGCGCCATCGCCCGTGCTGCGGTCAAGCGCTTGCGTGAGCATGCGCGAATCATCATCGACAGCGGCAGCACCACAGCGGCCATGATCCCCGAGCTGGGCCATCAGCCCGGCCTGGTGGTGATGACCAACTCCTTGCATGTGGCCAGCGCGTTGAGCGAACTGGAACACGAGCCAGTGCTGTTGATGACCGGCGGCACCTGGGACCCGCATTCGGACTCGTTCCAAGGCCAGGTCGCCGAGCAGGTGCTGCGTTCCTACGACTTTGATCAACTGTTCATCGGCGCCGACGGCATCGATTTACAGCGCGGTACCACCACCTTCAACGAATTGCTGGGCCTGAGCCGCGTAATGGCCGAGGTCGCCCGTGAAGTGGTGGTGATGGTCGAGTCCGACAAGATCGGCCGCAAAATTCCCAACCTGGAACTGCCCTGGAGCAGCGTCCATACCCTTATTACCGATGATCGCCTGCCGCTTGAGGCCCGCGACCAGATCCAAGCCCGCGGCATTACGCTGATATGCGCGGCAATCATCTAGGAGAAATACCATGTGTGGCATTGTTGGCGCAGTCGCTGAACGTAACGTAACGCCCATCCTGATCGAAGGCCTCAAGCGCCTGGAATACCGCGGCTATGACAGCGCCGGTGTGGCGGTTTTTACCAACGCCGGCAAGCTTGAGCGCACGCGTCGCCCGGGCAAGGTCAGCGAATTGGAGCAGGCCCTGGCCGGCGAGCCGCTGGTCGGCCGCCTGGGCATCGCCCATACCCGCTGGGCCACTCACGGTGCACCGTGCGAGCGCAATGCCCACCCGCATTTTTCCGGTGATTTGGCGGTGGTGCACAACGGCATCATCGAAAACCACGAAGTGTTGCGCGAGCAACTCAAGGGTCTGGGTTATGGGTTCACCTCGGACACCGACACCGAAGTGATCGCCCACCTGCTCAACCATAAGCTCAAAGACCTCGGCGACCTGACCACCGCGCTCAAGGCCACCGTCAAGGAACTGCACGGCGCTTACGGCCTGGCGGTGATCAGCGCCAGCCAGCCCGACCGCGTCGTGGCCGCCCGCAGTGGCAGCCCGTTGGTGATTGGCCTGGGCCTGGGTGAAAACTTTCTGGCTTCCGACCAACTGGCCCTGCGCCAGGTGACTGACCGCTTCATGTATCTGGAAGAAGGCGATATTGCCGACATCCGTCGCGAAAGCGTGGCGATCTGGGACGTCAACGGCAACTCTGTCGAGCGCGAGGCGGTGCAATACCGTGATGGCGCCGAAGCCGCCGACAAGGGCGAGTTTCGCCACTTCATGCTCAAGGAAATCCATGAGCAACCATCCGTGGTGCAACGCACCCTGGAAGGTCGCTTGAGCCAGAACCAGGTCCTGGTCAACGCCTTCGGTCCACAGGCCGCCGAGCTGTTCGCCAAGGTCCGCAACGTGCAGATCGTTGCCTGCGGCACCAGCTACCACGCTGGCATGGTCGCGCGTTACTGGTTGGAAGAACTGGCCGGCATCCCGTGCCAGGTCGAAGTGGCCAGCGAGTTCCGTTACCGCAAGGTGGTGGTACAGCCCGATACGTTGTTCGTGACCATCTCCCAGTCCGGCGAAACCGCCGACACCCTGGCCGCCCTGCGCAACGCCAAGGAGCTGGGCTTCCTGGCCAGCCTCGCGATCTGCAACGTCAGCATCAGTTCCCTGGTGCGTGAGTCGGACCTGACCTTACTGACCCAGGCCGGTCGCGAAATCGGCGTGGCCTCCACCAAGGCATTCACCACCCAGCTGGTCGGCCTGTTGCTGCTGACCCTGTCCCTGGGCCAAGTGCGTGGCACTCTTGCCGCTGGCGTCGAAGCCACCTTGGTCGAAGAACTGCGTCGCCTACCAACCCGTTTGGGCGAAGCCCTGGCCATGGACAGCACCGTGGAGAAAGTCGCCGAACTGTTCGCCGACAAGAACCACACCCTGTTCCTCGGCCGTGGCGCGCAGTACCCAGTAGCAATGGAAGGCTCGCTCAAACTCAAGGAAATCTCGTACATCCACGCCGAAGCCTACCCAGCCGGCGAACTCAAACACGGCCCGCTGGCCCTGGTGGATGACGACATGCCAGTGGTCACCGTGGCGCCGAACAATGAACTGTTGGAAAAGCTCAAGTCCAACCTGCAGGAAGTGCGTGCCCGAGGCGGCCAACTGATTGTGTTCGCCGACGAAAAGGCCGGCATGACCAATGGCGAAGGCACCCACGTCATCAACATGCCGCACATCCACGACACCCTGTCGCCGATCCTTTACACCATCCCGCTGCAACTTCTGTCGTACTACGTGGCTGTGCTCAAGGGTACTGACGTCGACCAGCCGCGTAACTTGGCGAAGTCGGTGACGGTGGAGTAATACCGCACGCGCCTGGGGCCCATTCTGGGTCACCAGGCGCCTATGCAAGGACGCGACGCAGATGACACCAACCTTTTCCCAACTTGGCGAGCGTTTGCACAATCGTCGATTTGCGGTCACCAACAATACCCACGGGCTATCCGGTGCCGGCACGGTGTTTCACTACCTTGTTGAGGGTGACGCTATTTCCAGCACCTACAAGGGCGGTCGAATTCGCCTAGGCATGCAAGTCGGACGCGTAACCGGAGTCGATACCATCGAGCTGCTTTTTCATTGTCTGACACTGGACGGTGAACTGCTGTCCGGTTGGTCGCGGGGCACGGTGGGTGTGGATCAGACCGGGCGTACTATCCTGAGTTTTGTCTGGGGTTGGTTGTCGGGGGCTGTGGGAGGAGGGGAGTCCAGCTACGTAGAGGTTGTTGAGAACAAGCGGCATGCCTAAGGCACAAACTCCACCCGCAAGCCCCGACTCGCACTGCGGCCCTGATCGTCACTGACCCGCAACCGATAATCCCCCGACTTTCCCGGTCGCCAATTCAGCGTGGCCTGTGGTGGGCCCTGGCCGATCAACGTTTGGTCAGCAAACCAGTACAGGGTCACCGCGTCGCTGGCCGCGTTCGCGTTCAGCGGGATGCTTTCCTGGGGCTGGGACAGGCGCAGTTGGTAGCTCACTTGGGTCAACGGCGATCGAATCTGCGGCGCTTCGCTCTGGTCGCTGATGCGGTTGGGCTGGCAGTTCTTCATCACGTTGGGCGGTGTGCGGCGCGGCAGGCCGGCGGCGCGGTACAGGCGTTGTACGTCGCTGGGCCAGAATTCGAAGACTTCCTCGCGGGTGTACTGCGCCTCGAACGGTGGGCACGCCGCTTTGCCGGTGCGGGTGTCGATAAGTACCGGGCGGTGCAGGTTGGACACGCGAATCGGTGAGACGCCAGGGATGTACCAGGTCTTGCGGGTTTGCGGGCACCAGCGGTTGGGCAGTTCGCCGGAGGCGGCGCAGACGTCAATGCGCACCAGCCCGGTGGGCGGTTTGTCGGGTTTGATCACCACGTTGGGCAAGGCCAGGGGCAAGGCGTCGGCGATACGGAAGAACAGCGGCGCGGCGGTCTTGGCGCCGATAAACGCCGGGTTCGGGCGCCCGTCGAAGTTACCCACCCACACCACCAACACATACGGACCCACCAGGCCGGCGCTCCACGCATCATGAAAGCCCCAGGACGTGCCGGTTTTCCATGCGGTGCGCCAATGGCGCGCGGGCAGGCCATCCGGACGCGGGTTACGGCGCAGCATATCGCGCACCATGAAGGCGGCCTGAGGGGTGAGCAATTGCGCCCCTGTGGATGGCGCTTGTTCCTGCACATAGCGCAACGCCCGCAGATGCCCGTCACCCGCCAGCATTACGTATAGCCGCGCCAACTCTTCCGGAGTCATTTCGCCGCCGCCAAGGGCGAGGGCCAGGCCGTAATGGCTCTCATCGCGCAGGCCTTTGATGCCGGCACGTTGCAGCAAACCATACAACGACGGCGACTTGACCTGGCTGGCCAGCCACACCGCCGGGATATTGCGACTACGGATCAAAGCATCCCGCGCCGTCAGCGGGCCGACAAAACTGCCGTCGAAATTTTCCGGCTGGAAGTAGCCGAAGTTACTGGGCAAATCCTTGAGGATACTCATGGGATGGATAATCCCTTGGTCCAGCGCCAGCCCGTACAGAAAGGGCTTGAGCGTCGACCCCGGCGAGCGTCGCGACAACACGCCGTTGACCTGGCCGTGGATGCCTGTGGATAAGTAATTCGCCGAGCCCACCAGCGCCTTGACGCTCTGGTCGCGGCTGTCGATCAGGATGGCCGTGGCGTTTTCCACGCCGGTGCTGCGTCGCTCGGCAATAAAGCCGCTGATCAGACGTTCCAGCAATTGCTGGAGCGGCAGGTTGAGGGTGCTGTTGATTTGCGTGCCGGTCTCGGAGGCCAGCAGCTGTTCGCTCAGGTGCGGCGCCAGAAACGGGATCTGCTGGCGATTGCGCGCCTCCAGCGGCAGGTCGAGCAGACTGTCGTTGCGCGGGTCTTGTGGATAAGTCTCGCGCCAGTCGGCCATCAAGCGCAGCCGTGCGTTTTGCAGCGACGGCCCGAAGCGCGCACGCCGCCCCGGTTGCTGCGGAATCACCGCCAGCGCCAGCGCTTCGGACAGCGATAACTGCGCTGCCGATTTACCGAAGTAGATACGACTGGCCGCCTCGGCCCCCTCGATATTGCCGCCCATGGGCGCCAGGTTGAGGTAGGCCTCAAGGATGTCGTGCTTGCTGTAGCGCGCCTCCAGCCACAGCGCCAAGGCCATCTGCTGCAACTTGCCCGGTACCTGGCGAGTGTTCAGGTCCCACAGGCGCCGCGCCAGTTGCATGCTCAGGGTCGACCCACCCTGGCGTTGGCCGCCGCTGTAGGTAGCAAGGGCCGCGCGCAGCAATGCCGGGGGATTGATCCCCGGGTGCCAGTAGAAGTTGCGATCCTCCTTGAGCAATAAGGCTTCGATCAATGAAGGCGATATCCGCTCCAGCGGTAGCCATAGACGGTATTGGTCGTCATCCGCCAAGGTCATGCGCAGTAGCGCGCCGTCGTCGGCCAGCACCACCCGCGATGAGGTAACGGCCTGTTCCAGCGGGGCATGGGGCCACAGGCGCAGCCCCGCCACCACCACCGCCGCTGCGAGCAGCGGCGTCAGGCGCTTAAGGCTTGGTAATTTCAAGCTGGCCTACTTTGCCGCGCCCTTGCAGGGTGGTTTCGTACATGCCTTCGGCGTAGGCCGGTGGGGTATTGAAGGTCCCCGCGTTGGTGGCGCGCACGCGGTACACGAAGGTGCCTGCGTCACGCAGGGCAGTGCCGTACAGCACCACTCGATCATCGCGTACGTCCACATAGTCCGGCTGCCAATTACTTAGCTCGGTTTCGCCGATGGGGGCTTGCCATGTGTCCGCCTCTTGGCTGTCTTCACTGGTTTCCACGTACTCGGCGTCGTCACCTTCGCCTTCACTTTCCTCAGTGCTCGCCGCTTCCGGCTCCGGCGGCAAGTTATACACAGGCTCGACGCCGCCAGGCAGCAGATCGACCACCGCCACTTGCTGCACTTGGTCACGGTCAGTGGCGCGCAGACGCAGGCGCACCAAGAATTCATCGCCCACGGCCACCTTGCTTACGGGCTCGCCCTTGAGATCGAGGTACTCGTGGATGATTTCCAGGCCATTGTTGATCGGCTTGAGCTTGGCACCCTTGTCGAAACCGGCTTCGCTGAGCATGTAAAACGCCGCCGGGCCGTCGGACTTCTCCATCACCAGCTTCTTCGTGGCCGCCGGCACGGCAGCCCGCGGCGGCTGGCCGGCCATCTCCAACAGTTGTTGCTGCTTGTCGCTCAACCAGGCGCTGGCCTTGAGGGTCATGTCGCTTTGCGCCCGCTGGCCGTAGTTGTCCAGGGCGCGCAGCAGCAGGGCCGCCGACAGCGAGTTGTAGCGCTGTTCGTTGAGGCGCTTGCCGAGTTTATCCAGCAACGCTGTCGGTACGTCGTCCAGCATTTGCGGGAAGTGCCGGGCCAGCAGGTGCAGGTGTTCAGCATCGTGTACCAGCGGGTCGTAATAAAGGCCGTCGCTGTCCCACTTATCCACAAGGGCGCGCCATGGGATTTTGCGGAACAAGGCATCGGCCTGACGATCCTGTTTGAGCAACTTGTAGCTGGCGGCCAAGTAAGCTGCGCCCAAGTCGTTCTGCCAGGTGTCCTTGAAGTAGCTTTCGTAACGTTCGCGGATATCGCTTAAGGCGCCGCTGACCAGAATCCCCTGACGGCTCAACAGGTAACTGGCGTAAGCGCGATTGCGCAATTCCGACAGGCCTTCGCTAGGACCATTGGCCAGGTCTGTCAGATAAGCATTCGAGCGAACCAACAGGTCTTCCGGTACCAGCAGCCCGCGCTCCTTGGCTTCGATCAGGAAGTCGGTGGCGTATAGGCTGGCGTACGGCGCCACGTCGGGGTTGGCAGCCCACAAACCGAAGCCACCGGCCTGGTTCTGGCGCTGGCGCAGCATGCGTACCGCACTGCCGAAGGCTTGCTCGGCCTCCGGTGCCGTGCCGCCCCAGATCAACGCCGGCATGGCCTTGGACACCAATTGCTCGGTGCACGCGTAGCCGTAGTCATCCAAGTAATGCTTGAGGCCGTTGGCCCATACCAGCGGCGAAGCAGCCACGCCCAGTTGCACGTCTCGCAGTTGGCCGAACAGTTCGCGGGTCGGTTTCAGTTCTTTGCTGGCGCTGTCGAAGCGACCCAGGCTCAGGGCCACGCGATGCTCGCTCAGAGGACGGATCGACGTGGTTTCGGCCACTTGAATACGTTTGCCGTCCGGCAGCACCGCGACAAAGCGCAGGTCTGCCGAACCCAGGGTTTCGCCGACCTTGATCTTGAATTCGGCGGTGCCTTCCTTGCGCGGTTGCAAGGACAACGTGCTGCCCTTGTCACCCTGTACCACCAGACCGGTGCTGGTTTGCAGTTCAAACTTCACGTCCGCCGCCGCGTCGAGGTTGCTGAACACCCCGGCGCTGACATTGAACACGTCACCCGGCGCCACGAAGGCGGGTACGTTTGGCGTGATCACGATGGGGCTGCGCACTTCGGTGTTGGCTTCGCTGACGCCAACGCTGTCGCTGTCTACCGCCACCGCAAACAGGTGCAACTTGCCGTTGAAGCTGTCCGGCACCTGGTAGTGCAGCACGGTTTCACCGGCCGGCAAATCCACCAGGCCGGACCACCAGGCCACTGGTGGCTGGTGTTTGCGCTTGAACGGGTTGAGATGATTGGCCAGGGCGCCTTCCGTATCGCCACCGGGCGCCGCCCCACTGAGCAGGCGGCTGAATTCCGGCAGGATCAGGTCAAGGATCTGACTGGTGCCGACCTCCAACGCGCGCTTCTGGAAGAAAAAGCCCAGCGGGTCCGGCGTCTGATAGCGCGCCACCTGCAAGATGCCTTCGTCCACCGCGTACACCACTGCACGGCCCGGCCGATCGGTACTGACTTTGATGTCCAATGTCTGCCCCGGCTCGATCTTCGCCGGGCCTTCCACTTTCAACGCCATGCGCCGTGCATCCAGGTTGATGCTGAACGGCACCACCCCGTAGGACAACGGGCTCATGTACACCTCCGGCGAGCCCATATCGCGTACGAACTGCACGTTAACGTAGGCATTGCCCTCAAGGCCCGCAGGTACGCGGATATGTTGCACGCTGGTGGTGCTGTCGGCCTTGAACCACTGCTGGGTGTAGACCTTGTCGCGTTCGATGGTGATCAGGCCCGCCCCGGTGTACGGCGCCCGCAGGCTGATAGCGATCTCGTCACCGGTGGCATAGCTGCGTTTATCCAGGCGCAATTGCAGTTCGGCGTTGCGCTCCAGAGAGCGTGAGGTATTGCCATGGCCAGCGACGCTGTAGTCGATCTGGTTGAGCAGGTTGCCGTTGGCGTCCTTGACTTGCAGGGTGAAGTCGCCCGGTGTCGCGGTGTTCAACGTCTGTGTAGCGCCCTCCTTGGTCATCGCCAGCGGTGAGGCTGGCTGGCTGATGTTCTTGATACGCGACTCGTACTTGTAGGTACCGTTGGATTGTTTCACCAGCACCGAGACATAGCGGTGCTCGACCACTTCGCTGGTCAGGCCATCCACCGCCAGCGGCGTGAGGTCCGGCGCCACGGCCAGCCATTGCACCTGGCGCGGCGCATCCTTGGCGACGTACGACAGCGAATCCTGACTTTTCACACCCACCAGGTAGGGCGCGGACGACACCAGCAAGGCACTCTGCGCTGCCACATTGCGACCGCCCTCGGCTTCATACACCTGGGTCATCACTTGCAGGCGGTAAGTGCTGTTGGCGAAACGTTGCAGGTTGAGGTCGAGCACGGCTTGGCCTTTGTCGTCGAGTTTGCTTTCGGCGAGGTCTTCGGTGCTTGCGTCTTCCAGAGAGTCGTTAAGACGGAAGCGGTAATCGGGGTAGCGATCAAAGGCCGCGAGCGTCGGGCTCAGGGACATTTTGCCGGTGACGCGACGGTCCGCCGCCGGCGCGCCGAACAGGTGCATGGCAGTGACCTTGGCCACCACTTGGTCCGGCGCAATCCAACCCGCCACCGGGGTGTCGTGCAGGCTCAGGCTGACTTTCATGCGGTCCGGTTCGAAGTCACGCACCTTGAAGTTGACGCTGCCCAGGTCGGTGCGCGTCTGTTTCTGGCCGATCAGCTGCAGCGTTGCGGTGTAATCCCCGGCGGGGGCGACTTCGCTGCTGGGGAAATCAAAACTCTCAAAACCGCTGGCGGACAGCTTCAGCGGCTGGCGGATCACTTCCAGGCCGCGTGGATCGGTGATTTGCAGTTCCACCGGCAAGCCTTGCAGGGCGCCTTTCCAGTTACCACTGCGCACGATCATGCCCAGGTGCGCGGTTTCGCCGGGCCGGTACAGGCCGCGGTCGGTGAACAGGTAAGCGCTGAGGCGATCGATCGCACCGTCTTCTTCCAAACCGCCTACATCAAAACGCGATAAATCCAGTTGTTGGGACTGACGGGCAATGGGCAGGAAGGACTGGTCATTGCCGCGAGTGACCACATACATCAGCGGCGTTTTCTCACGGCGCAGTTCATCGAGCTTGGCGAAATGCGCATGGCCTTCGGCATCCGAATGGCCACTGGCGACCGGCAGGCCGTTGCGACCAATGATGTCGACCTGCGCATCGGCCACCGGAGAACCGCTGCCGATGGATTGCACATACACATCGTGGCTGCCATCGCTGGAACGTTTGGCGATGATGCCCAGGTCGGTCACCACGATAAACCGCAGGTCGCGGGTGCCGCTGCGGTCATAGTCGAAGGTGCGTTCGGCCTGTTCATCCTGGGGGCTGAGCTTAAGTACAAAAATACCGCGCCGGCCGCCATTGGCGGTGAGGTAGTGGCTCAGGTCCACATTGTCGTAGACGGTTTTGGCCGGGTCATTGGACGACAGGGGAATGTCCAGAGCCTGACGCTCGACCATGCGATCGAAGTACTCGTTACCAAAATTAGGGCGGGCGAAGCTGCCGCTGCTCTGGTCCACCAGGTGCTGCAGTTGATTAGGCAGCAGTCGCGCAATTTCCACATGGGCGCCGGGCACGCCACGGGCCATGAAGCCCAAGCGCTTTTCGCCGTTGAGGCTGAGCAACGCGCCGTCGGACAGAAACTGCAACGTGCGCGGATACGCCGGCATGCTTATCAGGGACGCCGTGGGATTTTTCGCCAAGTAGCCGCCGATAGCTTCCAAATTGGCGGGTACGCGCACGTAAAGGGCCCGGCCGGCCGGGGCCTTGAACTTGAACGCGTGCAGGGTGTTCAGCGGTTCCACGCTGGGCACGTGGGTGAGGCTGACTTTGGTGCTGCGGGCGAGCAGGGCATCGTCAATGTCGACGGTGGTGTAGGGACGGGTGTCGTCCTCGGCTTTTTCTGGCAACAGCCAGGCCTGCACCTTACCGGCGATGGTGTCATCGGCTACGGCGCTGGAACTGCTGAACATCAGCACCGGCTCCGGCTCGCCGCGCGCATTGTCCACAAAGCTCACTTCGGCACCGGTAAACGTCAGGCGATAACGCCCGGGCACAGTCACTTCCGCTACCAGCGGTGCAGTGCTGGCGTTGCCACCGTCGCGGGCCTTGATGCCTTCATCCAACTTGGCACTGACGGGCGTGCTTTCCAGCGGCGTGGCCAGCGCGGCGGAGCGCACATAGGCGTTGAGTTTGTGCTCGTCGAAGGTGATTTCCGGGCGATTGGGCAGCTGCGCATCACGGTACGCCAGGCCTTTGCCGAGGATGACCGACACGCGCTTACGTAGGCTGTCTTCATCTACCGGGTGGGAAAAATGGAAGGTCGCCACCAGCTGTTTTAGCGTCGGGTTGGACGGGTCTTGATACAACTCGTTTTGCGCCAGGGTGGCGCGGAAGGGCTGGGTGGAAAACTGGCTGCTGTATTGGCTGAGCAATACGCCATCGGCCAGCAGGTTTTTCTTGGCCAGGTCCAGGGTGTAACCCGCATCCACAGGCCAGTCTTTCTCCGGTACGAACAACAAGGTGCGGTCATCGGCCCAGCGCCAGGTGCCGGCCACGGTAGGCTTGAGGCTGATGCCTTCGCTCACCGGTTTGCCGATGGCCGCCAATGGGGCCACCGATTCGGCAAAACGCACCTGCAAGTTATCCACAACGGGGGATGGCTGTGTGTAGTCGGTCAGATTGGGTTTGTGCAGCGAATAGCCCACGGTGTGCGGCTGCGGCAGGTTGGAATACCACTGCCAACCATAAAAGCCCATGGCCGCCAGCAGCATCAGGCCCAAAACCCCGGCACCGGCTTGGCGTGGATAAGCACGCGCCTTGCGGCCCAGATTCGCCAGGCCATGGCCAATAGCACGCAGCCAGCGCGGCGGATGCCACTGGCCAAACACGGCCCCCACCAGAGTCAGAAACACACCCACAACACGGCGGCTGATGGCTTTAAGCGAATCGAACATGGTGAGCATCCCTGGCTGAGTGCGGCGTATCTTACACGGGTCTTTGTAACAAAAAGTGGGAGGGTTTTACCCCTCCCACCGTTTGATCATTAGTTGTTTGAGTGCGGTGATGTCAGGTCCACCAGTAGCGCACCAGATGAAAGAAAATCGGCGCAGCAAAACACACCGAATCCAGCCGATCCAACATGCCGCCATGACCTTCGATCATATGCCCCCAGTCCTTCACCCCCCGGTCGCGCTTGATCGCCGACATCACAATCCCGCCGGCGAAGCCGAGCAGATTGATCAGCAAGGCGATCAGGAATGACTGCCACGGGTTGAACGGCGTGGTCCACCACAACGCCGCGCCGATCAGGGAGGACAGCAGAATGCCGCCGACGAAGCCTTCCACGGTTTTGGACGGCGACAGGTTGGGCGCGATCTTACGTTTGCCGAATAACTTGCCGCACACGTACTGCAGCACGTCCGACAGTTGCACCACGATCACCAGGTAGGCGATCAGCAGCAGGTTGCGGCCTTCGTAGCCGGGAATGTCGAGGGTCAATAGCGCCGGCACGAACGACACGCAGAACACCGCGATCATCAGCCCCCACTGCACTTTCGACGCGCGCTCCAGAAAGTGCGTGCTGTCGCCGCCCAGGGACGCGAGGATCGGCAGCAGCAGGAACACGTACACCGGGATAAAGATCGAGAACAAACCGTACCAGTCCGAGTAAATCAGCAGGTATTGCAGCGGCAGCGCCAGGTAGAACGCGGCCACCAGCGCGGGGTAGTCGCTGCGTCGGGTGGGCGTGAGGGTCAGGAATTCGCGCAGGGCATAGAACGACACGGCGTAGAACAACAGGATCACCGCGCCGGTGCCGAGCCAGAAGGCAATGCCGATCACCACCACCATCACCCACCAGGCATTGATGCGTGCGTTGAGGTTGTCGATCACCGCGTTTGGCGTGCCACGGGTGCGCAGTTTGAGGATCAGCCCGATCAACGACGCCAGCACCAGGATCGCGCCGATCCCGCCGAACAACATCAGGGTTTGGCTAGGCATATCAGAAATGCTCCGGGGCGAGGGCGAGCAAGGCATCGCGGGTACGGGCGAGGAACGTGGCTTTGTCTTCGCCGTCCTCCAGGTGCAGCGGTGCGCCGAAGCTGGTGGTACACAGCAGCGGCAGCGGCAGAACTCGGCCCTTGGGCATGACCCGGTTGAGGTTGGCTATCCACACCGGCACCAGTTCGGCCTGTGGGTAACTTTTTGCCAGGTGGTACAGGCCGCTTTTGAATTGCAGCAGTCCGTCTTCCAGATTGCGCGTGCCTTCGGGAAAAATGATCAGTGAATCGCCGCCCTCAAGGGCATCGAGCATCGGCTGCAAGGGGTTATCCACAGGCTCTTTGCGCTCCCGATCAATCAGCACGCCATTGAATACGCGGTTGATGATGTAGCGACGCAGGGCGCTCTTGTTCCAGTAGTCGCTACCGGCCACTGGGCGCGTGAATGCGCGCAGATTTTGCGGCAGCGAGGCCCACAGCAGCACAAAGTCGCCGTGGCTGCTGTGGTTGGCGAAGTAGATACGTTGCACCGGCACCGGCGCGCAACCCAGCCACAGGCTGCGGGCGCCGGTGACGGTGCGGGCCATGGAGGTAATCAGCGTAGCAACCACAGGTTCGAACATGGGGATTCCTTATCCGGCAAAAGGCAGCCAAGGGCTGGCGAGGATCACGGCCAGGGTCAGCAGGGCTTGCGCGCCTAGCAACCAGGCTTGTTTGCGCAGCAGTTTGAGGGCGCCGCGACGGCGCTCGGCCCAAGGCCGGCCGGCGCGCTTGGCCGATTGCAGGCCCAGGCTTTGCAGCGCTTGGTCGAGGTCGGCGGTGCGTTCGGTGTCGCGGGCCAGCAACGCAAACAGGTCTGCATCGAAGGCCACGCGCAGCGCCCAATACTTTTGCAGCAAGCCAAGAATAATCATCCACAGGCTGAGCAACAGGCAGATCGGCGACACGCTGGCCATCAGCAACTGAGCGAGGCCGAACAATACACCGACCAGCGTAAGGCCTGTGGATAACTGATCCAGCGAGCGGCCGCGGCGCAGCAGGCTGGCGACGACCTGGAGTTCCATATCAGCGGGCATGGGGCAAACCCTCCAGCGCTAAACGGTGAGCAGGATGCAGGACCACTTCGGCCCGCGCTGTACGAATCATAGCCAGCGCCTCATCCACCGTTGCGGCGCGCCCGCTGTTTAGCAACCAGGCGGCGACGGCGGTGGCGCTGCGCGAATAACCCAGGGCGCAGCACACCAGCAATGGGCCGTCGTCGTGCAAACGCTCGATGGCCTGGGCCGCTTGCAGGCATTCGGCGGGTGTGGGCGTGGTCAGGTCCAACACCGGAATGCACTGATAGGCACGACCCTGTGGATGAATCGGTAACTCTGCGCATAGATCGATGATGGCGTTGAAGGAAGTTTGCTCGCCAGTTGTGGGAATTCGCCCGAGCCAGACGTTATCCACAATCAGATCCGGCTGGGGATGTTTGCGTGTCCACAGCCGCGAATTTATCCACGCCCCGGCCAGGTAAGGTGCGTACAGCCAGCGAGCGGCTGGCGTCAGTCGACCATCGCTGCGTTTTTGAAAACCGGCAGCGCCCAGCACGCAATAGTTCGTACTGACCAACCCCAGCGACACCGCCGGCCACAGCAGCCATAACCAGCCGCCGCCAAACGCCAAGGCCAGTATTGCCAGGGCCACGGCCATCAGCCCGTAGCGCAACCCCAGTCGCCAGCGCTTAGGGTCGCGGGCCAGGTGGGCATTCAGCAGCGGGCTCGGGTGCTCCACCGGCCACAACCACACGCACAGCCAGCCGGCAAGGGCGCCTGTGGGTAAGTCGATAAAGTGATGTTGATAAGTAGTCAGTACGGAAATACCGATCAAGGCAAACCAGCCATGCACCACCCAGCGCCACACGCCTTGAGCGTGCCGCTGGTACATCACCCACAGAATCACCAGCAGCGCGATATGCAGCGAGGGCGCCTGGTTGAAGGGTTTGTCGAAGCCCGCCAGTACGGCAAACAACCAGCCGAATACGCCATCCAGTTCGGGCCGCTCGAAGGTGAAGCGCAGCGGCCAGATCAAAAAGCAGCTGACAGCGATGACCTGGGCGGACAGCAAGCGCAGGGCGTGTTGTTTCAATTCATGGCGGCTGTTGGGCAGCAGCAGGGAGAAGCCATACAGCAGGTCAATGGACCAGTAGGGCACGATGGTCCAGGCCCAAAAGGGCATATGGCTTTCCCAATCGAACACCAGTGTGCCGACATCGCTGCGCTGGCTGGTGACCCAGGTGGCAAAGCCGTAGGTGCTGAAAAACAGCGGTGCCAACAGTAGCAGCCACAGAACGGCAGGCTTTAACAGGCCGGGTTCGCGCATGATCAGATCTTCTGGGCCAGGGACACGGTGAAAATGCCCCACTCATCCACGCGCTGGGTAATCTTGCGGAAACCGGCGGCTTCCACCAGTTGGTCCATTTCCGCCTGGCTGCGCCGACGCATGACCCAGGCTTGACCCTGGCGATGGCTGGTCAGCGCACGGGCGATCAGCTCCAGCTGCGGGTGCCATGGCTGGCCGGTGTAGACCAGATAACCGCCAGGCTCCAGCGCCTCGGCCAAGCCGGCCAGCGAGCCGCCGACCATGGCGTTATCGGCGAACAATTCGTACAGCCCGGACACCACCGCCAGGGTCGGCTTGGGGTCCAGCGCCGCCAGATCCTGGCGGTCAAACGCGTCGCCTTTGACGAACTGCGCAATATCCCCCAGGCCCTTTTCGCGGATCAGCGCGCCACCGTCGCGCACGTTGATGTCGCTGTAGTCGCGCAGCAGGATTGATTCCGGCAGCGGCGTCACCCCTTGCAACGCCTCTAGGATGTAACGGCCATGGCCGGCGGCGATGTCGACGATGCGCACCGCGCGCTGTTCATCGCGCAACCTGGCCATGGCCAGGCGCAGCAGTTCTTCGACGTTCAATTTGCGTTGGCGAATACCGCGCCAGCCGATGGAGTTGAGGTAATTGGTGTCGATCATCCGCCCCAGGGCGCCTTTGCCGGTGGGGGTGTTGCGGTATACGTAATCCAGGGTGCTGCCCGAGTCGAAACCGGTGTCGAAGCCCAGCTTGACCCCTTCGGACAGGTTCTTGCCCAGGCCCATGCTGGCGCGGGTCATGCGCCAGTACAGGTCACGCAGGGAGTTGCGCGGCAGCGGTGCGGCGAGGGCTTCGGACTCGGCGCAGGTGGTGCCCAGTTTGTCGGCATTCAGCAGCGAAGCGCGGTCCAGCGGTTGGGTGAAGTTCTGCAGAATAAACCGCCGTGCGCTGCTCACCGCCACCGCGCGGTCGCGTTCGCCGAGGGTGTCGTGAAAGAAACCGGGGAGGATATGCAGTTCTTTTTTCAGGCTGCCCAGGCGGTCGAAAAACTGCTGCTGGGGTTTGCGGTGCACCACGAAGTCGGCGCCAGACACCAGCAACTGAGTCGGCACCTGGATCGCCTGGGCGTCGGCTACTACCCGGTCGGCAGCTTCGTACAGGCCCAGCAGTACGTTGACCGAAATCGCCTTGGTGATCAGCGGGTCGCTGTCGTAGGACGCCACGCGCTCCGGGTCGTGGCTGAGGAACTTGGCCTTCACATAGCTGTTGACGAAAAAGTTGCCGCGAAACTTGCGCATCAAGGCCAGGCCCGGCCGCGCGAACGGCACATACAGCTTGACCTTGAACGCCGGGGAGGCGAGCACCAGCGCGCGGATTTTCGGCGCGTAATCATGTACCCAGGTGGCAGCGATCACCGCGCCGACACTTTGGGCGACCACGGCGAAGTTCTCTTGCTCGATGCCGTAGGTGACGCCGATATGGTCGCAAAAGGTCTGCACATCGCGAGCACTGGTAGCAAAACTGGGGCTGTCGCCGCGTTCGCCGGGTGACTGACCATGGCCACGGGCGTCCCAGGCGAAGAAGTCGAACTGAGGCAGGTCGAGTTCGTCGACCAAATGCGCGATACGCCCCGAATGCTCATGGCCGCGATGGAACAACACGATTGCCTTACGCGGCTCGCCGCCCGCTGGGGCGGTGGCCGGCCAGTGCCGATAGAAAAGCTCGACGCCATCATGGGTACTGAAGGTGTGCTCTTGCTGTTCGCGCATCGCAGAATCCTTTATGCAGAAGGGGAGGTGGTTTGAGCTTCTTTAATGCCTTGGCGTACCCGGTTGACCAGGGTGTAGGCCAGCAGCGCGGCGACCAGCCACATCACCGTGTCGACCCAAACGGCCCACAACCAGCCGAGCGCCACACCGGTGGCCAACACGCCCAGCACAAAGGCCCGGTCGCTTTTGCCCATCGGCCCGTCGTAGCGGCGCGATGCACCGACCATCGGACCCAGCACGCCGGCGTATTCGCTGAACACCGCCAGCAACGCCACCAGCAACACCGGCGCCAGGCTGACGCCGGGGATCAGCGCAAACGGCAGGATCAGCGCGCTGTCGGCGATCACGTCGCACAGTTCATTGAGGTATGCACCCAGGCGCGACTGCTGGCCGAATTCCCGCGCGAGCATGCCGTCGATGGCATTGAGCGCCATGCGCAGGATCATCCACAGCGGGATCAGCGCAAACAGCCACAAGTGTTGGGCAAAGCCGGCGATCAACAGGCCGACCAGCAGTGAAATAACACCGGCCAGCACGGTGATCTGGTTGGCGGTGGTGCCGTTGTCGTAGAGGCGCTGCACGAGGGGACGCAGCAGGTTTTGAAACCGCGGTTTGAGCTGATAGATCGAAATCATGGGAGGTGACGCTTCCTTGTCCGTGAGCCCGCTGGAGTGTGCCGATTATTCCGGGCCTGCACCAGTGATAGCGCGTGTTTATGGGGGTTTAATCACGCTCTTGACTGACACTCAACGGTGGGAGGGGGCTTGCCCCCCGATAGCTGCCTTGCAGTCGATGCATGTGTAGGCTGACCCAACCTCATCGGGGGCAAGCCCCCTCACACAGCGAACAAAAATTTCACGCTCTGTGTTATATCGTAACGAATTGTGTACGAGCAGGCGTGTTGGGATGCAAGTGGATCTAGAAGCTGACGGCGCCTCGGTGGAGGGCCTGCCGCGTTTTCAGCAGGGGCTGTTCCATGCCCGTCGATTGCGCCAGGCCGGTATCAGCCTGACGGTGCTGGCGGTGACCGGCTGGGTACTGGCGTTGTTTGTCGCGCTGTTTGCGCCGCTGTCGATCTGGCCGGTGGTGTTGATCAATTGCGCTTCGGCGTTGCTGGTGCTGGTGGCTGGGTTGCAATCGGCATGGTGGGTGGCGGATTGGCGCGCGCAGGCGCTGGAGCCGACGACGGCTGAGGCCATCGAACCCTCCGAGGCGCCCAGCGGCTGGTCGGCGCGGCTGTTCGAGCACTTCGGTAGCGGGCTACTGGCGCAGGTCGGTACGCCGGTGTTGTGGCTGTGCGGTTGGTCGCTGCTGGCGCTGATCAGCGTGGTGGAGTTCTGGAACCTGACGTTGCCGGCCGCCCAGGTCGGCCAATCCGCCAGTATCGGCGCCGCGCTGGCCTTGGCCCTGGCGTTTGGCGTGCTGGTGTTCGAGCGTCGGTTGGCCCAGGAAACCTCCGCGCAATGGCCGGAAGCCGCGCAGCTGGCGCAGTTGTGCCGGGTGGCGATCGGTTGCCTGGTGATCAGTGCGGTTTGCCTGCTGTTTGCCAGTGAGGCATCGGTGTGGCCGCTGCGTCTGGCGACCCTGATTGGGTTATTGCCGGCGCTGGTGGCGCTGGAGTTTTTGCTCAGGGCCGTGCTGTCGCTGTTCAGCCCGCGCCAGCCACGACGCGAGCCGCGCCTGCTGGCGCAGAGCTTTATCGCCGATCTGCTGCGTTGGCCGCCGCGCCCGTTGCTGACGCTGCAGCACGAATTGCACAACCGCTTCGGCATCGATCTGCGCCAGATCTGGGCATTTACCTACATGCGCCGAGCATTTTTACCGGTGTTGCTGGTGGTGCTGGCGATTGGCTGGGCGTTGACCGGTGTGCATGAAGTCTCGCTGCAAGGCCGTGGGATTTATGAGCGCTTCGGTAAACCGGTCGAGGTGTTCGGCCCTGGGCTGCACGCCGGATTGCCCTGGCCATTAGGGCGTGTGTTGCCAGTGGAAAACGGCGTGGTGCATGAGCTGGCGACCAGCGCCAGCGACGCCGCCGCCCCGGCACTGGCGCCCGCCGAAGGGCCGCCGCCGCTGATTGCCAATCGTCTTTGGGACGCCATCCATGTGAACGACAAATCCCAGGTCATCGCCAGCCGTCGGGGCGACACCCAGGGCTTTCAGATCGTCAATATGGACGTGCGTTTCGTCTACCGCATCGGCCTCAGCGACCAGGCCGCGCTCGCCGCTACCTATCACAGCGCGGATGTGCCGACGCTGATCCGCAGCACCGCCAGCCGCATCCTCGTGCATGAGTTTGCCTCGCGCACCCTTGATGAATTGCTCGGTGAGCAGCGCACCCGCCTGGCGGATGAAATCGGCCGCGCCGTGCAAGTAGATTTGCAGCGTCTGAACAGCGGGGTGGAAATCCTTGCCACGGTGGTGGAAGCCATCCACCCGCCGGCCGGCGCCGCCAACGCCTACCACGCCGTACAGGCCGCGCAGATCGGAGCCCAGGCCCTGATTGCCCGCGAACGCGGCGCCGCCAGCGAGCAGACCAACCAGGCCCAACTGCAAGCCAGCACCGCCCGTGACCAGGCCCAGGCCAGCGCTCGTGAAGTGAATGCCGCTGCACAGGCCGCGGACCTGCGATTCACGGCCGAACAAAAGGCCTATGCCACGGCGGGCCGGGCGTTTGTGCTGGAGCAGTATTTCAGCCAGCTCAGCCAGGGCCTGGCCCACGCCAAGTTGCTCATTCTGGATCACCGTCTGGGCGCCGATGGCGCGCCGACCATCGATCTGCGTTCTTTCACTTTGCCGGCCGACCCCATGGCGCCGCGTAAAGCCGTGCAATAAGGAGTCTGTCTGTTGAGCGCTCATTCCCACGATCACGGTCATCACCACGGCCATCATCACCACCATCACCATGGCGAGGAACACGCCGCCGGGCCGTTCCCTTGGCGGCGCATGGGCTGGGCCGCGTTGCTGGTGCTGTTTGCGCTGGCGGCGGCAAGCCTGGTGCAGGTGCGTTCCGGCGAGGCCACGGTGATCACCCGCTTCGGCAACCCGTCGCGGGTATTGCTGGAACCGGGCCTGGGCTGGCGCTGGCCGGCGCCGTTCGAAGCGGCGATCCCGGTGGACCTGCGCCTGCGCACCACTTCCAGCGGTTTGCAGGATGTGGGTACGCGCGATGGCCTGCGCATCATCGTGCAGGCCTACGTGGCCTGGCAGGTGCAGGGCGACGCCGAGCATGTGCAGCGCTTTATGCGCGCGGTGCAGAACCAACCGGATGAAGCCGCGCGGCAGATTCGTACGTTTGTCGGTTCGGCGCTGGAAACCACCGCCGCCAGCTTCGACCTGTCCAGCCTGGTCAACACCGACGCTGGCCAGGTGCGTATCGCCGATTTCGAGGCGCAGTTGCGCCAGCAGATCGATCAACAATTGCTCGCCACGTACGGCGTGCGCGTCGCGCAGGTGGGAATCGAACGGCTGACCTTGCCGTCGGTGACCCTCACCGCCACCGTCGACCGCATGCGCGCCGAGCGTGAAACCATCGCCACCGAACGTACCGCCGTGGGCAAGCGTGAAGCGGCGCAGATCCGTTCGGCCGCAGAGCGTGACGCACGGATCGTGCAAGCGGATGCCACGGTCAAGGCCGCCGATATCGAAGCCCAATCGCGGGTCGAAGCGGCGCAGATCTACGGGCGCGCCTACGCCAGCAATCCGCAGTTGTATAACCTGCTGCGCTCGCTCGACACCCTGGGCACGGTGGTCACGCCGGGCAGCAAAATCATCCTGCGCACCGATGCCGCGCCGTTTCGCGCGCTGGTGGACGGGCCCAAGGATGTTCAGCCATGACCGAGCGTAGCAGCCCGGACAGCTCCTGGATCCAGGCCGGACGCTTGACCTTTATGGCGCTGTACGCGGTGACGGTGCTGGCGGCGTTGGCCTGGGCGTTTTCCAATGTGCGCCAGATCGACCCGCAGAATCGCGCGGTGGTGTTGCACTTCGGCGCGCTGGACCGCATCCAGAATGCCGGGTTGTTGCTGGCCTGGCCGCAGCCGTTCGAACAGGTGGTGTTGCTGCCGGCGGCGGATCGCGTGATCGAGCGTCGGGTGGAAGGGTTGTTGCGTTCGGACGCGGCACTCCAGGCCGACCGCGTGGCCAGTTTCGCCACGCCGCTCAGCGACGCTTTGGCCGGTTCCGGTTATCTGTTGACCGGCGATGCCGGCGTGGTGCAACTGGATGTGCGGGTGTTCTACAAGGTCACCGAACCCTATGCCTTTGTATTGCAGGGCGAACATGTGCTGCCCGCGCTGGATCGCCTGGTGACCCGCAGCGCGGTGGCGCTGACGGCGGCGCGGGACTTGGACACGATCCTGGTGGCCCGCCCGGAATTGATCGGCAGTGACAACGGCGCCGCCGAACGCCGCGAGCGCTTGCGCGGCGATTTGGTGCAAGGCATTAACAAACGCCTGGCCGAGTTGACCGCCAGTGGGCGAGGCCTGGGTATCGAAGTCACCCGTGTGGATGTGCAATCGAGCCTGCCGGGCCCAGCGGTCAATGCCTTCAACGCGGTGCTCACCGCCAGCCAACAGGCCGATAAAGCCGTGGCGAATGCGCGCACCGAAGCTGAAAAACTGACCCAGGCTGCCACTCAGCAAGCCGACCGGCTGGTGCAAGTGGCCCATGCCCAGGCCAGCGAACGCTTGGCCAATGCCCAGGCGCAAACCGCTACGGTGGCTAGCCTGGCCCAGGTCAAAGATCCTGGCCTGCTGTTGCGCCTGTACCGCGAGCGCCTGCCGAAAATACTTGGCCAGGCCGGCTCCGTGACCACCGTCGATCCTAAAGACGACTCCCGCTTGATCATCCAGGGAGCCGAACAATGAGCACACCCATGCTGACGTCCGCCGAGCAGCGCAGTGCGGCGCGGCAATTGACCCTGGCGATGCTGGCGCTGGGCCTATTGATACTGGGCTTGGTGTGGCGCTGGCTGGCGCCGGACCAGAGCGGGGTGAGCCAGTTGCTGCTGGGCGTGGCCTCGCTGCTGGTGGCGGTGCCGGTGATGCGTTCGGCCTGGTACAGCCTGCGTTTTCCCAGCCTGCATGGCATCACCGATCAACTGATCGCCTTGGCCATGCTCGGCGCCTGGGCCACTGGCGATCTGCTGACCGCGGCGTTGCTGCCGATCATCATGATTTTCGGCCATGTGTTGGAAGAACGCAGTGTGATCGGCTCCCAAGAGGCGATCCACGCCCTGGGCAAGCTGACCCGCAGCCACGCGCGGCTTGTGCAGGCCGACGGCAGCATTCATGAAGTGGACAACGGCACGCTGAACACCGGTGATATCGTCGAAGTGCGCGCGGGCGACCGGGTGCCAGCCGATGGCGTGGTGCTGTCGGGTCAGGCCAGCCTGGACACGGCGCCCATCACCGGTGAATCGGTGCCACTGGAGGCCAGCGCCGGTGTGCAGGTGTTTGGCGGGGCGATCAATCTAGATGGCTTGTTGCGTCTTGAAGTGACGCGTACCGGTCATGAGTCGACCTTGGGCAAAGTCATTGCATTGATGCAGAACGCGGAACGCTCCAAGCCGCCGATCACGCGGCTGCTGGAGCGCTATGCGGGCAGTTACATGGTGCTGGTGTTGCTGTTGGCGGCGGTCACCTGGTTTGTGACCAACGACGCCCAGGCGATGCTCGCCGTGCTGGTGGCGGCGTGCCCGTGTGCGTTGGTGTTGTCGGCACCGGCCACGGCGATTGCCGGGATTGCCGTGGCGGCGCGCCATGGAATTTTGATTCGCAGCTCGGCATTTCTAGAGGAATTGGCGGACCTGACGTCCCTGGTGGTCGACAAGACCGGCACCCTGACCTTTGGCACCCTGCGCCTGCAATCCATCGAAACCACTGCGCCCGATCGGCAGGTGTTGCTGAACCTGGCAGCCAGCCTGGGCTCGGCCAGCAGCCATCCGGTCAGCCGGGCGTTGGCGGGGTTGGCGACGCAGGAACAGATGTGGGTGCTGACCGACATCCGCGAACGCCAGGGCCTGGGCGTGGTGGCACAGACCGAGGAGGGCGAAGCGGCCCTGGGACGCCCTGAGTTGTTCAAGCAATTGGGCATCGTGACCAGCGCAGTGCCGACCCATGACGGCCCGATTGCCGGGTTGGCGCTGAACGGGCAATTTTTGGCCTGGCTGCTGCTGGCCGACAGCGTCAAACCGGAGGCCCGCCAGGCTCTGCAAGAGCTGCGCGAGCTGGGCCTGGGGCGTCAGTTGCTGCTCACCGGCGACCGCCAAAGTGTCGCCGACAGCCTGGCGTTGGAGGTGGGCATCAGTGATGTCGCCGCCCAGGCGCTGCCGGAGGACAAGCTCAACCGCGTGCTGGCCGAGATCGATAGCGGCTTCCGGCCGATGGTGGTGGGTGATGGCATCAACGACAGCCTGGCACTCAAGGCCGGCGTGGTCGGCGTGGCCATGGGCGCGGGCGGGGCAGATATCGCGCTGGCCTCGGCGGACGTGGTGCTGATCGGCAGCGATCTGCGGCGCTTGGGCACCTGTGTGCGCTTGAGTCGCCAGTGCCGGCAGACGTTGCAGGTCAATGTGATCATTGGCCTGGGCTGGACGCTGGCCATCGTCGTGTTCGCGGCCTTCGGCTGGTTGGGTGCAGCGGGGGCGATGATTGCGGCGCTGTTGCATAACCTCAGCACGCTACTGGTACTGGGCAATGCCGGGCGTTTGCTGCGGTTTCAGGAGCCGCTGCTGAAACCGGAAGAATAAATTTTCAGAAATAATTGCGAACGGCTGTAACGCCGATGGGGGGCCTCACTCTAGTGGCATGTCAGGACCGAGCGCAGTGCTCGGCCGACTTCCCAACTGAACAATGAGGATGACCCCATGAATATCAAACAAGCCGTTTCCGGTGCTGCCCTGGCGATCGCCGCCGCTTCCATGTTTGCCGGTGTCGCCACCCAGGCACAAGCGGCTGATGCTCAGGTGCATTGCTACGGCGTCACGTCTTGCAAAGGCATGAACGACTGCAAGACCGCGGAAAACGCCTGCAAAGGCCAGGCGGTGTGCAAGGGCCACGGTTTCAAGGCCATGACCAAGGCGGAATGCGATAAGGCGGGCGGCAAAGTCGGCGAATAAACGCAAGCCAAGTGCTCCCGCAGCGTGTTTTGCGACCGCTGCGGACACTTTTTCCGGAGTCCATGATGGCCACCTCTCTTCCCTTCCTGGGTTACGGCCTGGGTCTACGCAACGAATATTACGAACAGATTCTTGAGCAATCCCCTGCGGTGGATTGGTTTGAAGTGATCTCCGAGAATTACCTGGTGCAGGGTGGCAAAGCCTTGTACTACCTGGACGCCATCGCTGAGCGCTACCCATTGGTGATGCACGGCGTGTCCCTGTCCATCGGTGGGCCCCATGCCCTCGATTTCGATTATCTGAAGCAGATCAAACAGCTCGCCGAGCGCATCCAGCCGGCGTGGGTGTCCGACCATTTGTGCTGGAGCCGCGGCAACGCGCACCAGTTGCATGACCTGCTGCCGTTGCCCTACACCGAGGAAAGCCTTTATTACGTGGCCGGCCGCGTTCGTCAGGTGCAGGACGTATTGCAGCGGCCTTTGGTGCTGGAAAACGTCTCCAGCTATGTGCGTGCCAATGCCGATGAGTTCAGCGAGTGGGAATTCCTCAATGCCCTGGCCCATTTGTCGGGGTGCCAATTGCTGCTGGACGTGAACAACGTCTATGTCAGCGCGCGTAACCATGGGTTCGACCCGTGGACCTTTATCTGTAACCTGCCGCCGCAGAGCATCCGCCAATTGCACCTGGCCGGGCATCGCGATTATGGCGATTACGTGGTCGATACCCATGACCACCCGGTGTGTGATCCGGTGTGGGCGCTGTATCAACAAACCCTCGCGCACATCGGGCCGGTGTCGACCTTATTGGAGCGCGATGACCATTTCCCGCCGTTTCAGGAACTGCTCGACGAATTGGCTAAGGCGCGCCAATTAGGCGCATCCGCCTTGGCCGGGAGAGCCTTATGCGCCTGACCGACTGGCAGCTGGCGTTCGAGGCGTACCTGCTGAACGACGCGCCAGCGCTCGACCAAGGGTTTGCCGCGACATTGCGCGGCGGGCCGAGTCTGGATGTGGACACGGGCCTGGCGATATACCACAACGCTTATCGCGCGCGCCTGTTGGAAGTGCTGCGGCATGATTTCAGCGCCGTGCGCTACTGGTTAGGGGATGATGAGTTTGCCGCGCTGGCCGGCGCTTATGTGCGGCGTTATCCGTCCGAGCATTACAGTTTGCGCTGGCTCGGTGAGCGGTTCGCGACGTTTATCCTTGAGCACCTGGCGCAAGAACACGGCGCGCCGCTGGCCGAACTGGCCCGTTTGGAATGGGCGTTTACTCTGGCCTTCGATGCGCCCCATGGCGAGCCGTTGACCCTGGCGGACATGGCCGAGCTACCGCCGCAGGCGTGGCCGGGGCTGCAAGTGGCGTGGGTTCCGTCGGTGCAGCAACTGGGTTGCCATTTCAACTCCCTGGCAATCTGGCGCGCGGCCAAAGATAACGGTGACTTTCCAGGCAGCCATGCGGTGGAACCTGCGCAGACCTGCCTGGTATGGCGCCATGAACAGGTGTGTCGCTACCGCACGCTGGAGCCGGCGGAAGCCAGCGCCCTGGCGACCATGGTGACGACCGGTGGGTGTTTTGCAGAACTGTGTGCCCAACTGGCAGTCACTTATGCAGAGGGTGCCCCATTGCAGGCTGTTACATGGCTGAAACAGTGGGTCCAGGACGGTTTGCTGCAGCATCGAGCGCCATAGTCAGGCGCTATTAAATCGATAGCCTCCTACGCGTCTTGAGATGGTCTACCCTCACAGCAGACGTCTGAAACAAGGGGGGACTACTCATGCTCGCGCAACTTCCACCGGCCTTACAGAATCTTCAGCTGCCGCTGCGTCTTCGACTCTGGGATGGCCATGAATTCAACTTGGGCCCAGAGCCCAGCGTCACCATCGTGGTCAAGGACCCCACGGTCGTGTCTCAGCTTTCCCATCCCACGCTCGATACCTTGGGCGAAGCCTTTGTGGTGGGCAAATTGGAGCTTGAAGGCTCCATCACCGAAGTGATCCGGGTGTGCGACGAGTTAAGTCACGCCCTGGTCGATGACGACGAAGGCAGTCGTCCGGTGCGCTCGATCCACGACAAGGCCACAGACGCAGCGGCCATTTCCTACCATTACGACCTGTCCAACGCCTTCTATCAGCTGTGGCTCGATCAGGACATGGCGTACTCCTGCGGCTATTTCGAAACCGGCAGCGAATCCATCGACCAGGCCCAGCAGGACAAATTCCGCCACCTATGCCGCAAGCTGCGGTTGCAGCCGGGCGAATACCTGCTGGATGTCGGTTGCGGCTGGGGTGGGCTGGCGCGGTTTGCGGCGCGGGAGTTTGGGGTCAAGGTGTTCGGCATCACCCTGAGCAAAGAGCAATTGCAACTGGCCAGGGAGCGGGTCAAGGCCGAGGGTTTGCAGGATCAGATCGACCTGCAACTGCTCGACTACCGCGATCTGCCCCAGGATGGCCGCTTCGACAAAGTGGTCAGCGTGGGTATGTTCGAACACGTTGGTCACGCTAACCTGGCGCAGTACTGCAAGACCCTGTTCGGCGCCGTGCGTGAAGGCGGCCTGGTGATGAACCACGGCATCACCGCCAAGCACACCGACGGCCGCCCGGTCGGGCGTGGCGCGGGTGATTTTATCGAGCGCTACGTGTTCCCCAATGGCGAGCTTCCGCATCTGGCGATGATGACCGCCGAGCTCAGCGAAGTGGGGCTGGAAGTGGTCGATGTCGAGAGCCTGCGCCTGCACTACGCGCGCACGCTTGACCACTGGAGCGAGCGCCTGGAAGACAACCTGGAAGCCGCAGCCAAAATGGTGCCGGAACAGGCACTGCGTATCTGGCGGCTGTACCTGGCGGGCTGTGCTTATGCGTTCGCCCGGGGCTGGATCAACCTGCACCAGATCCTGGCGGTCAAACCCCATGCCGATGGCAGTCATGAACTGCCGTGGACGCGGGAAGATATCTACCGCTGAACCGGTGATACAGAGGGGGGAGGGGGCAAGCCCCTCCCACCATTTTCTACCGTGTTGGCAGTTAGAGAATCGGTGAGATCAAGCGCGCGACGCGCATTCCCAAATGCTGCAACTGGCGGGTTTCGCGGCTTTCTTCCTGGCTGACTTCATGGGCTTGGGCGAAGTCGTCGAGCAACATGTGCTCCACCTGCTGGGCGAAGGCTTCATCGACGGTCAGCAGCATCACTTCGAAATTCAGGCGGAACGAACGGTTGTCCATATTCGCACTGCCGATGGCGCTGATTTCGCCATCCACCAGCACCACTTTCTGATGCAGAAAACCGGGCGTATAGCGGAACACGCGCACCCCGGCGCGCACGGCTTCAATCGCGTACAGACTGGAGGCGGCGTAGACGATGCGATGGTCGGGGCGCGATGGCAGCAGAAGGCGCACATCCACGCCGCGCAACACCGCCAGGCGCAGGGCGGCGAACACGGCCTCGTCGGGGATGAAATACGGACTGGTAATCCACACCCGTTCGGTGGCGGCGTGAATCGCCTCGACGAAAAACAGTGAGCAGGTTTCGTACGGGTCGGCCGGACCGCTGGACAGCAATTGGCAGAGCACGCCATCCTCGGGATAGGAATCCGGCAGGATCAGCGGCGGCAGTTCCCGCGCGGCCCAGAACCAGTCCTCGGCAAACGACTCCTGCAGGCACGCCACCACCGGGCCGATGACTTGCACATGGGTGTCACGCCACGGTGCCAGCGGCGGCTTTTTGCCCAAGTATTCGTCCCCCACGTTGTGCCCGCCGACAAACCCCGTGATGCCGTCCACTACCACGATCTTGCGATGGTTGCGGAAGTTGACCTGGAAGCGGTTGAGCCAGCCGCTGCGGGTGGCGAAGGCTTTGATCTGCACACCCGCGTCACGCAGTGATTGCACGTAGTGATGGGGCAGGGCGTGGCTGCCGATGCGGTCGTACAGCACATGAATGGCCACGCCTTGCGCGGACTTTTCCTTCAAAAGGGCGTGCAATTGCCGGCCAAGTTCGTCGTCATGAATGATGAAAAACTGGAACAGCACAGCGGACTTGGCGTTGCGGATGGCGTCGAAGATCGCGCTGAAAGTGGCATCCCCATTGACCAGCAGTTGCACTTGGTTATTGGCCAGGCACGGCATGCGGCCCAGTTTGGGCATGGCGCGCAATGAGCCGTAGGCGCTGGAGTGACGCGCGGCCAGTGCTTCCTCGACCCACGGGCGCCAGTTGAGCGCGGCGATGGCGCTGTGCATTTCCTGGTTGGCCTGGCGGCGCGCCTGGATATACGCATCGAAGGTGCTGCGGCCGAAAATCAGGTAAGGGATCAGGGTCAGGTACGGCATGAACATCAGCGACAAGGCCCAGGCGATGGAGCCTTGGGCGGTCCGGACGGTCAGCACCGCGTGGATCGCGGCTAGGGTGCCAAAGAAGTGCAGGGTGGCGATAAAGTACGCCAGCAGGTGCGGGCCAAAAAAATCCATGGACGACATTACTCCAGGCAATCCAGTGCCTAACAGACCATGTTCGGCCACGAATGTCGCTATTTTATTTGCCGTGCAACACTGGCTGTTTTGCGGCGTCTAACGCTCCACCTTTACCCAGGAGTTACCCGATGAATGCTCGTCTGCTGTGTATGACCATGGTTGTTGGTTTGTCGTTGCCCGTGGCGGCGCAGGCCCAGATGTTGGCGCCGGGCTTGTGGGAAGTGACCACCAGCAATATGAAAGTCGATAACCAGGAGCTGCCGGATCTGTCGCTGATCCTCGGCCAGCTCAAGCAACAGATGACCCCCGAACAGCGCGCCATGCTGGAAAAACAGGGCATCACCATGGCCGGTAAAGGCGTGCAGGTGTGTCTGACGCCGGCGCAGGTGGCGTCCGATTCGATCCCCCTGACCGACCCACAATCGGGCTGCCGCCAGGAAGTGACCGACAAGACCGGCAACCAGTGGAAATTCCGCTTCAGTTGCCCCAAAGCCCAGGGTACGGGCGTGGCCACCTTCCAGAGCCAGAAAGAATTCACCACCACCGTCAATGGCACTTTCAATGCCACTGGCATGCAACAAAAGGGCAGCCTGGACAGCCATGCCCAATGGCTGGGCAACGACTGCGGCACCGTCAAGCCGCGCGCCTAACGCTGGAAGTACAGCGGCAAGCCTTGGCAACTGTCGACCACCTGGCCGTTGTGCCACGCCAGGTGACCGGAGACTAACGTGGTACTGACGCTGTGGCGAAAGCGGCGCTCGGCGAAGGGCGTCCAGCCGCAGCGGGCCAGGATCGGTTCCTCACTGACCGGCTTGCCTTGGGGCTCAGGTTTGATCAGCACCAAGTCGGCCCAATAGCCTTCGCGTATATAGCCTCGATCCGGGATGGCGAAAAGATCGGCCACTCGGTGGCTGGTTTTGGCCACCAGCGTGGTCAACGGCAATAGCCCATCGGCCACCAATTCCATCAAAGCCGGCAGCGCATGCTGCACCAGAGGCAAGCCCGCCGGTGCCTCGCGATAACCCAACTGCTTTTGTGCCCAGGTATGCGGCGCATGGTCACTGCCAATCACGTCCAGACGATCACTGAGTAAGGCCTGGCGCAGTGCGTCGCGGTCGGCGCGAGTCTTGATCGCTGGGTTGCATTTGATTTGATGGCCGAGGCGGTGATAGTCACGGTCATCGAATAGCAGATGGTGCAGGCACACCTCGGCGGTGATGCGTTTTTCCGTCAGGGGTTTGTCTTCGAACAACGCCAGCTCGCGGGCGCTGGTCAGGTGCAGCACATGTAGCCGCGTGCCGTACCGCCTGGCCAGCTCCACCGCATAAGACGACGAGCGATAGCACGCCTCGGCATCGCGGATCAGCGGGTGCGCCACCGCTGGGATTCCATCGCCGAAGCGTGCGCGCAGGCGCTGCTCATTGGCCTGGATGCTGGGGCTGTGTTCGCAATGGGCGAGCAGAAGGGTCGGCACTTCGGCGAACAGCCGCTCCAGAATCCGCGGGTCGTCCACCAGCATATTGCCCGTTGAGGCACCCATAAACACTTTGACCCCGGCGACCTCGCGCGGGTCGAGGGCGGCAACCGTATCGAGGTTGTCGTGGCTGACGCCAAAGTGAAAGCCATAGTTGGCCACCGAATGCAGCCCCGCGCGGCGTTTTTTGTCGGCCAGGGCCGCCAGGTTCAAGGTGGCGGGGGAGGTGTTGGGCATGTCCATAAAGCTGGTGATACCCCCGGCCACCGCCGCCCGCGATTCACTGTAGAAACTACCTTTGTCCGGCGCACCGGGGTCACGGAAATGCACCTGGTCATCGATCATGCCGGGCAGCAGCCACTGGCCCTGCGCGTCGATCGCCACAGCGGCGTTACAGCCGGTGATGCTGTTGGCGATCTTTTCGATGCGGCCGTTGGCGACCAGCACATCGGCGTCTCGGACCTGGCCTTCGTTGACCAAGCGTGCGTTGCGAATCAGCAGCCGGCTCATGGTTCAGAACTCGTTTTGCAGGGCTTTGTAGCCGCGCACCAGATCGACATTGGTGCGCGCCACGTCTTCGGAAAATTCCGAGGCACTGATGCTGACCGGCGGGAACTGCGACAGGTCGGTGTGCGGGCCGATGCGGGTGGTGGAGGGTACGTAGAAGGCGTCCGGTAAATCGCGGCCGTCGACCACCGAGTTATGCCGCACCACGCAGCCGTCACCCACTGCGCAGTTGAACAACACGCTGTTGAAGCCGATGAACACGCGGTCGCCCACGGTGCAAGGCCCGTGGACGATGGAGCGGTGGGCGATGGAGGTGAACTCGCCGATGGTCACCGCCGCGCCGGACTTGGAGTGGATCACCACCCCGTCCTGGATATTGGAGTTGGCGCCGATGGTGATCGGGTCCATGGCGCCGCTGGCGTCGACCTCATCGGCGCGGATCACGGCGTAAGGGCCGACGAATACGTTCTCGCCGATGATCACCTTGCCGCAGATGATCGCGGTTTTATCCACGTAGGCCGATTCGGCAATCACCGGCAGATCGCCTGAAGGGTTCTTACGGATCATGGCTTGCCCAATGTGTTGCACAGGGTGTTGAGGTTGTATTCGAACAGCCCGATAAAGGTGCTGGCCGGGCCTTCGGCGGCGAGGGCGTCGGAGTACAGCGTCCCGCCGATCTGCGCGCCACTTTCGTCAGCGATCTGCTTGAGCAGGCGCGCGTCCTTGATGTTCTCCATAAACACCGCTTTGACCTTGTCCTTGCGAATCTGCGTAATCAGCGCGGCGACTTCGGCTGCGGAAGGCTCACGCTCGGTGGACAAACCTTGGGGGGCGAGGAACTGAATGCCATAGGCCTGGCCCAGGTAACCGAAGGCATCATGGGAGGTGACGATGCGGCGATTACCCGGCGGTAGCGCGCCGAACTTGGCTTTGGCGTCGGCCAGCAGGCGGTAGATTTGTTTCAGATAGGCTTGGCTGTTGCGCTGGTAATCGGATTGGTTGGCCGGGTCGGCGGCTATCAGCGCCTTGGTGATGTTGTTCACATAGATTTCGGCGTTGGCCAGGTTGTGCCAGGCGTGTGGGTCGGGGATGGTTTCGCCGTCCTCTTCCATGGTGTGAGAGATCACGCCTTTGCTGGCGGTGACCACGGTGGCCCGGGTTTCGGTACTCGCCACCAGGCGGTCCAGCCACGGCTCGAAGCCCAGGCCGTTCTTGATAATCAGCTTGGCTTTGAGCAGCGCCTTGGCATCGTCCGGGGTGGGTTCGTAAGTATGGGCGTCGGCGTCGGGGCCGACCATATTGCTGATCTGGATGTGATCGCCACCAATCTGGTGGGTGATGTCATCGAGAATACTGAAACTGGTGACCACTTGGAGTTTGTCGGCGGCCTGGGCCATCGACAGCGGTAGCAACAAACTGAACAGCACGAGTAGAGCGCGCATCGGCAAACACCTCATTGGGATGACAGTAGGGGCGGGCGGCGCAGCAAGCCGTGCACCGGACCGAAGACCACGGACAACAAGTACCCGGCGCCCGCCACCAGCACGATTGCTGGGCCGCTGGGCAACGAGTAGTAGAACGACAGCAACAAGCCAAGCCATACCGACAGGCATCCCAGCACCGCCGATACCGCGATCAACACCGGCAGGCGCCGGCTCCAGAACCGTGAAGCGATGGCCGGCAGCATCATCAACCCCACCACCATCAGCGCGCCGATGGCTTGGAAACCGATCACCAGGTTCAGCACCACCAGGGTCAAAAACAGCCCGTGAGCCAGAGGGCCGAGGCGGCTGACGGTTTGCAGGAACAGTGGGTCGAGTGTGTCCAGCAGCAGCGGTTTGTAGATCAGCGTCATGGCGATCAGGCTGACCCCTGACACCCACAGCATGCCGGTAAGGGTGGTTTCATCCACCGCCAGGGCAGAACCGAATAACAGGTGCAACAGGTCCAGGCGTTTGCCGGCGATGCCGAGGATCAACACGCCGGCGGCTAGGGAAATGGGGTAGATGGCGGCGAGGCTGGCGTCCTCGCGCAGGCCGGTGCGGCGGGTGATCCACGCCGACAATCCGGCCATGCCCAGGCCGGCACCGAGTCCGCCCAGGGTCAGCGCCGGCAGGCTCAAACCGGCGAACCAAAACCCCAGAGCGGCGCCGGGCAGGATGCCGTGGGCCACGGCGTCGCCGATCAGGCTCATGCGCCGCAGAATCAGGAACACGCCCAGCGGCGCGGTGCTGCACGCCAGCACCAGCCCGCCAATCAGTGCGCGGCGCATAAACACGAAGTCAAAGAATGGCATCCACAGGTGGGCGGCGAAGTGCATCAGGCCACCTGCATTTGGGGCTGGGGTCGGATCAGCTCTTTGCTCGGGCCCAACAAGCAGCCAGTGCTTTTGATCTGCAACACGTTTTGAGTGTGATGGCGCACGGATGCCAGGTCATGGCAGACCACCACCAAGGTGCGGCCCGACGCGTGCCAGGCATGGATGTGTTTCCAGCACAGCGCCTGGCCCTCTTCATCAAGGGCAGCGTGGGGTTCGTCGAGCAGCAGCACCGACGACTCCGACAGGCTCATGCGTGCCAGCAGCGCACGCTGCAACTGGCCGCCAGACAAGGCCATTAACGGGCGCTGTTCCAGGCCGCTGAGGCACCAGTCTTCAAGTACGGCTTGCAGGCGCTGGCTGCGCTGTTGCGGGCTGAGCTGCAAACCCCAGAAACCGGCGGCGACCAGTTCTTGCAGGCTGATGGGGAACTGGCGATCCAAGTGCTGTTGCTGCGGCAGGAACGCCAGGCCGCCACGTCGCGGCACGTTCACGCTGACCTTACCGGTCAACGGCTTTTGCAGGCCCGCAATGACTTTGAGCAGGCTGCTCTTGCCGGTGCCATTGGCGCCGATCACGCCGGTGAGGCTGCCTTTTTCCAGGGTGAAATCCACAGGTGGCGTCAGCGGTTGGCCGGGGGCGCCCCAGCGCAAAGCGGTGCAGGTGATCATGCAGAGTGTCTCGTCCAGCGGCTTTCAGCCACGGCATCGTGCGCGTGCAGGCTTTCGGCGTGGATCACTTTGAGATGAAAGGCGTTGATCGCGTCCGAGCGTTTCAAGGCGAGGTTTACGCGGCGGGCGGCGTCTTCGCAGAACATCAGGTTCTGCCCGTTGGCCAGGGCGAAGGCTTGCTCGTCGGCGCGTTTCACCGCGGTTTGCACGGCGGTGCCGAGTGCGGCTTCCACGTCATTGATCAGTTCGACCAAGGGCAGTTGCTCACTTTGTAAGTGCACATGTAACTGCGCGCTGCTGCGCTGGCTGTGGGGTGTGGCGACAATGCCCTTGGCGCTGCCGAGCCAGGTCAGTACGTCTGCATGCTGCAAGGCCGTGTTGGCGAAATCATCGATAAATTGCTGCTGAATCAACTGCCTGGCGAGCGCAGCGGAGCATGGGCATGTTGAGGAGTACGCGACGTCAATTTTTAGTTCCACGTGGAACATCTGGTTTTTCAACTGCGCTTCGATGCTGATCGGATAGCTTTTCCAGCCGGCCAACGGGCTGACCAACGCTGGGCGCTTGAGCAGCAAATGAGTGTGGATGCGCAGGTAAGCGTTCTTAGATAAACCTTCATGACTGTCGAGAAAACGCTGCAGTACAGTGCGCAGAAGTGCAGGGGTGAGGGGCTGCTGGTCGAGTATCTCCAGTGCCAGGTACAGGCGTGACATATGAATGCCGCGTGCGGTGCCGTCGTCGAGGCTGACACCCGCGTCGGCGGTGGCGGCCAGGCGCTGGCCGTCTATCAGAATTGGCAGGGCAATGCCGCACATGCCGACCCAGTCGAGTGGCAAGGCTTGGCGTGAAGCCTGCGCGGCAATGTCCGGCAAGGTCAGCGCGTTCATAAGCAGGTCCATCGTTGGAAATAATTCGACATGTTATAGTATAACAATCAAATCGACGATGAATTTTCTACGCCCGCCTTTGTTCAGCCATGTCGAGCAGGGACGCTCCTTTATTTGCGGTATTTGTCATGCACAGACGTCAGCTTCTTAACCTGCTCCTGGCTAGCCCACTTTTCGTCCTGCCGTTCACGGTTCACGCCACGCAAATCCGCAACGCGCGCTTATGGCGTTCGGACGACAAGCTACGGCTGGTGTTCGACCTTAGTGGCCCGGTGCAGAACAAGACCTTCTCGCTGACCGCGCCGGAGCGTTTGATCATCGACCTGAGCGGCGCCGGGCTCAGTGGGGATTTTTCGCAGCTGGTGCTGAAAAACAGCGGCATCACTTCGATTCGTTCGGGACATTTCGGCCAGAACGACACGCGCATCGTGCTGGACCTGGCGGCGCCGATGCAGCTCAACAGCTTTGTGCTGCCGCCCCAGGATGGCCAAGGGCACCGTCTGGTGCTGGACTTGACCCGCGCGACTCAGGCGCCCCGTCAAATCGCAGCTGAATCGGCGCCTTTAGTGGCTTCGGTGGACAAAGCCCATCCCAAGCGCGACATCATCGTAGTGGTCGACCCCGGTCACGGCGGCAAAGACCCCGGCGCCATTGGCTCCAAGGGCCAGCGCGAAAAAGATGTGGTGTTGTCCATCGCCCAACTGCTGGCCAAGCGCTTGAAGCGCGAAAAGGGCTTTGATGTGAAGCTGGTGCGCAACGACGACTTCTTCGTGCCGCTGCGCAAGCGCGTGGACATCGCCCGTCGACACAAAGCCGATATGTTCATCTCAGTACACGCCGACGCCGCGCCACGCCTGACCGCGTCGGGGGCTTCGGTGTATGCGTTGTCCGAAGGCGGCGCCACCTCCGCCACGGCGCGCTTTATGGCTCAGCGCGAAAACGGCGCGGACCTGCTGGGCGCCACCACGCTGCTCAATCTCAAGGACAAGGACCCGATGCTGGCCGGGGTGATTCTTGATATGTCGATGAACGCCACCATCGCTTCCAGCCTGCAATTGGGCAGTTCGGTGCTGGGCAGCCTGCAGAGCATCACGTCGTTGCATCAGAAGCGTGTGGAACAGGCCGGTTTTGCGGTGCTCAAGTCACCGGATGTGCCGTCGATTCTGGTGGAGACCGGGTTTATCTCCAATGCCCGGGACGCGCAGCGGCTGGTGACTGCACGTCACCAGCAGGCTGTGGCTGACGGATTATTCGAGGGCCTGAGAAATTACTTCCAGAAGAATCCGCCGATCAACAGCTATATGGCCTGGGTGCAAGACCAGAAAAACGCCCGTGCTTAGCAGCCGGTGAGACGGCTGCAGGTGAAGGTGGCGCCGGCGCCCCCGGAACTGGAGAAGCGGTTGATCGTGGTCCAACCGACTCTGCGTGTGTAACCGACCCACGCTTCGCCGTCCGACGCCAGGCCGGTAAAGAACGTCAATTGTCCGTAACGGCTGTTGGTCTGCGCCCAGTAGCGTTTACCTATCACCTCAAAGCCACGCAAATATGTGGTGCTGCCAACCGTCGCTACGCTGTAGGCGTTGCCCAGCGGGTCTACGCAGGCCAGCAGGTTGGCGCTGCGCGTGCAGTTGGCCAACAGGCTTGGTGTTTGGGCATTGGCCTGGGTCGCGAAAATCAGCAGCAGGCCATACAGCAGATAGTTCATGGGCGTTCTCGACATCAGCAGGCGCCAGCATTGCCGTCTTCATCACGTTGAGCAAGCGGGGGTTGGCTTATTTGTGTTGTTATACTATAACATTAATAACAGCCCGATTCGAACGGGCGGCCTGATGAGTATGACCTGATGCCCAATCGACTCCCCGTTACCGTGCTGTCCGGCTTCCTCGGCGCCGGTAAAAGTACGCTGCTTAACTACATCCTGCGCAACCGCGACAACCTGCGGGTGGCGGTGATCGTCAACGACATGAGTGAAATCAACATCGACGGCAGCCAAGTGCAGCGCGATGTCACCCTCAACCGCGCCGAAGAAAAACTGGTGGAGATGAGCAACGGCTGCATCTGCTGCACCTTGCGTGAAGACCTGCTGGAAGAAGTCGCCAAGCTCGCCAGGGACGGGCGCTTCGATTACCTGCTGATCGAATCCACGGGTATTTCCGAGCCTCTGCCGGTGGCCGAAACCTTCACTTTCCGCGATGAAAACCAGCAAAGCCTGGCGGATATCGCACGTTTGGACACCATGGTCACCGTGGTCGACGGCATCAACTTCCTGCTCGACTACCAGGCTGCCGAAAGCCTGGCCTCGCGCGGTGAGACGTTGGGTGAAGAGGACGAGCGCTCGATCACCGACCTGCTGATCGAGCAGATCGAGTTCGCCGACGTGATTCTAATCAGCAAGATCGACCTGATCAGCCAGCACGAGCGCGAGGAGTTGATGGCGATCCTTGAGCGCCTCAACGCTCACGCCAAGATCATCCCGATGGTGATGGGCGAGGTGCCTCTGGACCAGATCCTCAACACCGGCCGCTTCGACTTCGAGCGCGCCGCCCAGGCGCCCGGCTGGCTGCAGGAATTGCGCGGCGAGCATGTGCCGGAAACCGAAGAGTACGGTATCGCGTCCACCGCTTATCGTGCGCGGCGCCCGTTCCACCCGCAGCGTTTCTACGACTTTATTGACCGCCCCTGGGTCAACGGCAAATTGCTGCGTTCCAAAGGCTTTTTCTGGCTGGCCAGCAAGCATCAGGATGCGGGCAGTTGGTCCCAGGCCGGTGGCTTGATGCGCCATGGATTCGCCGGGCGCTGGTGGCGTTTCGTGCCGAAAAACCAGTGGCCGCAGGATGAAGAAAGCGTCGCGGCAATCATGGGCAATTGGCAACTGAGCAGCGGCGATTGCCGTCAGGAACTGGTGTTTATCGGGCAACACATCGACTTTGCCCAGCTACGCGCCGAGTTGGATGCGTGCTTGCTCACCGATGCAGAAATGGCTTTGGGTGTCGATGGATGGCGCTTGCTGGCCGATCCTTTTGGCCCTTGGTACGACGAGGTGGCCTGATGCTCGCTGCACTGACGCCCTTGCGCCCGCTGATTCGCCAAACCCGCGGCGAAACCCCGTTGGCGCTGTCTGAGATCCTCGAAGATGGCGTAAATCTGGCGCTGTGGCAGCGCCAATTACCCCTGCACATTGCCGAATTCGGCGCCTTGCTGGTTTCGCTCAACGAGCCCGTAGCCGATTCGTTGGTGGTGGAACTGGGCAGTGATGAGGCAGTGCCGAATTTGCAAGGATTGGCGGGCAATTGCCGCGATCTTGAAGGCTATGAGGGATTTATTGCCGATGTGTCCTGGTTGACCAGCGCCTTTGCCTGCCTGCTCGGCGCCCGACGCATAGGCGTGCGCCTGCGCTTGCTGGATAAAGCCATGTGCCCACGGTTTCACGTCGACCACGTACCGGTGCGGCTGATCACCACCTATGCCGGGGTCGGCAGCCAGTGGTTGCGGGAGGGGGTCATGGACCGGCGTCGCTTGGGACAACCCGAAGCCGAACCCACCTCGCGTGTTGAGCAGATCCATTGTGGCGAAGTGGCCTTGCTCAAAGGCAGCAAGTGGCACGGTAACGAAGGCCACGGTTTGATCCATCGTTCGCCGGCGCTCAAAGAAGGCGAGCGCCGATTGATCCTGACGCTGGATTGGCTGGCATAACCGCGTAGGATCAAGCGCTCTACACGGCCTGAATGATGCCCTCTATGCTGCAGAACATTCCCACTCATGTGATAGCCGGGCCATTAGGTGCCGGCAAGACCAGCCTGATCAAGCAACTGCTGGCCCAACGCCCGGAAGATGAGCGCTGGGCAGTATTGATCAATGAGTTCGGCCAGATCGGCTTGGACGCCGCGCTGCTGACCCAGGATGACGACGGTATTGCCTTGGGCGAGGTCGCCGGTGGCTGCCTGTGTTGTGTGAACGGTGCACCGTTCCAGGTAGGTCTTGGCCGTTTGTTGCGTAAGGCCAAGCCGCATCGTTTGTTTATCGAGCCATCGGGGTTGGGCCACCCGGCGCAGTTGCTCAAGCAGTTGCGCCAGGCGCCGTGGCAGGGCGTGTTGACGGTCCAGCCGTGTGTGCTGGTCCTGGATGCCCAGGCCCTGGCCAGAGGCACCCCTTTGCCGCCGGCACAACAGGAAACGCTGACCAATGCTGGGCTGCTGGTCTTGAACAAGGAGGAGGGGCTGGACGCGGCGCAGCGTCAGGCGATTGAGGCCCGGTTACCCGATTGCCCGCGTTACTGGACCCATCAGGCGCATCTGCCATTGGCCCTGCTGCCGGGGTTGGATCAGCACGCGGGCGAGGCTGTGGATAAAGGTCATGAGTCTCAAGGCTTGGCGCATATACCGGTGATCTGGAGCGATCCGACCGTGCCGATCTGCTTGAGCCATGCCCAGGACGGCGGCTGGAGTGTGGGTTGGCGTTGGCATCCTAGCCAGCAATTCGATACTCAACGCGTGGCGGCGTGGCTGGCGGACCTCGCGTGGCGGCGCGCCAAGCTGGTTATCCACAGCCGCGACGGTTGGGTCAGCGCCAATGCTGTGGATAACTGCTCGCTCGCGTGGCTGCCCAGCGAATGGCGCCGTGATTCTCGTGTTGAATTGATCTTCAGCACGCCACAGGACGTGGCGGCATTGCAGGCCGGGTTGGCGGCCTGCCGTTATTGACGGTGCTTGGTGCTGTGGTCCTGGCGCCATTGGCTCAGCTCGATAATCTCGGCGCTGGGCAAAGGTGTCTTGATCTCGAACGGGTAGGGCGCCAGTTCAATCTGCGCGCTATGGGCGCCGAACTGAGTGATGGTGCCGGGGTGGCGGGTTTCGCCGGTCACGGTGAACTCGAAATTGTAGACCCGCGCCAAACGCCGCCGCCCATTGGCATCTTTTACAAAGCCGATGCGCTTGAGCGCTACCGCGCCGTCCAGCAGCTCGATGTCGAGCTTGGCGCAATGCTGCTTGACCCGCTCCAACGCGCGCTCGCGCAAGCCGTGGTTGTGCCACACCCAGGCGGCACCGGTCGCCAGCAGCATCAACACAAACATGTTTCCCAGGGTCAGCATGCGATGAACTCCAACAAAGTGAGAGCAGCTTAACTGTGTCGCCGGTCTGTCGTACAGGCTGCGTTTAGTCGCATACTGCGCGGCCAGAATCCAAACGGCTTTACGGAAATCCCCTGCATGAAACGCACCCCTCATCTGCTTGCGATCCAGTCTCATGTGGTCTTTGGCCACGCCGGAAACAGCGCCGCCGTGTTCCCCATGCAGCGGGTCGGGGTAAACGTCTGGCCGCTCAACACGGTGCAGTTCTCCAACCACACCCAGTATGGACAGTGGGCGGGAGAAGTGTTGGCGCCGCAGCAAATTCCTGCGTTGGTGGAAGGCATTGCCGCCATCGGCGAGCTGGGTAACTGCGACGCCATCCTGTCCGGTTACCTGGGCAGTGCGGACCAGGGCCGGGCGATCCTCAATGGTGTGGCGCGCATCAAGGCGGTCAATCCCAAGGCGCTTTACTTATGCGACCCGGTAATGGGGCATCCGGAAAAAGGCTGCATCGTGCCCCAGGAAGTCAGCGATTTTCTGCTTGATGAAGCCGCGGCCATGGCCGACTTCCTGTGCCCCAACCAACTGGAACTGGATAGTTTTGCCGGGCGCAAACCGCGCTCGCTGTTCGATTGCCTGGCCATGGCCAAGGCGTTGCTAGCCCGTGGGCCCAAGGCGGTTCTGGTCAAGCATTTGGATTACCCGGGCAAGTTGCCGGACGGCTTCGAGATGCTGCTGGTAACCGCCGACGCCAGTTGGCACCTGCGCCGGCCGTTGCTGGCCTTCCCGCGCCAGCCGGTGGGGGTGGGAGACCTGACATCCGGGTTATTCCTGGCGCGTGTGTTGTTGGGGGACAGCTTACTGGCGGCCTTTGAGTTCACCGCTGCGGCTGTCCACGAAGTACTGCTGGAGACCCAGGCTTGCGCCAGTTATGAATTGGAGCTGGTGCGCGCCCAGGACCGTATCGCCCATCCTCGCGTTCGCTTCGAAGCGACACCCATCACTTTGTAAGCTCACCTGACCCAATGTGGGAGCAAGCCCGCTCCCACATTGTTGTTGGGTTTACGGCCTCGGACTTACGGTGCGTCGGCCTTGATTTCCTGATAGCGCTTTTCCAGCTCCTGGCGGATCTGCCGACGTTGCTGGGCCTGCACGAAGCGGCGCTTGCCTTCGCTGTTATGCGGTTGCAACGGCGGTACGGCCGCCGGTTTGCGCTGGTCGTCCACCGCCACCATGGTAAAGAAGCAGCTGTTGGTATGCCGCACCGAGCGCTCGCGAATGTTCTCGGTGACCACCTTGATCCCCACTTCCATGGAGGTATTGCCGGTGTAGTTGACCGACGCGAGAAAGGTCACCAGCTCGCCGACATGGATCGGCTCGCGGAAAATCACCTGATCCACCGATAACGTCACCACATAGCGCCCGGCGTAACGGCTGGCGCAGGCGTAGGCCACTTCGTCGAGGTACTTGAGCAACGTGCCGCCGTGGACATTGCCTGAGAAGTTGGCCATATCAGGGGTCATCAAGACCGTCATCGACAGCTGGGCGTTTCCGGGTTCCATAGCACACTCACGGGTTGTAGGCATTGGTGGGGGGAGCACCTCTGCGGGTGCTGGACTCTTTACTGCGCTAGCCCTAACGGGACGCCGGCGGGCGGCTTGCCGTCACGCGTAGGCCGATCTGTTTCCATATATTGCACCGGCTTTTCGCCGGAAGTCGCGGTGTTAACCTTCAAAAGCCCGTCTCAGGGCATTTCTTACGATTTAGGTAGACTTTTCCTTCAGCTTTTTAAGACCAGTTAACGCTGCGAGCTGAAGTGGGAAAAGCGCCGGTACCCTCAAGGAGCCCCCTCGCCATGCACGCCATCAGCTTTATCCAGGACTTGGCTGTGATCATGTTGGTGGCAGGGGTGGTTACCATCCTGTTTCATCGGCTTAAGCAGCCTGTGGTGCTGGGGTATATCGTCGCCGGCTTTATCATCGGCCCCCACACGCCACCCTTCGGGCTGATCCACGACGAAGACACCATCAAGACCCTGGCCGAGCTGGGGGTGATCTTCCTGATGTTCTGCCTGGGCCTGGAGTTCAGCCTACGCAAGTTGTTCAAGGTGGGTGCCACTGCGTTTATCGCGGCGTTCCTGGAAATCATCCTGATGATCTGGATCGGCTACGAAATTGGCCGCTGGTTCGACTGGAGCACCATGGACTCGCTGTTCCTCGGCGCGATCCTGGCCATCTCTTCCACCACCATCATCGTCAAAGCCCTCAATGACCTGAAGATGAAAGACCAGCGCTTCGCCCAACTGATTTTCGGCGTGCTGATCGTGGAAGACATCCTTGGGATCGGCATCATCGCGCTGTTGTCGAGCATCGCCGTCAGCGGCACGGTCAGCTCCGGCGAGGTGTTTTCCACGGTCGGCAAGCTCTCGCTGTTCATGGTCGTCGCGCTGGTGATCGGTATTTTGCTGGTGCCGCGCCTGCTGGCCTATGTGGCCAAGTTCGAAAGCAACGAGATGTTGCTGATTACCGTGTTGGGCCTGTGCTTCGGTTTCTGCCTGCTTGTGGTCAAGCTGGAATACAGCATGGTGCTGGGCGCGTTCCTGATTGGCGCGATCATGGCCGAGTCGCGGCAGTTGCTTAAGATTGAGCGCCTGATCGAGCCGGTTCGCGACATGTTCAGTGCGATTTTCTTTGTCGCCATCGGTCTGATGATCGACCCTCAGATCCTGCTTCAGTACGCCTGGCCTATCGCTGTGATCACCGTCGCGGTGGTGCTGGGCAAGACGCTTTCCTGTGGCCTGGGAGCGTTTATCGCGGGTAACGATGGGCGTACGTCATTGCGGGTCGGCATGGGCCTGTCACAGATAGGCGAGTTTTCCTTCATCATCGCGGCGCTGGGGATGACGTTGCAGGTGACCAGCGACTTTCTGTATCCGGTGGCGGTGGCGGTCTCGGCAATTACCACTTTGCTCACCCCCTATCTGATTCGTGGGGCCGACCCGTTGTCATTGAAGATGGCGGCAGTGATGCCTCGGCGCATGAGCCGGGTGTTCGGTATGTATGGCGAATGGCTGCGCAGCATTCAGCCTCAGGGAGAGGGCGCGATGCTGGCGGCGATGATCCGCAAAATCGTCCTGCAAGTGGGGGTGAATCTGGCGCTGGTGGTGGCGATCTTCTTTGCCGGCAGCTATTTCGCCGCACGTATCGGCGGGTATCTGGAAGGTTGGATCAGCGATCCCAGCTGGCAAAAGGCATTGATCTGGGGCGGGGCGCTGCTGTTGTCGCTGCCGTTTTTGATCGCGGCGTACCGCAAGCTCAAAGCCCTGTCGATGTTGCTAGCGGAGATGAGCGTCAAGCCGGAAATGGCCGGGCGGCATACCCAGCGTGTGCGGCGGGTGATTGCCGAGCTGATTCCGATTCTGTCGCTGTTGGTGATCTTTCTGCTTTTGGCCGCGTTGTCGGCCAGTATCCTGCCGACCAACAAGTTGCTGGTGCTGATCGCGGTGGTGGCGGCGGCGGTGGCGGCGGTGCTCTGGCGCTGGTTCATCCGCGTGCATACGCGGATGCAGGTCGCGTTGTTGGAAACGCTGGACAACCATAACGATACGCCGGAGCACTAAAGCGCCGAGTACGGGACTCAGCTTTCCAGCCAGACGTCCCGCGCCCAGTGCCATACCGATTCCCAGGTTTCTTCCTGGACAAGTTCCTCTTCGGCGGACCACAGCACCACAGTGCCGTCTTCCTCAACGCAGTAGTAGTCGTCGCCGTCCTGGCAGATCGGGATCAGGCTACGCTCCACACCGGCATCCCAGGCATTGGCGGCCACGTCCGGCAGGTAGGTATGAGATTGAGGGTCGGTGACGGTCACCGGCTCCAGGCTGCCGTAGACCACGTCGCTGACGGTCAGCAGAAATTCGCGGAAGACAAAGGGGATATCGATGAACAGCTGTTCTTCGATTTCCACCAGCAGGTCTTCGTCAGGCAGTTCCAGCGGAACCGGAACCGGTTCGTTGGCTTCACGCAGTTGTTCGATGATTTCTTCCACGGCCGGGATCCTCTTGCTGATGGCGCGGGTTGATAGGGGCGTTTTATACAGTAGCTCGCTATAAGTGCAACCGTGAAATAGAAAACCCCGGACAGGTCCGGGGTTTCGTTGTTGCGGTCTCAAGCGAGCGGGGATCAGCCGTTCTGGCGGATACCGGCGACCAGCCAAGGCTGGTTATCGCCCTGGGCGCGTTCCATGTTCCAGCTTTCGCTGAACGCTTCGCCCTGGTCGAAACGCGAGGTTTTCGACACACCGCTGAAGGTCAGGGTGGCGATGGTCTTGTCGGCGCGGTCATCCACACCGTCAAGCTGGACGCGCAGGTCGTCAATATAGGTCGATTGGAAACCGTCGCCCAGATCGGCGCGTTCGCGCTTGAGGAACTCCAGCAGTTGTGGGGTCACGAACTCGGCGATCTTGTCCATTTCGTTGGCGTCCCAGTGCTGCTGCAGGGACTGGAAGTGGCTGCGGGCCGCTTCGATAAAACGCTCTTCGTTAAACCAGGCCGGCGCATTGATCACCGGACGGGCGGCAGGCGCTGCCGAACCACCGAAGATCGAGCCCATGACCGGCTTCTGCTCGAACACTTCACGCTGCATCGGCGCGCCGGCCGGAGCCAGGTGCTCCTGCTGCTTGCGGCGACGGGCGGCGATAAAGCGGAAGATCACGAAGGCGATGACCGCCAGGATCAGGATGTCGAAGATCTGCATGCCCTGGAAGCCGCCACCCATGAACATGGATGCCAGCAGGCCACCGGCTGCGATACCGGCCAGAGGGCCCAACCAGCGCGAAGCGCCGCCAGCTTTGGCCGCAGCGCCTGCTGCACCGGCCGCGCCTGCGGTGGCTGCTGCACCGCCCGCACCGGCGGATGGGGCCATTTGGCTGGTCTGGTGAGTGGGGGCTGCGCCCGAACTTTTGCCGCCACCGAAGCGTTTGGCGTTGGCGTCGAGGCTCATCGTCAGGCCGATGCACAACGCCATGGCGATGCTAAGAAAACGTTTCATAAAGGGAATTCCCATTTGTGGATTGCACGCGCGCCATGTTGCACAGGTGTAATGACAGTGGCTAGCGACATAATGTTTCGGGCTTTTGCGTAGGACTGAATCCGAAAGATCTGTAGGACTAATTACAGATATGGGCCCGCGCTCGTTAAAAACAAGGATAACGAGCGGCAAGCCCGCAGTTCAGATCGCTTCGAGCTTGGCGTAACCCATCATCAGCCACTTGCTGCCTTCGGCGAAGTTCACCTGCACGCGGGCCTGGGCACCGGCGCCTTCGAAGTTGAGGATCACGCCTTCGCCGAAGATCGCATGCTTGACCTGCTGGCCAAGGCTGAACGTTGTTTCCGGAATCTCGGAACCGGCGAACATGTTGCTGGAGTTCTGCTGCTGGCCACCGCCGAACGGGCGACTGACGCTGTTGGACAAGCGCACTTCCTGGATCAGACCCTTGGGCACTTCGCGTACGAAGCGCGACACCTTGTTGTAGGTTTCGCTGCCGTACAGCCGTCGGGTCTCGGCGTAGGTCATCACCAGGTTCTGCATGGCCCGGGTAATGCCCACGTAGGCCAGCCGGCGTTCTTCCTCAAGGCGGCCGGGTTCTTCCAGGCTCATCTTGTGTGGGAACAGGCCCTCTTCCATGCCCACCAGAAACACGTACGGGAATTCCAGGCCCTTGGCGCTGTGCAGGGTCATCAGCTGAATGCTGTCTTCGTGCTCGTCGGCCTGGGTATCGCCGGCTTCCAGGGACGCATGGCCGAGGAATGCGGCGAGCGGGGTCAGTTCTTCGTCTTCCTCAGTGTTCTCGAATGCACGGGCCGCGCTGACCAGTTCCTCAAGGTTTTCCACCCGGGCCTGGCCTTTCTCGCCTTTTTCCGCTTCGTGATAGGCGATCAATCCGGACTGCTCGATCACGGTCTGTGTCATCAAGTGCAGGGGCATTTCCGCGCACTTGGCCGCGAGGTTCTCGATCAGTTCGACAAACACGCCCAGCGCCCCGGCTGCGCGACCGGTCAAACCCTTGTTGGCGATCAGCAGGCGCATGGCCTCCCACATCGACACATCGGCGTGGCGGGCATGCTCGCGGATCGCTTCAACAGTTTTTTCACCGATGCCACGGGCCGGGATATTGATCACCCGCTCCAACGCCGCGTCGTTACCACGGCCTTCCAGCAACCGTAGGTAGGCCATGGCGTTCTTGATTTCCGCGCGCTCGAAGAAGCGCTGGCCGCCATAAATGCGGTAGGGGATGCGCTCGCGCAACAAGGCTTCTTCCAGCACCCGCGATTGGGCGTTGGAGCGGTACAGAATGGCGATATCGCTGCGGGCGATGCCGGTTTTCAAGGCGCTTTCGATGGTTTCGACCACATAGCGCGCTTCATCGTGTTCGTTGAATGCGGCGTACAGGTTGATCGCTTCGCCTTCGCCGCCGTCGGTCCACAATTCCTTGCCCAGACGCCCGGTGTTGTTGGCGATCAAGGCGTTGGCGGCCTTGAGAATGCCGGCGGTGGAGCGGTAGTTCTGCTCCAGGCGGATAGTGACCGCGTCCGGGAAATCCTCGGAATACTGATAGATGTTCTCGATTTTCGCGCCGCGCCAGCCGTAGATCGACTGATCGTCGTCGCCCACCACCATCAGGCTGTCGCCGCCCTTGGCCAACAGGCGCAACCACGCGTACTGCACGGCGTTAGTGTCCTGGAACTCGTCCACCAGAATGTGCCGGAAGCGCTTCTGGTAATGGGCCAGCAAGCCCGGATTGTCGCGCCACAGGTCAAGGGCGCGCAGCAGCAATTCGGAGAAGTCGATCACGCCGGCGCGTACGCAAGCAGCCTCGTAGGCTTCATAAATGCTGCGCATGGTAGCCAGGAACAGGTCGCCACTGGCCTGAATATGTTGCGGGCGCAGGCCTTCGTCTTTCTGGCCGTTGATAAACCATTGGGCCTGACGCGCGGGCCAGCGTTGTTCATCGAGGCCCAACTCGCGAATCACGCGCTTGACCAGGCGTTGCTGGTCGTCGCTGTCCAGAATCTGGAAGGTCTGGCTCAGGCCCGCTTCCTGCCAGTGGGCACGCAACAGGCGATGCGCCAGGCCGTGGAAGGTGCCGACCCACATACCGGCCGGGCTGATGCCCATCAGCTGCTCGATGCGATGGCGCATCTCGGCGGCGGCCTTGTTGGTGAACGTCACCGACAGGATGGAGTGCGGCGATGCGTTCTCGACCTGGATCAACCAGGCGATACGGTGCACCAGCACTCGGGTTTTACCGGAGCCAGCACCGGCCAGGACCAACTGACGGCCAACGGGGGCTGCTACGGCCTGGCGTTGGGCATCGTTGAGGGAATTAAGCAAAAGAGAGAGATCATCGCGCATCGGCGCATTCTATGGCCCTCGGGGGAGTGGGGCAAATGCCAATGCCGGGCGGTCGAGACAAAACCTTCGGCATGCTCCATGCGCCGGCGCGGCGGATGACCGGTTGGTCAGGTGACGCAGCCCGCGCGGTGTCTCGCTCAAGCCGTCTGGCCCAAAGGTTTGCGCGGCGCAGCCGTGAGGTTTTTATGACGTGGAGCAGTTTGGCCGGAGCGCTTGCTTGTGTATGCTCCGTCGACGTTTCGGGCTCACCATTATAAGAACACTGCCTATGACCCTCAGCACTGACCTGCCCAGCTCCTCGGCCGCGCCCGCGCCCGCGCAGGTTATTCACAAACAGTACGCCACCGAAATGGCCGTCGAACGCACACGCCTGTTGTATCAGGGGTCGCTGCTGCCGACCTTGTTGATGCTGGTCAACGGGGTGGTGTGTGCCTGGTTGTTGTGGAACCCCGCCCAATACCTGCTCGACAGCATCTGGCTGGTGTGGCTGCTGGCATTGGTGGCGCTGCGCGTGATCCAGGTGGCGGCTTTCGATTCGGCCATGCCCAGCCGTCAGGCCAGGCCGATTTGGCGACGCATGTTCATGCTCGGCTCGGCAGTCAGCGGTCTGACCTTGGCCACCGCCGCCATCGCCCTGGCGCCGGTCAACAGCTTTATGCAGCAGGCCTGGGTGTTCGGCCTGATCGGTGCAGCCACGTTGTCGGCCAGCGTGGCGTATGCCGTAAGTTTTCCTGCGTTTCTGTCATTTGCTTTGCCCTGCCTGGTGCCTTCCATTGTCTATCTGTTCTGGAACGGCGAGCCGCAGCAACAAGGTTGGGGCGTACTCGGCCTGATTCTGCTGGCGTCCTTGAGCCTGGTGGCATGGCAGGTCAATCGCCTGATTCAGCGTGGCTTATTGCGTCGCTTTCAGAACCAGGCATTGATCGAGCATCTGCAGCAGGCGCAGCAGCGCAGTGAGCAGTTGAATCAGGACCTGGTGCGTGAAGTCGAGCAACGGCGCCAGGTCGAGCAGGAGTTGCGCGATGTGCAAGTCGGCTTGCAGGATCGCGTGGCCCAACGCAGCCAGGAGCTGGATCTCGCCAGTCAGGCCCTGAATAAAAGCGAAGCGCGCCTGGCCATGGCGTTGCAGGCCAGTGAGTTGGGGTTGTGGGACTGGAACCTGCAAACCGACGAAGTGCATCACACCCAGATCAAAGAGCTGTTCGGCCTGGAGTCTGAATGCATCACGGCCATGCTCAGTCACCTCAAGCCGCGCCTGCACCCCGATGACCTGCCATTGCTCAAGCGCGCACTGGTAGAGCACCTCAAAGGCCGTAGCGAGGACTACCAGGTGGAATACCGTGTGCGGCACGCCGACGGTCGCTGGGTCTGGATCGAAGACCGCGGCCGTGCGGTTGAACATAGCCCCAGCGGGCGCGTGATCCGTATGCTCGGCACCCGCCGGGATATCAGCGCCGGCAAAGCCCTGGAAGAGCAACAGCGCCTGGCATCGACGGTGTTCGAGGCGGCCAGCGAAGGCATTGTGATCCTCGACCCGAACTACGTGCTGATTGCCGTCAACCAGGCGTTCAGCCGTGTCACCGGCTTTGATCGCGATGACATGCTGGGCCGCAACGTGGTGGAGTTGCCCAGCAGCCGCGATGCGCGGCGTCACTTCCCGATGATCCGTCAGGCACTGCTCACGCACGGCACCTGGCAGGGCGAATTGGTGGAAACGCGCAAGAACGGCGAACTCTACCCGCAATGGCTGCAATTGAATGTAGTGCGCGATGTTCGGGGAAACGTCAGTCATATCGTGGGATTCTTCGCCGATTTGTCGGCGCGCCGCGAGTCCGAAGAACGCATGCGTCACCTTACTCACTACGACGAACTGACCGGCCTGGCTAACCGCTCGCTGTTCCGTGAACGGCTGCGTGAAGCCCATCAAAGAGTGCGTAAAGGAGGGCGCAGCCTGGCGCTGCTGCATATCAATCTGGACCGCTTCAAGCTGCTCAATGACAGCCTGGGGCACGAAGTGGCCGACCAGTTGCTGCAGAAAATGGCGCGCCGCCTGATCAACGCCTTGCCCGAGGCCGACACTATTGCGCGCTTGTCCGGCGATGAATTTGCCGTGTTGTTCGATGCCTACGGCAGCCTGTCGAGCCTGGCGCGGGTGGCCACGCGGCTGCTGGCCAAGCTGCGGGTGCCGGTCACGGTGGAGGGGCATGAATTGGTGGTCAGTGCGTCGATGGGTGTCAGCCTTTTGCCGGATAACGCACGGGAAATTTCCGCGCTGGTCAGCCAAGCCAACATGGCCATGCAACATGCCAAGCATCTGGGCGGCAACAACTTCCAGTTCTACACCGACAGCCTGCAAGCCAGCACCCTGGAGCGCTTGCAGCTGGAAAACCACCTGCGCAAAGCCATCGAAGAGCGCCAGCTCAGCGTGTTCTACCAGCCCAAGTTGTGCCTGGCCACCGGCAAGCTCAACGCCGCCGAGGCGCTGATCCGCTGGGAGCATCCGCAGTGGGGCATGGTGCCGCCGGCCGAGTTTATCGGCCTGGCCGAGGAGACCGGCCTGATCGTGCCGCTGGGGGAGTTCGTGTTGCGTGAAGCCTGCTGGCAGGCGTGCGAATGGCAGCGTCAGGGGTTGGCGCCGATTCGGGTGTCGGTGAATTTGTCGGTGCACCAACTGCGTCAGGGCAAACTGGTCAGCCTGGTGCGCCAGGTGTTGGAGGAAACCGGTCTGGACCCGCAGTACCTGGAGCTGGAACTGACCGAAAGTCAGTTGCTCGACAGCGTCGAACACATCATTGCGACCTTCCAGCAATTACGCGATCTAGGCGTGAAGCTGGCCATCGATGACTTTGGCACGGGGTATTCGTCCCTCAGTTACCTCAAGCGCATTCCGGTGGATTACGTAAAGATCGATCAAACGTTTATTCGCGGCCTGGGCCAAGGCCGCGAAGACGCGGCGATCACTCGCGCGATCATCGCCATGGCCCACGGCTTGGCGCTCAAGGTGGTGGCCGAAGGGGTGGAAGATCACCAGCAGTTGGATTTCCTGCGCGCAGAGCAGTGCGACGAGGTGCAGGGCTATCTGATCAGTCGGCCGATGCAGGCCGAGGGGGTGGCGGATTTGTTACGGAAAAATGCGGATTTTCCTTAGGGGCGCCGAGGGCGCCATTGTGGCTACAAAGCGTCTGCCCTTTGAATCAGAGGGCAGCAGGGCGATTTAGTGACGTGTTGGACGGGCAAAAGCGCAATTCTTGTAGTATAACTACAAGCTTGCTACATCCCCTGGCCCTGCCAATAACAAGAGTCCTGCCCTTTGAACCTGTTGCAACATATCGCCCAGTCGCGCCACCTGTTACGCAAATCGGAACTCAAGGTTGCCGATCATGTGCTGCTTGACCCTGCGGCTGTGATGCACAGTTCCATGGCCGACCTGGCCCACAGCGTGGGCATCAGCGAACCGACCATCGTGCGTTTTTGCCGCGCCATCGGTTGTTCCGGGTTCCAGGACTTAAAACTCAAACTGGCCCAAAGCCTGGCTGCTGGCGCCAGCTTTGGTCAGTTCGCGATTCACGAAGACGATTCCGTCGCCGACTACAGCCTGAAAATCTTCGACACCACCTTGCACACCCTGATGGAAGTGCGCGAAAAGCTCGACCCGGTGGCGCTGCAAAAAGCCGTGACGGCCATGTCTCAGGCCCAGCGTGTGGAGTTTTACGGTTTTGGCGCCTCCGGTGCGGTAGCGGCCGATGCCCAGCACAAATTCTTCCGTCTATTGCTCACGGCGGCGGCCTACAGCGACCCGCATATGCAGGCGATGTCGGCCGTGACCTTGAAGCCGACCGACGTGGCGATCTGCATTTCCCAGTCGGGCCGCTCCAAGGACCTGCTGATCACCGCCAACCTGGTGCGTGAAAGCGGTGCGTCGTTGATCACCCTGTGCCCGAGCCAGACACCGTTGGCGGAACTGTCCACGGTCAATCTGGCCATCGATGTGCACGAAGACACTGAAATCTACACCCCGCTGACCTCACGTATCGCCCATCTGGTGGTGATCGATGTGTTGGCCATGGGCGTGGCCATGGCGCGCGGGCCGAGCCTGGTCAATCACCTCAAGAGCGTGAAGCGCAGCTTGCGCAGCCTGCGTCTCTCGCCCAAATCCGTCAAAGCCCTCGACGACTGAACGCTGTAGATACAGGCAAATGTGGGAGGGCGCTTGCCCTCTCCGACATTGGATTGTCCTGTGTGTCCAGAATCTTCATCAGGCTGTCATCGCCCCGTCATCCCCCAAGGCCATCCTGAACTCCCGTACTCGCATTGGGAGATTCCAAATGGCACGTCCCTACGAAGACAGCAACAGCGCCGTCAAGACCCGTCGTCAGCAGGAAGACCAGCGCCGCATGGCGTTTCGTCGCGCAATCGAAGACCGTTGTGAGGAGCGCCAATTGCTCCAGAGCATCAGTGACTACCCGGAACTTCATTGGCAGGCACCCGCGGCCGCCCAGCGAAGCGCTCAGCCAGCGCGCTGATCTGCACCCGTTCGCTGCGGATAAAGCCCAGGAACGCATGGGCCACCGGTGACAGGCGCTTGGCCTTGGCCTGCACCAGGCACCAACTGCGGTAAAGCGGCAGCTCTTCCACCGGCAGCTCTTTGAGCCCGCCGGTGGCAAGTTCCAGGTTCAGGGCGTGGCGGGTCAGCAGGGCGATGCCCAGGCCGGCCACCACGCATTCGCGCTGCGCTTCGGCCGAGGCCACTTCTACCGTCTGGGTGAAGTGCACACGTTTTTCCTTGAAGTATTCTTCGCAGGCCAGCCGTGTACCGGAGCCGGGTTCGCGCAGCAGCAGGGTGTAGGGTTCCAGGTCTTGCAGGCGCAGTGGGCCTTGCAGGCTCAGCGGATGATCCGGCAACGCCACGGCGACGATGGGGTTATTCAGGAAGGGCAGGAATTCCAGGCCCATGTCCTGGGGCACCATGGACATGATCACCAGGTCGTCCCGGTTGTCCGAGAGGCGGCGGATCACCTGGGCGCGGTTGACCACGGTCAGTTGCAGTTGCACCTCCGGATGCTGGCGCTTGAAGGCGGCGAACAGGTGCGGCACGAAGTACTTGGCGCTGGACTCCACCGCCAGCTTCAACTGGCCTTGCAGCGAGCCCTGCATGTCCGACAACTGCATATCGAGGTTTTCCAGGCGCCCGAAGATATCGCGGCTGGCCCGTTGCAGAGCCTCGGCGGCCTCGGTCATATAGAGTTTCTTGCCGACATAGTCGAACAGCGGCTGGCCGATCAGCTCTTCGAGCTGGCGGATTTGCAGGCTGACCGCCGGTTGTGTCAGGGACATTTCCTCGGCGGCGCGGCTGTAAGAACGCAAATCGCACACTTCATTGAAGATTTGCAATTGACGCAACGTCATACGCATCAATGACTTACGCATTATTTCATTCCTTTCGCCCAAGGCCGTCCGGCCAACTATAAGTCTTTACTTATGCACGACCCAATAATTATTGATTTTTGTTAATCCCTTGCGCGGCTTAGTGTGTGTCTCGCGACTGACCTGAAACATTTGGTCACGCGTCGACCCGGCTCCAGCGGGTCGAAGAATGCAGCAATCGGCTCAAGGGAATTTCCAAGTGATAAAAAAGATCCTGATCGCCAACCGCGGTGAAATTGCCGTCCGCATCGTGCGGGCGTGCGCCGAGATGGGTATCCGTTCGGTCGCGGTCTATTCCGATGCCGACCGCCACGCGTTGCACGTCAAACGGGCCGACGAAGCCCACAGCATCGGCGCCGAGCCTCTGGCGGGCTACCTCAACCCGCGCAAGCTGGTGAACCTGGCGGTGGAAACCGGTTGCGATGCCCTGCACCCTGGCTATGGTTTCCTGTCGGAAAACGCTGAATTGGCGGATATCTGCGCCGAACGTGGGATCAAGTTCATCGGCCCCGCCGCTGAAGTGATCCGCCGCATGGGCGACAAGACCGAAGCGCGCCGCAGCATGATCAAGGCCGGCGTGCCGGTTACCCCCGGCACCGAAGGCAACGTGGCCGACATCCACGAAGCGCTCACCGAAGGCGACCGTATCGGTTACCCGGTGATGCTCAAGGCCACGTCCGGTGGTGGCGGTCGCGGCATCCGTCGCTGCAACAGCCGCGAAGAACTCGAACAAGCCTTCCCCCGCGTCATCTCCGAAGCCACCAAAGCTTTCGGTTCGGCGGAAGTGTTCCTGGAAAAATGCATCGTCAACCCTAAGCACATCGAAGCGCAGATCCTCGGTGACAGCTTTGGCAACGTGGTGCATTTGTTCGAGCGCGATTGCTCGATCCAGCGCCGTAACCAAAAGTTGATCGAGATTGCCCCCAGCCCGCAGCTGACCCCCGAACAGCGCGCCTACATCGGCGACCTGTCGGTGCGCGCGGCCAAAGCCGTGGGGTACGAGAACGCCGGCACCGTGGAGTTCCTGCTCGCCGAGGGCGAGGTGTACTTCATGGAGATGAACACCCGGGTGCAGGTGGAACACACCATCACCGAAGAAATCACCGGGATCGACATCGTTCGTGAGCAGATCCGCATCGCCTCGGGCCTGCCGTTGTCGGTGAAACAGGAAGACATCCAGCACCGTGGCTTTGCGTTGCAGTTTCGTATCAACGCCGAAGACCCGAAGAACAATTTCCTGCCCAGCTTCGGCAAGATCACCCGTTACTACGCCCCCGGCGGCCCCGGCGTGCGCACCGACACGGCGATCTACACCGGTTACACCATCCCGCCGTTCTACGACTCCATGTGCCTGAAACTGGTGGTCTGGGCGTTGACCTGGGAAGAAGCCATGGACCGCGGCCTGCGTGCCCTGGACGACATGCGCCTGCAAGGCGTGAAGACCACCGCCGCCTACTATCAGGAAATCCTACGCAACCCGGAATTCCGCAGCGGCCAGTTCAACACCAGTTTTGTGGAAAGCCACCCTGAGCTGACCAACTACTCGATCAAGCGCAAACCCGAAGAGCTGGCCCTGGCCATCGCCGCCGCCATTGCCGCGCATGCGGGTTTATGAATAAACAGCGGCAAGTTGTCAGCGGCAAGCTGCAAGTAAAGGCAGATTGGCTTTTTCTTGCGGCTTGTAGCTTGAAGCTTGCCGCTATGAGGAGATACCAATGACTAAAAAGATCTTCGTTACTGACACCATCCTGCGCGACGCCCACCAATCGTTGCTGGCCACCCGCATGCGCACCGACGACATGCTGCCGATCTGCGACAAGCTCGACAAAGTCGGCTACTGGTCCCTGGAAGTCTGGGGCGGCGCAACCTTCGACGCCTGCGTGCGCTTCCTAAAGGAAGACCCATGGGAGCGCCTGCGCAAACTGCGCGCCGCGTTGCCCAACACGCGCCTGCAAATGCTGCTGCGTGGGCAGAACCTGCTGGGCTACCGCCACTACAGCGATGACGTGGTCAAAGCCTTCGTAGCCAAGGCGGCTGTAAATGGCATCGACGTATTCCGCATTTTCGATGCGATGAACGACGTGCGTAACCTGCGCGTGGCCATCGAAGCGGTGAAAGCCGCGGGCAAACATGCCCAAGGCACCATCGCCTACACCACCAGCCCCGTGCACACCGTCGAGGCATTCGTCGCCCAGGCCAAGCAGTTGGAATCCATGGGCTGCGACTCCATCGCGATCAAGGACATGGCTGGCCTGCTGACGCCGTACGCTACTGGCGAACTGGTCAAGGCGTTGAAAGCCGAGCAAAGCCTGCCGGTGTTTATCCACTCCCACGACACCGCCGGCCTGGCTGCGATGTGCCAACTCAAGGCCATCGAAAACGGTGCCGACCATATCGACACCGCCATCTCCAGCTTCGCCTGGGGCACCAGCCACCCGGGCACTGAATCGATGGTCGCCGCCCTTAAGGGCAGCGAGTTCGACACCGGCCTCGATCTGGAGCTGCTGCAAGAGATCGGCCTGTACTTCTACGCGGTGCGTAAGAAGTACCACCAGTTCGAGAGCGAATTCACCGCAGTCGACACCCGGGTGCAAGTCAACCAGGTGCCTGGCGGCATGATTTCCAACCTGGCCAACCAGCTCAAAGAGCAGGGCGCCCTCAACCGCATGAGCGAAGTGCTGGCGGAAATCCCGCGGGTACGCGAAGACCTCGGTTTCCCACCGTTGGTGACCCCGACCTCGCAAATCGTCGGCACCCAGGCGTTCTTCAACGTGCTGGCCGGTGAGCGCTACAAGACCATTACCAACGAAGTGAAGTTGTACCTGCAAGGTGGCTACGGCAAAGCGCCGGGCGTGGTGAACGAAAAACTGCGCCGTCAGGCCATTGGCAGCGAAGACGTGATCGACGTGCGCCCGGCTGACCTGCTCAAGCCAGAAATGACCAAGCTGCGTGGGGAAATCGGTGGGCTGGCCAAGTCTGAAGAAGACGTGCTGACCTACGCCATGTTCCCGGACATCGGGCGCAAGTTCCTTGAAGAGCGCGAAGCCGGGACGCTGGCGCCGGAAGTGCTGTTGCCGATCCCAGAAGCCGGCGGCGTGGCCCGTGCCGGTGGCGAAGGGGTGCCGACCGAGTTCGTCATTGACGTGCACGGCGAAAGCTACCGCGTCGACATCACTGGTGTGGGCGTGAAGGCCGAAGGCAAGCGGCATTTCTACCTGTCCATCGACGGCATGCCGGAAGAAGTGGTGTTCGAACCGCTCAATGAATTCGTCAGCAGCGGCGGTAACCAGCGCAAGCACGCCACGGCGCCGGGCCATGTGAGCACCGCGATGCCGGGCAATATCGTCGATGTACTGGTCAAGGAAGGCGACATGGTCAAAGCCGGTCAGGCTGTGTTGATCACCGAAGCCATGAAGATGGAGACCGAAGTGCAGGCCGCCATTGCCGGTAAGGTGACGGCCGTGCATGTGGCCAAGGGCGATCGGGTCAACCCTGGCGAAATCCTGATTGAAATCGAAGGCTGATACAGCCTTCGATACAACCGCTTAATCCTCGGGGGAGCAGGTGCTCCCCTTTTTTTTGCGCCGGATTTGACGCCTTAGAACGCCATCGCCCACTGCCCCATCAAGCCTTGGTTGCGACTGTGGCTGCCGAAGGCGGCGGTGTAAGTCAGGCCCACGCTGTGTTCGGCCGACAGTGCCAGATCCAGGCCGGTGCGCAGGGTCAGGTTATCTCGGTCCAGGGACGTGCCGCCGATGGTGAACTCGCTGTTGAAGTCTTCGCGTTTCTCCTCAACAAACGACTGACGCACGCGACTGCTCACGTCGCCATACAGGTGTTTCCAACTGGCGCTCAGGTTCGGTTTGAGGGTCATCTGGTTATCCAGCGTGAAGTTCTTGGCCACCCGCAGACCCAAGGTGCTGCTGAGGTTTTGTTGAGTCTGAGACCCGACATTCAGCGCGCTGTAGCCGCCTTTTTCCTGAAAACCCTGACGGTGATAACGCGCGAAGCCGATACCGGCAAACGGTTCGGCGCGTAGGTCGCCGGTGTCCAATCGATAGCCCAATTCGGCGAATACATTCTGGCTGACGGCCTTGTATTGGCCGGTGAGATGTTCGCGGTAATCGATGAAATTGAAATCGACCTCGCGCTTGTTTTGCCCCGCGTGGCGGCTGTACAGCGCACCCAGGCGCAGTGCAATCGGCCCGTCCTGACGTGCCGCGTAAGCGCCCAGGTGCCAGCTGTCCACGTCGCCCTTGAAACGACCGGCGCTGAGGTCGCTAGCGGATTTGCCGCCCACCAGGCCGATCCGCCAAGCGTGATCAAGGGACCAATCGGCTCCCAGCAACACGCCTTGGCGACGCTGTTTCAAACCGGCGCTGCCGTGTTGTGCGTCGAGATTGCCGCTGCTTCCAAAGGCCTGCAGCCACACGCGGCCTGCCTCGTCGGTGTCGTTATCCAACTGGCGGATGGCCGAAAGCAGGCTGGCGTTCAAAGGCTCCAAGCTGGCTTGGGTGGCCGTGCCCAGGTTGGCGTTATGGCTGCCCGCCAGTTGCTCAAGCCAAACCCCCAGGCGACCGGGTTCGAGGCTGGCGAGATACTGCGCGTAATGTTCCAGATGGTATTTCTCCCGTGGGCCGAATTCATCCGATGCCAGCAGTTCGTCTACCGCCGCATCCAGCACACGGGCCACGCTCAGGCCGTTGCGGCTGATGGCACGGTCGGCGAAATAAAAGTCTTCCGGTGCGGGCTTCACCGGCTGATAAGGGTGTTTGGTGCTGCTCATTCTAAGTGGCTGCAGCACTTCATCCTCTGGCGCCATATCGCCGCGAGCCTGTGCATGTTGAGCCCCGATTGCACCCAATGCCAAGGTGATGGCGAGTGCGAATTGCTTGTGTATGAGCGGCATGTAAACCCACCTCGTGATGTATGAGGCGGGGAATTTAGCGAGGTGTCTGGGGGATAACTGTCAGGCCGGTTGCTGCGGGTTTGCGGGAGATGTCTCTAGTCCGTTGCGATAAAACAATTCGTTAAATCTGCACAGCATTGAGTGCACGGTGAATCAGTCGCGATCGACACCCCTTCACCCCCGCCCCGCATAGCCCTTGCCGTAGTACCGCTCCATGCGTGCCTGGATCAGTTCCAGGCCCAGGGACATCACCCAGTAGATGATCGCGGCGGTGGTGAGCATCTCGATGTAGCGGTAGCTCGAACGGCCGTAGGACTGCGCCAGGAACATCACTTCCCATACGCCCATCACCGAGATCAGTGACGAGTCCTTGAGCATCGAGATGAACTGGTTGGTGGCCGGCGGGATGATCGTGCGCATGGCCTGGGGCAGGGTGACGTGCCAGAAGATCTCGCGGTCGCGCATGCCCAGGGCCAGGGCGGCTTCCCGTTGGCCCTGGGGGACGCTAAGGATACCGGCGCGGAAAATCTCGCTCAGGTACGCGCCGTAGTTCAGCGACAGCGCGATGATCCCGGCGACGATTGCGCCCGGCACCAGCCCCAGCTGCGGCAGGCCCAGGTAGATCAGCAGGATCTGAATCAGCAGCGGCGTACCGCGGAAGAAAGACGCATAGAAACTGGCAATGCCAAAGGCCACGGCGCTTTTCGACAGGCGCCCCAGGGCGGTGATAAAGCCCAGCACCGACGACGCCAGCATCGAGCACAGACACAGGAACAGTGTCAGCGCCGCGCCCTGCAGGAAGCCATTGGGCGCCAGGTGCACGCCGAGCAGGTTGGGCAGCTTGTCGAGGATGATCGAGAACTTCAGGTCGAAGCTCAGGAAAAAGCTGGCGAACAGGGCGAACAATGCCGCCCAGGTCAGGTACAGGCGCGTGCGAAAACCGAACAGCCCGCGCGCAGGTTTGGGGAGATGACTCATTGGCTGATGTCGGCACCGATCCATTTTTGCGACAGCTTGCTCAAGGTGCCGTCCTGTTTCAACTGCGCGAAGACTTCACGCACTTTGCTGTCCCACTGCGGGTCGCCTTTTTCGATGGCTACCGAGTTGGGCTCGGCATACAGGGGCTCGCCAGCCAGCTTGAAGCGCTTGTCTTGATTCAGGCGCGGCTGGGCAGTGACCAGGTTGGTGAGGATCGCATCCAGGCGTACGCCCGCGCCCAGGCCGAGGTCCTGGAATGCCACGTTGTCGGTGTCATACGGTGCGATTTGCACGTCTTCGAACGGGTACTGCAACTGCGTGTCCTCAGCGCCTTCGATCACCAGGTTTTTATTCAGGTAGCTTTCATAGCTGGAGGCACTGGTCAGGCCGACCTTCTTGCCGCTCAGGTCCTTGGCGCCGTGGATGCGCTCATCCTTGGCGTTGACCACAATCACCGCAGGCGAGGCGTAGTACTCCACCGGGAAGTCGAACACCTCGGCGCGCGCCTTGCTCGGGGTCATGGAGCAGATGCAGATGTCATAGCGCCCGCTCCAGCGGCCGGCGGCGATCACGTCCCAGGACGGCGTTTCCAGGCGCAGCTTCACGCCCAGTTTCTGCGCCACGGCCTTGGCCACGTCGACATCGAAGCCGTCGAGCTGGTTCTGATCGTTGAGAAACGAAAACGGCGGGTAGCTTTCCATCAGCACGCCCACCAGTTCTTTTTTCTGTTCGATCCGATCCAGCGTGGCGCCGCCAAAGGCTTGGGTTGAAGCGGCCAGCATCGTCAGGCCCAGGGCCAATAGCGGTTTGAGTTTCAAAATGAACACCTGAATAAAAAAGAAGTTGTTATTAACCGATTGGTACGCATTAAATAGTTATAAGAACGACTCTCATAGTGAGTTATTTTCATAAGCATATGAGTAAAAGCTATATGGGCGCTAAAAGCACAGTAATTCTCGACGGCGGCATGGGCCGTGAACTGCAACGGCGCGGCGCGCCCTTCCGGCAGCCGGAGTGGTCGGCACTGGCCCTGAGCGAGGCCCCGCAAGCGGTAGAGGCGGTGCACGCGGCCTACATCGACAGCGGCGCCGATGTGATCACCAGCAACAGCTACGCCGTGGTGCCGTTCCATATCGGCGAAGCGCGCTTTGCCGCCGAAGGCCAGGCCCTGGCGGCGTTGGCGGGTGAATTGGCGCGCCGCGCAGCGGACGCCTCGGGCAAAGCCGTGCGCGTGGCGGGGTCGTTGCCGCCGTTATTCGGCTCGTACCGGCCGGATCTGTTCGAGCCGGCGCGAGTGTGCGAATTGCTCACGCCTTTGGTGCAGGGCCTGGCGCCCTATGTCGACCTGTGGCTGGCGGAAACCCAGAGTTCCATCGCCGAGGCGCGGGCGATCCACGCCGGTCTGCCAAAGGACGGCAAGCCATTCTGGCTGTCGTTTACCTTGAAAGACGAAGACACCGATGAAGTGCCGCGCCTACGTTCCGGCGAGCCGGTGGCGGACGCGGCCGAGGCGGCGGCGCAATTGGGTGTACAGGTGCTGCTGTTCAACTGCAGCCAGCCTGAAGTGATTGGCGCGGCGATCGATGCGGCGCGTCAGACCTTCGAACGCCTGGGCGTGCAGATCCAGATCGGCGCCTACGCCAATGCCTTCCCGCCGCAACCCAAGGAAGCCACGGCCAACGACGGCCTGGACCCGCTGCGCGAAGACCTCGACCCGCCGGGCTACCTGCAATGGGCTGCCGACTGGCAGGCCCGTGGCGCCAGTCACCTGGGCGGCTGCTGCGGGATCGGGCCGGAGCATATTGCGGTGCTGGCGCAGAAGCTGAACTGACGTTTAAAGCGCCTGGCGGCACTCCGCCAGGCTCTTAAGCTGCCCCGAAGCGGTCTGATTGGCCTCCGATAACCATTGCTCAAAAGCCGCGCCCACCACCGGCCATTCCCCGTCCAAAATCGAATACCACGCCGTGTCCCGGTTCTGCCCCTTGACCACCATGTGCTGGCGGAACACCCCTTCAAAACTGAACCCCAACCGTTCGGCCGCGTACTTGGAGCGGGCGTTGCCGTTGTTGCATTTCCACTCCAGGCGGCGATAACCCTGCTCGAAGGCGTACTTGGCCAGCAGGTACACCGCTTCGGTGCTTTTCGGCGAACGCTGCATCGGTGCGCCAAAGGTGACGTGGCCGATTTCGATGCGGCCCTGGGCCGGCACGATCGACATCAGGCTGAGGATGCCTTGCACCTCGCCGCTGGCGCGGTCGATCACGCTGAAGAAATACGGGTCGCTGTTGGCCGCGTGGTTGTTCAGCCAGGCATCGAAAGCGGTGCGCTCGGTAAACGGGCCATAGGGCAAGTAATCCCACAGTTTGGGGTCGGCGCCGGGGCCTTCGAGGGCTTGCCACAGTTGCTCGGCGTGGCGTGCGGGGTCGAGTTTTTCCAGGCGGATAAAGCGCCCTTCGAGCAGTTGAGCGGAGGGGGCCGGGGCACCTTTCCAGTCGGCGAGGGAAGTGGGCATGCTGCGCTCCTTAAAGACCTTGGCGAAATTGAATGAAACCCGGACGTTCGGCGATGCGTTCATACAGTTGGATCGCGGTGGCATTGGTTTCGTGGGTCAGCCAGTGCACCTTGCAGCAACCGTCGGCCTTGGCGGTGGCGTAGACGAATTCGATCAGTTTGCGACCCACGCCGGTGCCGCGTTGGGCGGGGTCCACCAACAGATCCTGCAGGTAGCAGGAATTCTCGATGCTCCAGTTGGAGCGATGGTAGATGAAGTTGACCATGCCCACCGCCTTGCCGTCCTGCCAGGCCAGCGCCGAATGGGTCGGTTCGCTGGGGTCGATCAGGCGCTGCCAGGTGTTTTGGGTGACGGCGTCCGGCAGTTCGGTGTTGTAGAACTTCAAGTACGCCTGCCACAGCGGCAGCCATGCGGCATGGTCGGCGGCGGTGACTGGGCGGATGTCGATCTGGCTCATTCAGCAACTCCTTGTGGAATAAAGCGGGCGAGGGTCTGGTCGCGTACGTCGTCGCTGGCCGCCAGGCCGTTACGCACGCCGTTGATGTCGGCCTGGCTGCGGTTCTGGCTGAGCTTGCGTTTGCCGATCACGCGCTCGATGGGCAGGGCGAAGCCAACGATGGCCTTGAGCATGCCGTCAATGTAATCGGCCGGCGCATCGCTGACGGCCCACGGCTGCGGGCGGCCGCCTTCGTGGCGATCGGTCAAAGCGCTGACCACGGCCAGCAAGCGCTCGGCATCGGTGAACACCTCGGCCTTGCCGTAGGCGTGCACCGCCAGGTAATTCCAAGTGGGCACGACTTTGCCGTGTTCGGCCTTGGCCGGGTAGAACGCGGGGCTGACGTAGGCGTCGGCGCCAGCAAAGATCACCAAGGCTTCAGCGCCGTTTTGCAAGTCGCGCCACTGTGGATTGGCCTTGGCCATATGCCCGTACAACGTGCCATTGGCGCCCTCATCGGGGTTGAGCAACAGCGGCAGGTGGCTGGCTTGCAAGCCGTGCTCGCCGACGCTGACCAGTTGCGCCAGACGGGTGTGCTGGATCAATTGCTGTATTTCTGGCAAGTCGTCGAGGGCAAAGGCGCGCGGTGTGTACATGATTATTTTCCTTGGCGAATGGCTGCATCCTAGGCAGGCTAATGGTCTGTTGTAAGAGCCATCTGTGGCCAATTTCATAGGTCCAATATGTCGCCCATTGCACCACCGTTGTCATTCAACCCCGCCGGTATCGAGCTGGACCGCCGCCAGGGCCTGACCCGCCAGCTCTACGACGCCCTGCGCCAGCGTGTATTGGATGGGCGCTTGGTTGGCGGCACGCGCTTGCCCGCCAGCCGTGATCTGGCGGCGGCCTTGGCGATTTCCCGTAACAGCGTGGTGCGCGCCTACGACCAGTTGTATGCCGAAGGCTTTATCGAAGGGCGGGTGGGAGACGGCACCTATGTTGCCCAATTGCCGACCGCTGAAAAACTATCCACAAAACTGTCCACAGGGTTATCACCAGGCTTATCCCCAGCCTTATCCACAAATTGGCTGGATTTACCGGTTAATTCGCTCCCCAAAGTTATCCACAAGGCGGGATTGGATCGTCTGGAAAACAACCATTTGCCGCCACCGCCGGCTGGCCCGCCTAAGGCTTTTCGTGTCGGCGTGCCGGCGTTCGATCTGTTCCCGTTTGAGGTATGGGCCAAGCTCAACGGGGCTTTCTGGCGCAAGCCGAACCTGGAGCAGTTGTGCTACGGCGATCCTGCCGGAGACGGTCGCCTGCGTGGCTTGATCGCGGCGTACCTGCGCAGTTCGCGGGGCTTGCAGTGCTCCGCTGAGCAAATAGTGATCACCAGTGGCGCGCAGCAGGCGATCAGCCTTTGTGCACAGCTGCTGGTGGAGCCCGGTGACGGCGTGGCGGTGGAAAATCCGGGCTATCGCGCCGCGGGCCATGCCTTCGCCCTGGCCGGTGCGCACCTGCATGGTGTGCCGGTGGATGCCGACGGCATCGAGTGTGAGGTGCTCGATACCTTGACTGACTGCCGCGCGGCCTATGTCACGCCGTCCCATCAGTACCCGCTCGGGGTGGTAATGAGCCTGGCGCGGCGCCTGGAACTGCTGGCCTGGGCCGAGCGCACGGGCGGCTGGATTATCGAGGACGACTACGATGGCGAGTACCGCTACAGCGGTGCACCGCTGTCGCCCCTGGCGGCGCTGGATCGTAGCGGCCGGGTGCTGTACGTCGGCACGTTCGGCAAAGTCGCATTTCCGGCTTTGCGCCTGGGCTACCTGGTGTTGCCGCCGGGGCTGGTGGATGCGTTCTCGCGGCGCCGCGCCGTGGATATGCGCCACTCGGAAGTCAGTACCCAGGCAGTCATGGCCGAATTCATGGCGGCGGGGCACTTTCAACGGCATATCCGCCGCATGCGCCGCGCCGCGCTGAGTCGGCGCAACACCTTGCTGGCAGGCTGGCCGGCGGCGCTGCCGGGGGTAGGCGAGTTGCCCACCGTGGCAGCGGGCCTGCACCTGACCGTGCGGGTGGACAGCCTCGCCCGGGAGCAACAATTGTTGGCACAGGCCCGCGCGGTGGATGTCGAGGTCAATGGCCTGAGCAGCTATTGGCTGCCGCACTCGGCCATTGCGCCGGATCAGCGCGCCGGCCTGGTGCTGGGGTTCGCCGCCGTGCCCGAGGCGGCCATCGCCCAGGCCTTGATGCGACTGCGTAAAGCCTGGTTCTGACTGTGGCGAACTTCAGTAAAGGACAGTTCGCACATTGCCCAGGTGGCGGCCGGCTCAGGTGCCGGACTTGATCTTGGTCCAGGCCCGCGTCCTGGCGCGCTCGGCCTTGTTGTCGAGGGGTTTTAAGGTGTACAGCGTGGCCATCGCTGCTTCGGTGGGGTAAAGGTTGGGGTTGTTGCGGATCGCTGGGTCGACCTGCGCGGTGGCGTCCTTGTTCGGGTTGGGGTAACCGACGAAATCGCTGATCGGCGCGATCACTTGGGGTTGCAGCAGGTAGTTGATAAAGGTGTAGGCGTCCTGCGGGTTTTTCGCGCCTTTGGGAATGGCCAGCATGTCGAACCAGATCGGTGCGCCTTCCTTGGGCAGGCGCATGTCCACGGTCACGCCGTTATTGGCTTCCTTGGCGCGGTTGGCGGCCTGGGAAAAGCTACCGGAGTAACCCACGGCCACGCAGATGTCGCCATTGGCGATGTCGGCCATGTATTTGGAGGAATGGAAGTAGGTGATGTAGGGGCGGATTTTCAGCAGCAGCGCTTCGGCTTTTTCATAGTCCTTGGGGTTCTGGCTGTTGGGGTCCAGGCCCAGGTGTTGCAGGGCCAGGGGCAGGATTTCCGAAGGCGAGTCGAGCAGGGCGACGCCGCACTGCTTGAGCTTGCTGATGTTTTCCGGCTTGAAGATCAAGTCCCAGCTGTCCACCGGCGCATCGTCGCCCAACGCCGCCTTGACCTTGGCCGGGTTGAAGCCGATCAGGATGGTGCCGTACATGTAGGGCACGGCGAATTTGTTGCCGGGGTCGTTGGCCTCGATCAGCTTCATCAGTTTGGGGTCCAGGTGGTTCCAGTTGGGTAACTGGCTGCGGTCCAGAGGCTGGAACACCCCGGCTTCGATCTGTTTGGCCAGGAATACGTTGGACGGTACCACCACGTCATAGCCGGAGTTGCCGGTCAGCAGCTTGGCTTCCAGGGCTTCGTTGGTATCGAAGATGTCGTAGATCAGCTTGATGGCCGGGTTGGCGGCCTTGAAATCATCCAGCGCCTTGGGCGTGATGTAGTCGAACCAGTTGTAGACCCGTAGGGTTTTTTCTTCGGCGTGCACGGCGCTGCTCGCCACGGCGGCGCAGAGCAACAGAGACCTGAATATGTTCATTCGGCTGACCCCTCAAAACCTTCGAGAACGTTGACGGCATTGATGCCGATTTCTTCCACCGCATAACCGCCTTCCATCACGAACAGCGTCGGCTTGCCGAGTTGGGCGATACGTTGCCCCATGGCCAGGTAGTCCGGGCTGTCGAGCTTGAACTGTGAGATCGGGTCGTCTTTGAACGTGTCGACCCCCAGCGACACCACCACAATATCGGCGCCATAGCCTTCGATCTCGGCGCAAGCGCTGTCCAGTGCAGCGCTCCAACGCGCCCAACCGGTGCCGGCCGGCAACGGGTAATTGAAGTTGAAGCCTTCGCCGGCGCCTTCGCCGCGCTCATCGGCATATCCGAGGAAAAACGGGAACTCGGCTTGCGGGTCGCCGTGGATGGAGGCGAAGAGCACGTCGTTGCGGGCGTAGAAAATCGATTGGGTGCCATTGCCGTGGTGGTAATCCACATCGAGGATCGCGACTTTGCGATGGCCCTGGTCGAGGAACGCCTGGGCGGCAATGGCTGCGTTATTGAGATAGCAATAACCGCCCATGAGGTCGGCGGCGGCGTGGTGACCGGGCGGGCGGCACAAGGCAAACGAACTGTGGGCACCGTTTTGGATCGCCTGCTGCGCGGTGAGCGCCACTTGCGCCGCGCTGTATGCCGCCTGCCAGGTGCCGGCGGTGATCGGCGCGCCGCCGTCGAAGCTGTAATAGCCCAATTGCCCGTGCAGGCTGGTGGGCATTACCTGGCGCAACGTGCGGGCGGGCCAGGTGTAGGGCAGCAAGTCGCCCTCCTGACCCGACAGGGCCCAGCGTGCCGACGCGCCTTTGAAGAATTCCAGGTAGGCCGGGTCATGAATGCGTGCCAGCGGCGCCAGGCCAAAGTCGTGGGGCGCCTGCACTGGGCCGAGTTCGCGTTGCTGGACTCGCTGCAATACATGGTCGGCGCGGGAGGGCATTTCGAAACAGGGCATCAGTTGCCCATCCATCAGTTCGCAGCGGCCGTGGTGCAGGTGATGATCGTCCGAGTAGATCGTCAGCATGTTGTTGTTCTCGCGGGCTGAGGGTGATGCCTTGCAGTGTTGCCGCGCCGGCGCGGCAAGAGAACGACAGGAGCGGCCAAAAGGGGATAAATATGGCCAGGCGCGCTGTCCAGTCTGGCCTCTTTTGCCCCCTTCATGGCCGGAACTGGCTCGGCGCGACCCCGCTCCAGCGCACGAAGGCATGCCGGAAACTCGCGGTTTCACTGAAACCCAACTGCTCGGCGATGCAGTGGATCGGCATCGCATCCTCTGCCAGCCATTGCTTGGCGCGCTCGAACCGCAATTCGTCGAGCAACTCCTGGTAGCTGCTGCCTAGATCGTGCAGGTGCCGCCGCAAGGTGCGTGACGAGCAGTTCAGCTGTTCGGCCAGCCGATCCAGCCCCGGCGCGGCGTGCAGTTGCGAGGCCAGTAACTGGCGCACGCGCCCCAGCCACGCCTGGCGCCCGGTGAATTCGGTGTTCTGTTTGCGGCAGCGTTCGGCCATGGCGCGATGGGTGATGGCATCGGCCAGCGGCAACGGTTGGTCGAGCCAGTGACGGTCGAAGGCAAACGCGTTGCCGGCGGCCTGGAACTGCAACGGGCAGGTGAAACGTTCGCGGTAGCGTGCCTGATAGGCCGGCGCCGGATAGTCGAAGCGCGCCCCCAACAGTGGCAGCGGCTGGCCGAGCAGGTCGTCGCAGATGACTTTGAGCGACACCAGGCACAGCTCGATATTGAACGCGGCCAGCGCCGGGTCTTCCCGATAATCACTGGCGGTGAACCAGATCCGTTGGCCGTCCTCTTCAAGGCTCAGCTCGAAAAGTGTTCCCAGCAATGCGGGGTAGCGCAGCGCCAGGCGCAAAGCGTCACCGAAGGTGGCACTGGTGAGCAGCGCATAGCCCAGTATGCCGTAGGACGACACGTGCATGCGCTGGCCCAGGTCCAGCCCCAGGTCGCGGCGCAGCGCTACGGCATTGGCGCAGACCCGCATCTCCTGACGCGTGGTGATTCGCGTGTCGGGCTGGTGCAGGTCCGCGCTCGCAATGCCGCTGCCGGCCAGCAGCACCTGCTGATGGATGCCGTCGGCGCTGAAGGCTTCGAGTACCAGCGAAACGGCGTTGAGAGTGGTCAGGTGCGAGTGCAGCATGGGGTAAGTCCCTGGGACGATTGCCAGAAGCGAGCAATTCCCATGCCGCGTGCAATGCCCGATCAGAGGTTGAAGAACAACCGACGGGCTTGCTCCAGATTGATTTCGCTGCGGTAGTAATCCAGCCGCTGCTGCGCGTTCAGCCCATTGACGGTGTCGGCGGCCAGCCCCAGACGGCGCTCGGCCGGGGTTTTCAACCGAGCGGAAATAAACGCCTTGGCCGGCGTCCATGACGTTGAGTAGTGGAAGTGGGCGTACCAGAGCACTTCATGGGTGGTGCGATCGGCGACGGTGTATTCATCCAGGTAATCGGGCTTGGCGCTCTTGAGTCGACGGCGGCTCATGGTTTTCTTCAAAGTGACTTTGTGGCGTTGCAGCAGCCAATCCACACCGGCGATGGTCGGCGGCTTTTCGCGGATCATGCGCAGCATATGTTGCGTGGCCTCTTGGTAGAGTTCGGCGGTGGCCTCTTTGAGTTTGCGGCTGAGAATCGCGGCGGCGCGGTGCTGGTCGGCGGTAAGGCTGGCCGACGCCAAGCCATGCTCGATGGCCTGGTCGGTCTCTTCCAGCCGCAGGGCGTGCTGGTGGTACAGGTACTCAATGCCCATTGCGGTGCGGGTGGGCTTGGCCGCCTGTTCGTCGGCGCGGGTCTTGAAGCTGTGCAAATTGTCGAGAAACCCCTTGGCTTTATCGAGGGCAACCTGGATATCCGGCACGGCGGGCGGCGTTGGCGTCGGTGTGCTGATGCGCTGCACGTACACATCCTGACCTTTCTGGTGATAGGTCGCGATCACCTGCTGTGTGATCGGCGACTTGATATCCACCAGGCCGGTTTCCAGTCCGACCGGCGTCAAGCGCGGTTCGCCGATCAATACGCCGTTGTAGCGGGTGTGGATGAATTTCATCTTGGGCTTGGGCGGCGTGGGCGGCGGCGTGGGGCGGCTCCTGAGGGCATCGCGGTCCAGGTGCAGGAGGGCCAGTTGCACCTGCGTGTCTTGTGAGTATTGGCGTATTTTGCTGCGCAAACTGGCCAGCTGCTCGGGAATGATGGCGTCGGCAAAATCTTGCGGCAGGTCTTCGAGGCGCTCATCGATCACGGCAAATTGTTCAATCAGACTCCCCAGCGCCTCGATGCGCTCATCCAGGCGTGTTTCGCTGCGTTCGTGCAAGGTGTCGCGCAGGGCCTGGATCGCGATATCGGCGGCATTGACGATCTGGTCCAAGGCCTCCCACGCATCGGGCGCGCTGCTCAGCGAGGCTTCACGCATGCACAGGTTGCGCGCCATGGTCACTTGCATGGCCCGTAGATCGCTGCTGTTGTAGGCGGGCAGGCGTTTTTTCCGTTCCTGGATCTGGCGCAGCCCTTCGGAGGGCAATTGGCGTAACTGTTCGAAGCGCGACTGCACGTAGTCCAGGCGTTCGATCATGTCTCGGTTCATTTCGGTGAGGGTTCGAGCGTCTTCGATATGCCGCTCTTGGGGTGCATGAGCCTGGCGTTCGATCTGGTCCAACACGCGGCGGAACACCGGGGTAAAGCTGCGCTGGGTCTCGCTGATGCTGGCTTCGGATAAATCCAGCTGTGCCTTGAGGTACGCCATGGCCCTGGGCTGGTAATCGGGCAAGGGGTCAAACACGTTCAGTTCTTTGAGCTGTTGCAGTGCGGTTTCATAGTCCGCGCGCTGGCTGGCGAGCTTTTGCAGGTAAAGCTGGCGCTTGGCCTCGGTCGAGGTGCCGGGGGCATCGGTTATGGCTGTGTGCGCTTGCTGCAATTCAACCTGTGCGGTTTTTTTGGCTTTCTCGAAGGCTTGCAGTTTGTCGCGCAGTTGCTTGGCTCTTTCCGCGGCTTCAAGGCTGGCTCGCTTGATCGCCCGTTTGGGGCCACCACCGCGCAAGCGCAAGCGGGTATCGATAAACCATTGGCCGGCGGCATTGTGCACCAGCATCGGCCCGCTACGTTCCGGTTGTTTCGGATCGATGATGTGCACCGGCTCGTCCGGTTGAGCCGAGACCTGAAACCAGCGTGCGCCCACGGGCACGTAATAGTGCTGCCCTGAACGGTAGAGGTGCTGATAAGTACCGGCTTCGGCGATGGGAGCACTCAGGTCTGAGGGCCTATCCACTTTGAAGCGGTCCAGGACGGTGCCGAGTTTTTCGGGCAGGCGATTGACGGCGCCGAGGATGTTCAGCGGGGATCCACGTTCGGTCAACGGGTCGCTCGCCGGGGTGGCAAGCACTTGTTGGATGACGAGTTTCTTGACTGGCGGTTCCGCCTCCGGCCCCCGGCGCGCTGCCAGTGTCGGGCCTGTACGCGAATGGCGTGTGGCGATGTGCAGGGTGATCGCCAGGCCGAGGTTGAGCAGCACATCGGTGAGGGTGGCTTGTTGCGTCGCGGTGTCGTGTTGCTGTTCGGCCTCGGCCAATTGCTTGAGTTGATCGAGGATCTGCCAAATCCACGCCGCGGTGCCAAGTGTCGGGCTGAGAAAGGGCAGCACGGCATTGAGCAGGGTCCAGCCGGCCTGCTTGAACGTTGCCCAGCGGCTTTCGGCGTTGGACACCGACGTGCGGTCCGCCAGGGCGATCAGTGCCTGCGCGTTGGCATTGAACAACGTCCCCAGCAGGTTGCCGTCCAACACGGTGTTGGCCAGGGTCATAGGACCGCTCAGGGTCCAGAGTTTATCGGGCTCGACCAGGTACTCGGCAACCGCCCACGGCGACGGCAGGTCCCCTGGGAACACGTAGTTGGCGTAGTCCTCGCGCACCGCGTCAGGCAGCCAGGCCAGGACCGAGCTGCGCAGCGATTCCGATTGCGCGATCGCATAGATCAGGTTGGCGGGCGAGGCGTATTGAACCAGCGGTGGGTCGAACAGTGGGCGATACAGCAGGCAGGGGCCGGCCGTGAGGCTTTGCGGGCCGATCACGTACATGTTTTCCACCGTGTCATACGTGCCATCCGTGCGGCGTTTGGGCGCGAACGCCAACGGGCGCATGACAATCGTCTGGTTATCGACTTTGCGCTCGTGGGCCTCGGCATTCATCAGCGCGGCGATGTAACGGTAGCCTTGCTCGTCGATTCCGTTCTGTTGGCGAAGTTTGCTTTGCAGCGCCATCAGCGGCAGTTGGATACGCACCTGTTCGGTGTACAGATTCCTGCGCCGCGTGGCTTCCTGGCGAATATCCACCAGTTGGGCTTTGATCAGCTCGGGGTAGTTCTTGCCGATATCCACCTCTTGGATCAGTTGCTCCACGTAATCGACGGTCAGCCAGGCGGGCAGCTGTGCGCCGTTGGGCAGTTGAACCGTCTTGGTGCCCAGGGGCAGTGCGATCAAGTTCTGCAGCGCCAGCTCCACCAGGGTAAAGGTGGTGGTCTCGGTGGCGCCGGGCACGATGAACGTGCCCCAGGTGACGACGCTTTGCACCCTCACCACGACTTTGTCCAAGGGCAGATGCTGGGCGTCCGGGTGGTCGATCAGCACCTGTTGCCTGAGCTGGGCCAGGGCGTACTCCTCGATGCCGGGGATGCCATCGAGGTAGGACTGGCCGGCATGCTGGCTATTAAGGGCCGCGAGGTCTTTGAGGTGCCGCGCGTAGTTGTTCAAGTCTGCGGTGGAGCCGGCGCTCAGCCAGTCGGGCAGGGCATCGCGATACCACTCCAAGCCTGGGCCTTTCTGCGCCGCCGCATCATCCGCGCCAGGGGTTGAGTTCAACGCGCTGTTGATCCGGCTGGGGCTGCCCTGGCGCAGATCGGAGAAATCCATCGCGCCAACGGCGTCCACCTGTTGAGCGATGAAGGTGCAGGCCAGGTAATCGAAAAAGTGACCGTCGGGCTCATACAGGCGCCATTGCAACCCTGACAGCTGTGCCTGTGGCCCAACGTGATCGGCCAATGACTGGCCTAACTGCTGCAAAGAATCGAACTTCTCATAGCCCTTGAGCAGGGAGTAACTGAGGATGACCGGGCGCCCTTGAACCTGCCCCGACAGCACCGCGAACATCAGCGCAGTGAACCCCTGTGCCGATTCGCCATGCAGCTGCTGGACCTCCACGATGCTGGCGGTGCTGGTGTACGGGTCGTCGACCTGCCGAGTGGCGCGCTCGGGCAAGCGGAACAGCCGACGTGCCATGGCGTGGTCGGTCTCGTCCCAGCCTTCGACGTTTTGCACGTTCCAGCCATTGCGCAGGGTGCTGGACAGTTCCTGCCAGCGCGGGCCCAGGGTATTGCTTTCGTTCCAGTAATCGACCAGGTATTCCTGAAACACACTGAGCATCACCGGGGCGCGGGTGTTGAGGATTTTTGCGATGTCGGTCATGCGCACGGGCAAATGCACCGGCGGGTCGGTCACCGGTTGGCGGGTGAGAAAATGTTCGCCCTCGATACACTGCGCCGGTACGGCAAGCACTGCCTGGCGCGCCAGCAGATCGCTCAGCGCGTGATAGTCGGGCGGCCCGGCCACAAGTTCATCGCCTACCAGGGTCCAGGTTGGCGACCCCATCAGGGTGCTGCCGGGGTCGATGTTCAGGTTCGGATAGTGTTCGTTCAGCGCCTGGCGCAACGTTGCGGTGGCGGCTTCGCGGAAGGAGGGGCCTGCATAGAACTGCGCGATCAGCTCCAGGCTGGGGTCATTGCCCGTGGGCTGTTGCGTGGCAGTGGAGGTTGAAGAGGTCATGGGGGCATTCCTGTGGTGCCGGCTGATGGAAAAAACCCGAGCGAGGGCTCGGGTTTTCCATGCTAGGCACCGCCAGGTCAGCGGCGGGAGTGACTATGTATCGGACGTCAGCTCAGTTCGCCGCACAGGTCCAGTTCGACCAGACGACGGACCTCGGCAGTTGGCAGCCCCGCCCCGAGCAGGGCGTTGAGCTTGCCGAACGCCGCCTCACGGGTCATGCCGCCACCGGACAGCACACCGACGCCGCGCAAGCGGCTGCCGGCTTCATACACGTCCAGTTCAACGCCGCCTTCATGGCATTGGGTGACGGCCACCACCACCACGCCCTGATTCTGTGCGCGCTGCAGGCTGGCGAGGAAGGCCGGATTGTCGCTGGGCCCGGTGCCGCTGCCGTAGCATTCCAAGACCAGCGCTTGGATGCCGCTGTCGATCAGGCTGTCGAGCAGCGCCGCCGAAAGACCGGGCACCAGAGGCAGCACGCCGACGTTCGCCAGCGCCTTGGGCTGGCGATAGCCCAAGGTATCGGCAATGGCATCGACCTTGGCTGCGCCGCCCTGACGCTGTAGCGCGGCGAAAGGGTGACGGCCGAAGCTGCGGATTTTCGCGCAGCGGGTCGGCGCCATCAGCGCGCCGTGGAAGTACAAATGCACGCCCGGTGCCAGGCCCGCGCCCAGCGCCAGCAGGGCGCCGTGGACGTTTTCCCAGGCATCGCTGTCGGGCACGCCCGCCGGCAGCATGGAACCGGTGAACACCACCGGCGCCGGCAGGCCCAGCAGTTGGAACGCCATGGCCGCCGCGCTGTAGGCCAGGGTGTCGGTGCCGTGCAGGATCAGCACCGCGTCGCAGCCGTCGTCCACGGCCTCGACCACGGCGCAGCGCAGGTGCTGCCAGTAGGTCGGGGTCATGTTGGCGCTGTCGATCAGCGGGGACATTTCACGGAAGCGCCAGGTGGGCACCTTCACATCGGCAAACTGTTCGCGCATGCGCGCTTCGAAACCCGACGCGGGCGCCAGGCCGTTGGCGCTGGCCTGCATGCCGATGGTGCCGCCGGTGTAGAGCACCATGATGTTGTTGGCTGGGGACATCGAGAATTCTCCTGAACGAAAAACGCCGCCGGGCCCCGAGCATGCCCAAGGCCGGGCGGCGTGTCATCTACCTACGCTCAACGTTGCGTTTGAGCGTTCAGTTCAGCGCTCGCTTGAGCGGCTGGCTCGGACTTGACCGGGTTGGCCGGCCAAGCCTTGCGGTCCAGGTCCAGGTCCGGGAACTGGCTGGAGTCGAACACCGGGGTCTTGATGCCCGCTGCGCGCTGGTCGTCGTAGTCCTTGAGGATGCGCATGGCGATCTTGAACAGGAACGCCAGGGCGAACAGGTTGACGAACGCCAGCATGGTCATGGTGATGTCAGCGAAGGCAAACACGGTGCTCAGGTTCTCGATCGAACCCCAGAAAATCAGCACCAGTACCAGGGTGCGGTAGCCCATTAGCACTTTGCGGTTGTTGCCTACCAGGAAGCGCAGGTTGCTCTCGCCGAGGTAGTAGTTGTACATGATCGAGGTGAACACGAACAACGCCAGGGCCACCGAGATGAACATGCGGCCCCAGTCGCCGACCACTGCCGCCAGGGAGTTCTGGGTCAGGGCAATGCCGTCGCCTTCAAAGCCTGGGGTGTAGAAACCGGAGAGCAGGATCAGCAGCGCGGTGCAGGTGCAGATCACGAAAGTGTCGAGGAACACGCTGAACGCCTGAACCACGCCTTGGGCGATCGGGTGCTCAACCGAGGCAACTGCCGCCACGTTAGGCGCACTGCCCAAACCGGCTTCGTTGGCGAACACGCCGCGTTTCACACCCATGATGATCGCGCTGCCCACCAGGCCGCCGAAGGCTTGGTCGAGGCCGAAAGCGCTCTTGACGATGGTCGCGAGCATGGCTGGTACGTGGTCGAATTGCAGCACGATCACGTACAGAGTCACGGCGATGTAGACCAGGGTCTTGACCGGCACCAGCAGGTCGGCGATCGACGCGATGCGCTTGATTCCGCCGATAAACACCAGGCCCAGCAATACCGCCAGCGCCAGGCCGGTGTAGGTGGTGTCCAGGCCGAAGGCGTTGTTCAGCGAGTGGGTCACGGCATGGGCTTGCAGGCCGTTGAAGGCAAAACCGAAGGTCACCAGCAACAGGAACGCCATTAGCATGCCGAGCCCGCGTTTTTGCAGGCCGTGCTGAATGTAGTAAGCCGGGCCGCCACGGAAGGTGCCTTCCGCGTCGGTACGCTTGTACAACTGGCCGAGGGAGCACTCGATAAAGCTCGAAGACATGCCCACCAATGCGGTGACCCACATCCAGAACACGGCACCCGGGCCGCCGAGGGTAACGGCAATGCCGACACCGGCGATGTTGCCGGCACCCACGCGCCCGGCGAGGCTGAGCATCAGCGCCTGGAACGAGCTGAGCTGGCCGGCACTACTCTTGAGGCTGTCGCGAAACACCGAAAACATGTGGAAAAAGTGGCGCAGTTGTACGAAACGCGAGCGGATCGTGAAATAACCGCCGAGCCCGACAATGAGCACGATCAGTACTTTCCCTGAGAGGAAGTCGTTGATGACTTCGAGCATGGAGTGTTCCTCGCTGATTTTTCTAATGGCAAACGCAGGACGGCTCAAAGACGTCGCATCGCACCAGGCAGTGCGCGACGGTTCGACCCAATCCTTTTGCGGGTTGTTATTCATGCGGTTTCGCGGGTTTCCGGGCGTCGTTACCGACAGCCGCAGACGCGAAGAGGGGCGGCACTATACCTAGGCGAACGTGATCCGTCTGCTCGGCCTGATTAAAGGTTTCAGCCAAGCTGTTGCAGGCAAGGTGGGTTTGCAGGGCGATATTGGATTTTTTATGGGCTTCATTTCACAACCTTGAGGCAAAAAAAAGGGCCTGAAGAACGAGCCTTCAGGCCCTCAAAAGGTGAGAGGTGTCTAGTCCCTCAACCTGGTGAGCGGTGCATCTAACGCTTAGGCCTTCAGCGGGACCAAGCGTGGGGCAATCATGTTTTCGGGACGCAGGATGTCGTCGAGCATGGCGTCGTCGAGCAAGCCTTCTTCGCGCACCAGTTCCAGCACACCGCGGCCGCTTTCCAGGGCGATACGCGCAATGCGGGTGGCGTTTTCATAGCCGATGTACGGGTTCAGCGCGGTGACCAGGCCGATGGAGTGCTCCACCAGTTCGCGGCAGCGGGCTTCGTTGGCGGTGATGCCGACGATGCAGTGCTCACGCAGCATGTCCATGGCGCGTTGCAGCAGGCGGATCGAGTCGAAGATCTTGAAAGCGATCAGCGGCTCCATCACGTTCAGTTGCAGCTGGCCGCCTTCGGCCGCCATGGTCAGGGCCAGGTCGTTGCCGATGACTTGGAACGCCACCTGGTTGACCGCTTCCGGAATCACCGGGTTGACCTTGCCAGGCATGATCGAGCTGCCTGGCTGGCGCGCCGGCAGGTTGATCTCGTTGATGCCGGTGCGTGGGCCGCTGGACAACAGACGCAGGTCGTTGCAGATCTTCGACAGCTTCACCGCGGTACGCTTGAGCATGCCGGAAAACAGCACGAAGGCGCCCATGTCGGAAGTGGCTTCGATCAGGTCGGCCGCCGCAACCACGGGCTGGCCGCTGATGACGGCCAGGCGCTGTACGGCCAGGGCCTGGTAGCGCGGGTCGGCGTTGATGCCGGTGCCGATGGCGGTGCCGCCCAGGTTCACTTCGGTCAGCAGCTCTGGCGCCAGGGTTTTCAGGCGGGCCAGGTCTTCACCGAGGGTGGTGGCGAAGGCGCGGAATTCCTGGCCGAGGGTCATCGGCACGGCGTCTTGCAGTTGGGTGCGGCCCATTTTCAGCACGTGGCTGAACTCTTCGCCCTTGGCGGCGAACGCCTGGATCAGGCTGTCGAGGCTGGCCAACAGCGCGTCATGGCCCAGCAGCAGACCCAGGCGGATCGCGGTCGGGTAGGCGTCGTTGGTCGACTGCGCCATGTTCACGTCGTTGTTGGGGTGCAGGTACTGGTATTCGCCCTTCTGATGGCCCATGGCCTCCAGCGCGATGTTGGCGATGACTTCGTTGGCATTCATGTTGGTTGAAGTGCCGGCGCCGCCTTGAATCATGTCCACCACGAATTCTTCGTGGAAATCGCCGCGGATCAGACGGGCACAGGCTTCGCTGATGGCAGCGTGCTTGGCTTCGCTGAGCTGGCCCAACTCGCGGTTGGCATCAGCGGCGGCTTGCTTGACCATTGCCAGGCCGACCACCAATTTCGGGTAATGCGAAATCGGAACGCCCGAGAGGCGGAAGTTGTTCACCGCTCGCAGGGTTTGGATGCCGTAATACGCTTGAGCGGGTACTTCGAGTACGCCAAGCAGGTCTTTTTCTGTGCGGAATGATGCAGCGGAGGACATGACGGAAATCATCTCGATATGGACCCGGGCTAAGCCGGAACGCTGTGAATCCTAGGCTTCTGGACGTTTCAGGGCCAATGCTGTTAAACACTATCCTATGCACAAACGGCATAATGAGCGTGTGACCCGGCTAACGTGGCGGGCGTGTGTGCCAAAATGGTGCATATCCGTGGGAGGAAGTGATGAACCTTGAGAGCAAATGGCTGGAAGACTTCAGTGCCCTGGCGGCGACCCGCAGCTTTTCCCAGGCGGCGGAGCGGCGCTTCGTCACCCAGCCGGCGTTCAGCCGACGCATCCGCAGCCTGGAAGCCGCGTTGGGCCTGACCCTGGTCAACCGCTCGCGCACCCCCGTGGAACTGACGGCGGCGGGGCAGTTGTTCCTGGTCACCGCGCGCACCGTGGTCGAGCAACTCGGCGAAGTGCTGCGCCATTTGCATCACTTGGAAGGCGGGCAGGGCGAAGTCATGCAAGTGGCGGCCGCCCACTCTCTGGCGCTGGGGTTCTTCCCACGCTGGATCGCGCAACTGCGCAACGAAGGCCTGAACATCGCCACGCGGCTGGTGGCCACCAACGTCGGCGATGCCGTGCATGCCCTGCGTGAAGGTGGCTGTGATTTGATGCTAGCGTTCTACGACCCGGACGCAGCAATGCAGATGGACGCCGAAATCTTCCCGTCCCTGCACCTGGGCAACACCGAAATGCTGCCGGTGTGCGCCGCCGATGCGGATGGCAAGCCGCTGTTCGATCTGGAAGGCGAGGGCAGCGTGCCGTTGCTGGCCTACAGCGCCGGTGCCTTCCTGGGCCGCTCGGTGCATTTGCTGCTGCGCCAGCGCGCCTTGCGCTTTACCACTGTGTACGAAACCGCCATGGCCGACAGCCTCAAAAGCATGGCGCTGGAAGGCTTGGGTATTGCGTGGGTGCCGCAACTGAGCGTGCGTGCCGAACTGGCCCGCGGCGAGTTGGTGGTCTGCGGCGGGCCGCAATGGCATGTGCCGCTGGAAATTCGTCTGTACCGCTGTGCGTTGGTGCGTAAGGCGAATGTGCGGTTGTTGTGGCGTAAGTTGGAAGGTGGGGCGGCGCAGAATACTTGAGCCAACACAGATCAAATGTGGGAGCTGGCTTGCCTGCGATAGTGGTGTATCAGCCGACATTTCAGGCACTGACCTTCCGCCATCGCAGGCAAGCCGGCTCCCACAGGGTTTGTAGTGTTTTCGCTGACCTGAAAGTCAATAAAATCGCCGGTTTGCGGCACTGGACAGATGGTCGTTCCAGGGGCTGTTTATCTGAATTATTACGGTATACTGCGCGGCCTTCGGCCGGTCCAACCGGCCACCATTCGTACAACAAGCCACGCCGGATTTCCCGCGTGGCTTGTTGTTTTTTGACGCGCCTGCGGGCGCCCAGAGAGAAGAGGCACGACGATGAGTGCATTGGTTGGCGTGATCATGGGCTCCAAGTCCGATTGGTCCACCCTTAGCCACACCGCCGATATGCTGGAAAAACTCGGCATTCCGTACGAAGTGAAGGTGGTCTCTGCCCACCGCACCCCGGACCTGCTGTTCCAGTATGCCGATGAAGCAGAATCCCGAGGCATCGAGGTGATCATCGCTGGCGCCGGCGGCGCAGCGCACCTTCCCGGCATGTGTGCGGCCAAGACCCACCTGCCGGTGCTCGGTGTGCCGGTGCAATCGTCGATGCTCTCGGGCGTGGATTCGCTGTTGTCCATCGTGCAGATGCCGGCCGGCATCCCGGTGGCGACCCTGGCGATCGGCAAGGCCGGCGCGATCAACGCCGCGTTGCTGTCTGCCAGCATCCTGGGCGCCAAGCACCCGCAGTTCCACGCGGTGCTGAAAAAATTCCGTGCTGAACAGACAGACAGCGTGCTGGACAATCCAGACCCACGCATCGCCTGAGGTTGTAGACCATGAAGATCGGTGTAATCGGTGGCGGCCAGCTGGGCCGCATGCTCGCCCTGGCGGGCACCCCGCTGGGGATGAACTTCGCTTTCCTGGACCCGGCGCCGGACGCCTGCGCCGCGGCCTTGGGTGAGCATCTGCGCGCTGACTACAGCGACCCGGATCACCTGCGCCAACTGGCCGACGAAGTGGACCTGGTGACCTTCGAGTTCGAAAGCGTCCCGGCTGAAACCGTGGCCTTCCTGTCGCAATTCGTGCCCGTGTACCCGAGCGCCGAAGCCTTGCGCATCGCCCGCGACCGTTGGTTCGAGAAAAGCATGTTTAAGGACCTGGGCATTCCGACCCCGGACTTCGCCGATATCCAGTCCCAAGCGGACCTGGAAGCCGCCGTCGCCCGCATCGGCCTGCCGGCCGTGCTGAAAACCCGCACCCTGGGTTACGACGGCAAGGGCCAGAAAGTGCTGCGCACCGAAGCGGATGTGATTGGCACCTTCGCTGAACTGGGCAGCGTTGCCTGCCTGCTGGAAGGCTTTGTGCCCTTCACCGGCGAGGTCTCACTGATCGCCGTGCGCGCCCGCGATGGCGAAACCCGTTTTTACCCGCTGGTGCACAACACCCACGACAGCGGCATCCTCAAGCTGTCGGTAGCCAGCACCGATCACCCATTGCAGGCCCTGGCCGAAGACTATTCCAGCCGTGTGCTCAAGCAACTGGATTACGTCGGCGTGATGGCGTTCGAGTTCTTTGAAGTCGACGGTGGCCTCAAGGCCAACGAGATCGCCCCACGCGTTCACAACTCCGGGCACTGGACCACCGAAGGCGCCGAGTGCAGCCAGTTCGAGAACCACCTGCGGGCGGTAGCGGGCTTGCCGCTGGGCTCCACGGCCAAGGTGGGCGAGAGCGCGATGCTCAATTTCATCGGCGTGGTCCCGCCGGTAGAGCGCGTGATTGCGATCGACGACTGCCACCTGCACCACTACGGCAAGGCCTTCAAGGCCGGGCGCAAGGTCGGCCACGCCAACCTGCGTTGCCAGGACCGCGCGACGCTGCAGGCGCAGATCCTCAAGGTCGAAGCGCTGATCGCCGAGCAATAAGCCTCGGCACGGCGGGAACCATTGGGGCCCGCCGTCTCTCTGAATGCAGGATGGTAAAGCCTGGCTAGGCTTTGCCATGACACACATTCATTCAGAGGGAAATGCCATGGGTATCATCGGAACCATTTTTATCGGCCTGATCGTCGGTCTGCTCGCGCGTTTCCTCAAGCCTGGCGACGACAGCATGGGCTGGATCATGACCATCCTGCTCGGTATCGCCGGCTCCCTGGCCGCGACTTACGGTGGCCAGGCGCTGGGTATCTATCAGGCAGGTCAAGGTGCTGGCTTCATCGGTGCGCTGGTCGGCGCAATCGTCTTGCTGGTGATCTACGGCCTGATCAAAAAGAAGTAATCAGCCGACAAAGTCCTCTGCGCTGCGCAGGCGCAGAGGGCTAGAATGCTCGGCACTTGTACTTGCCGAGCCTCTCCATGCGCCGTTTTCTATTGATTTTTCTCCTGCTGGGCACTGGCCTGGCACACGCCGGCGAACTGCCGGAAACCGACTGGCTCGACCTGATGCCGCTGTCGGACCAAAAGGCCCTTGAGGCCATGCCCGAGATCGATCACAACTCCCCCGAAGCCCAGGGCACCTTTACCGACAAAGGCGGCTTGAAGCAGAGCAAAGGCTTGCCGGCGGTGATGTATTCCACCAAGACCGTGGCCGCCATGAACGGCAAGAATATCCGCATCGGCGGTTACCCGGTTCCGCTGGAAACCGACGCCAAGGGCCGCAGCACGCTGTTCTTTCTGGTGCCGTACCCAGGGGCCTGCATTCACGTACCGCCACCGCCGCCCAACCAACTGGTGCTGGTGCGTTATCCCAAGGGGTTGAAGCTGGACGACATCTACACGCCGCTGTGGGTGACCGGCACGTTGAAGGTGGAGACGGTGAATAACGATTTGGCCGACGCGGCCTATGCGCTGGATGCGGGCAAGGTGCGAGTAGTCAAGGAATCCGATCTCTAAGCCGCAATACCATCAATGTGGGAGGGGGGTTGCCCCTTCCCACATTGGGTTCTTTATCTACAGCGCGATGCCGGTGATGCTTACGCCCAGGGTATGGCGTTCGTTCGGCGCCAGCGTTACCACATCGTCCAGCACGTTCGCCGTCTCGATGCACAGCATGTTTTGCCAGCCGTCATCGGCCATATCGTCGAAGGCTTTGGCCCGCTCGGTCCAGGGGTTCCAGATCACTGTCGATTTAGAGCCCTGGGCCGTGAGCTGGATGCGGCGCTGCCAGTCTTTGTCGACGATGCTCACCTGCGCGGGCGTGTCGAGGTAGATGCGGTCGGTCTCGGCATTGAAGCGCAGCGGGCCAGACTGGGTCTTACTGGTCCAGCCGTCGGCGGTGTCGATATATGTCGTGCCGTCCAGGCCTTCAACCTGAACCTGACGCACATCGCTGACGGCGAAGTAGGTATGCAGCGCCTGGCTCAGAGTCACGGTGTCGGTGCCACGGTTGTGGCTGGTCAGGCGGATGTGCAGTTGCTCGTCCAGCAGCAGGCTCAGGGTGAGATCGACCTGATGGGGCCAGCCGGGGAAGCCGCCCGCGGGTACCGGTAGCACCAGGTCGATGCGCAAGGCGTCACCTTCAAGCTCGGCTCCGGCCAACTCCCAGCGTGCGGTGCGCGCAAACCCGTGAGCGCCGGCCGGTTGGTCACTCTGGCGCATCGCTTTGACGCTATCGGGGTTGCGGTCGAAAACGCCAAACCATGGCCAACACACCGGCACGCCGGTACGAATGCCTTTGCCCTGCTTGAATACCGCTTCGGGGTTCGGCCAGATCAACGGCTGCTCACCATCGCGCTGGTAGCTGAAGATATGCGCACCCTGCCGGGCCACCTGCAGCTCAGCGCCGTTATGGCGGATGCGCCAGCAGTCCAGCTCGTCGATTGTCACGGTTTCAACGTGGGGCGTAGGCATACGAAGCACTCTCAATGGCAGGTAATGGGGCAATTGACCGTCAAAACCCGATGAGGTTTAACGCGCGCGTGACGGTACCGAACGCGTGCGGCCGCTGCCGTCGATGGCGACGAACACGAAGACCGCCTCGGTCACCTTGCGCCATTCGCTGGACAGGGGGTCGTCGCTCCACACTTCGACCATCATCTGTATCGAGCTGCGGCCGATTTCCAGGGCCTGGGTGTAAAAGGACAATTGCGCGCCCACCGCCACTGGCACCAGGAACGCCATACGATCGATGGCTACCGTGGCCACACGCCCGCCAGCGACCTTGCTGGCCATGGCGGTGCCGGCCAGGTCCATCTGCGCGACCAGCCAGCCGCCGAAGATGTCGCCAAAGCCGTTGGTTTCACGCGGAAGCGCAGTGATTTGCAGGGCGAGATCGCCTTGCGGGATAGGATCTTCTTGTTCGAGTTCGATCATGCCGAGGGTGCCTCTGACCCGTGACGCTTCATGGGTATTTCAAGTGGATAGCCGTCTTCTGGAAAAACGTTTCAGCACCATACCCCGCCTGATGCGTTTCTCGTAAGGCGTACTAAAGGGAAACTCTGCCAAAGCGGCTGGGTGGCGCCAACGTCGTTTTGGCACAGCAGCCCTCAAGACTGCGGGTCTGGCGCGTGCAAGGGCCGAGTATATCGACACCCATGCGCCACGACGACCTCCCGGCGCTCATTTGGTCGGCATTTAGCGGCTGTAATGCGGCTTTTTCCGTCAACTGTGCTTCTGGTGTGCTTTTCCAGGCGATTTGCTATCTTGCCGAACCCGTCCTGGCGCAGCCAGCACCTGGGATCTGCCGTTCTGACTAATAAGAGAAGCCTTGCCATGTCCTCCGTGCCCGCAAGCAGTGCGCAACCCTCGCGCCCGCTGACCCGCAACGACTACAAAACCCTGTCGCTGTCCGCCTTGGGCGGGGCGCTGGAGTTCTACGACTTCATCATTTTTGTGTTTTTCGCCACCGTGGTCGGAAAACTCTTCTTTCCGGTCGACATGCCCGAATGGCTGCGCATGATGCAGACCTTCGGCATCTTCGCCGCCGGCTACCTGGCGCGTCCGCTGGGGGGCATCATCATGGCGCACTTCGGCGACCTGCTGGGGCGCAAGAAGATGTTCACCTTGAGCATCTTCATGATGGCCGTGCCGACCTTGATCATGGGCTTGCTGCCGACCTACGCGCAGATCGGTTTGTGGGCGCCGCTGTTGTTGCTGCTGATGCGCATCATCCAAGGCGCGGCAATCGGCGGGGAGGTGCCGGGAGCATGGGTATTTGTGTCCGAGCACGTGCCGCCACGGCATATCGGCTATGCCTGCGGCACCCTGACCAGCGGCCTGACCGCCGGTATTCTGCTGGGGTCGCTGGTGGCCACTGCCATCAACACGCTGTATAGCCCGGAACAGGTGTCGGATTACGCCTGGCGTATCCCGTTCCTGCTCGGCGGTGTGTTCGGCCTGTTGTCGGTGTACCTGCGTCGCTGGTTGCATGAAACGCCGATTTTTGCCGAGATGCAGCAACGCAAGACCCTGGCCGCCGAGTTGCCGTTGCGCGCGGTGCTGCGCGATCACCGTGGCGCCGTCGTGCTGTCGATGCTGCTGACCTGGCTGCTATCGGCCGGCGTGGTGGTGGTCATCCTGATGACGCCGACCGTGCTGCAGACCATATATCACTTCAGCCCCACCGTGGCGCTGCAAGCCAACAGCCTGGCCATCGTGACCCTGAGCCTGGGCTGCATCGCCTCCGGCGCCCTGGCCGACCGCTTCGGCGCCGGGCGCGTGCTGACCGCCGGTTGCGCGTTGCTGCTGGCGACCTCCTGGACGCTCTACCACAGCCTTCTCGACCACCCCGACTGGCTGTTCCCGCTGTACGCCCTGACCGGCCTGTTCGTCGGCACCATCGGCGTGGTGCCTTACGTGATGGTCAAAGCTTTCCCACCGGTGGTGCGCTTCAGCGGCCTGTCGTTCTCCTACAACGTGGCCTACGCGGTGTTCGGCGGGCTGACGCCGTTGGTGGTGTCGCTGCTGATGAAGGAAAGCCCGATGGGCCCGGCGTACTACGTGGCCGTGCTGTGTGTGATGGGGATCTTGGTGGGTGGGTATCTGTGGAAGCGTGGGCGCTGAGTGATCAGAACGCCGACTGTGTACACGGATGTACCTGTTAGTCGGAGTTTAGAGGGGGCGCCATGTGGAGAGTCTCGCCAGGCACTCTGATGCTGGCAGACGGGCTCCCCCTGTGAGCATATTGTCCAGAGCCATTGCGGCTTCGCTCGTATTGACGACTTGATATTCGACCATCAGATCGAGCAGCCACAGTGCGCCATGCACGTGTAATCCGTCCCGAATGGCCTGGCGCCGTAGCTTCCCATCCCCTGTCAACAATGGTCTGCCGGTAACTTGTGCGAGCAGGTAGCAGGAAACGTCAGCCAGCGAGCTGTTGTTGTGTTCGGCTTTCAGGCCGACGAGCTTTTGTACGCCATCCCCATCGAATGTTTCTACAACCAGCCCTTTGGCAAGAAGTTCGTCATGAGGGAAATCCTCAAGTTCGTACATCACAAAGTCAGTACAACAGAACGTGAACGGCAGCCTGAACATGTGATCCAGCAATCCTGCATTTCTGAAGTCAATCCAGATGTTGGTATCGCTGATATAGATCAGGCTCATGCGCTCTCCAGTGAGCCCAGAAAATTGGGGTCCAGAGCCTTCACTGAACGGCGCAGTAACTCCGCCGCTCGTGACTTGGTAATAAGTCCCTCCGCCAACCCCCAGAACACAAGTGACTCGAAACGCTGAGGGGGTTTACAAGGCAGCGGTTCAGGTTCTGCCTTTCGCCAGCCGTTGCTGCTGAATTGAATAGTCAGAGACTTATAGCCGCCCTCACCCAGTAGGTTGAGGTCTTTCAGGCGACGGAGTACCGCCTGCATGGATAGTCCGTATTGGCGTTTGACGATCAAGAGTTCCCGGGGATGAACCCGAGACCGCTGATGGCCGCCAAAGTCTGCGGTGACACGCTTAGCTGGGTATAAAAAAGCGCCTGCAAAGCGGTGGCAGCAGTTTTCTTTATCGCGCTCGGGCATGTCGTCTGGCAATCGCATGACCCAATGGCCCAATTCATGTGCCGCGGTAAAGCGAATGCGTTCGCCTGGTCGTTGTGCATTCAGAGCAATCAGCACATGTTGGCCGTCATTGGTCGAGGCACAGGCGCCATCAAAATCCTCTAGGCCGCTGAGCATCACCACCTTGATGCCGTGTTCTTCCAATTGCTCGGTCAAATGAGCGATGGGGTCTTCACCAATGTCCCAATATCTGCGGAGCTCATCTGCCGCTCGTTCAGCCTCCTCAATGGATGATACCGACAGCATTTGAGCGGGGGTCTTGGCAGTTTGTATATCCTCCGGGTCGAAGCACGCTTCAAGGGCGATATAGCGCTCCAGATGTTCTCGGATCTGTTCTTCGACCTGAACCTGGCGGTATTGAGGCATTTTCGCCAGTTTTCGGAACTCCAGTGGCGCGAGGGGCAGAGCTGGGGGACGAAAGAAGTACTCAGGACTCACCTCCAGCGCTTTTGCCAATTGCAGAAGGCGCCGAGAGCTGGGTTGGCTCAATCCTTTCTCATATTTGCTCAAGCCTTGCTTGGTTATGTCGCCAAGGCTGAGCGCAAGCGCTTCCAGCGACATTCCACGCAACAACCTTGCGCGGCGGATTCGGTCGTTGATCATGTGAGGTCTCCTTCGGTTGACAAGGTTATGCTTTGCTTTTGTTTTGTCAACCTAAGGTCTAGGAAGCTTTTTCAGCCTGCAAAGGCTTGGAGTCTCTGATGGTTGAATATGCAATGACGCGAGGCAGGTTAGTCAGGTCGATTCCTAGCTACAACCCTAGAGAACTGTGGGAAGTTTTCCACTAACAATTACAGAGTGTTTCCAAGCCTGAGCCTCGAAACATCTATCTGCTCATGCAGCCCGTTCGGTGCGGGGGGTTGCCCTCCAATCGCCGCCCTCGTTCCATACTGGCCTTTCATCTAATTGTCACATTCCAGACATAGAGTGTTCACACGGCCTACCGATACTTGGCCCCGATCCAACTATCCCTATCTGCTAGGAGCAAGGCATGAAACTGAAACGTTTGATGGCGGCAATGACGTTTGTCGCTGCTGGCGTTGCGACCGCCAACGCGGTGGCCGCTGGTGTTGACCCGGCAATTCCGGCGTATGTGAAGACCACTGGTGTGTCGGGCAACTTGTCCAGCGTCGGGTCTGACACCCTGGCCAACCTGATGACCCTGTGGGCTGAGGGTTACAAAAAGGAATACCCGAACGTCAACATCCAGATTCAAGCTGCCGGTTCCGCCACTGCGCCACCTGCGCTGACTGAAGGCACCTCCAACCTGGGCCCGATGAGCCGCAAGATGAAGGACACCGAACTGGCGGCCTTCGAGCAGAAGTACGGCTACAAGCCAACCGCTATTCCGGTGGCCGTGGACGCCCTGGCCGTGTTCGTACACAAGGACAACCCGATCCAGCACCTGACCATGGAACAAGTCGACGCGATCTTCTCCTCGACTCGCCTGTGCGGTGCTAAAGCCGACGTGAAAACCTGGGGCGACCTGGGTGTGACCGGCGACCTGGCCAACAAGCCGGTGCAGCTGTTCGGTCGTAACTCGGTATCCGGTACCTACGGCTACTTCAAAGAAGAAGCCCTGTGCAAAGGCGACTACAAGCCTAACGTGAACGAGCAACCAGGCTCGGCGTCGGTTGTGCAGTCGATCAGTTCCTCGCTGAACGGCATCGGTTACTCGGGCATCGGCTACAAGACCGCCAGCGTGAAAACCGTACCGCTGGCCAAAAAAGGCAGCACTGAGTTCATCGAAGACAGCGAAGAAAACGCCCTGAATGGCAAATACCCGCTGTCGCGCTTCCTCTACGTGTACGTCAACAAGGCCCCGAACAAGCCTCTGGCTCCGCTGGAAGCTGAGTTCGTGAAGCTGGTGCTGTCCAAGCAGGGCCAGGAAGTGGTGGTCAAAGACGGTTACATCCCACTGCCAGCCAAAGTTGCCGCCAAGGCACTGGCTGATCTGGGTCTGAAAGAAGGCGGCAAGTAAGCCACCGGTCAAATCGCCTTGAACCCGCCGCTTGGCTGGGTTCAAGGCCCGGGCAGGTCCGAAGGAGCTGGACCTCGCCTCCTAATTTCTAGTCCGCTGCCAGCCCTGCTACGCGGCGGATTTCCTGCGTCACTGCATTGTCATCTTTCTGTCATACAGGATCGCTAGGGTGTGCGCATGAATGATCTGGCCAATTCCACCATGACGACGACTTCTCCTCCCAAGCGCATTGATTTCAATACGCCTGAGCTGCAACGCAAGCGCCGCATCCGCGCGCTCAAAGATCGCTTCACTCGCTGGTATGTGCTGGTCGGCGGCCTTGCCGTGCTGGCCGCCATTACCCTGATCTTCTTCTTCCTGGCCTACGTGGTAGCGCCGTTGTTCCAAGGTGCTTCGCTGACCAAGGAAGACGCGCTCACGCCCGCGTGGATGCAAGACGCTGGCAAGCCGTTGCTGATCTCTCTGGAAGAACAGAATCAAGTCGCCATGCGGGTTTCCGACAAAGGCCAGGCGTTGTTCTTTGAAGTGGACACCGGTGCCGAACTCAAGCGCATCGACCTGCCGCTGCCGGCCGGTGTGAGCGTGGCGTCCATCGGTAAGGACCAACCGGGCAGCCCGCTGGTGATCCTCGGTTTGTCCAATGGCCAAGCCATGGTGTTCCGCCACACCTACAAGGTGTCCTACCCGGACGGTAAGAAGACCATCACCCCCGCGATCGAATACCCCTACGGTGAAACTCCGATCGTGCTGGACGAGGCCGGTCGCCCACTGGAGCACGTCGCGCTCAACGCCACCGACTCCTCGCTGGTGGCCGCCGGTTCGTCCGGTTCGTACTTGAACGTGCTGACCCTGAGCCGCGAAGAAAACATGATGACCGGTGAAGTCACCAGCGAGCAGAAGCGTATCGAGCTGCCGCAAATGACCGAGCCGGTGAAGGCGATCTTTATCGACCCACGCCAGCAGTGGTTGTACGTGATCAACGGCCGCGCCCTGGCCGACGTGTTCAGCCTGCGCGACAAGAGCCTCAACGGTCGATACAAATTGTTGGAAGATGGCAACGCCGAAATCACCGCCAGCACGCAGTTGGTGGGCGGCATTTCGCTGATCTTCGGTAACTCCAAGGGCGGCCTGGCCCAGTGGTTCATGGCCCGCGACCCGGACGGCGAGCAGCGCTTCAAGCCGATCCGTACCTTCCAGATGGGCAGCGCGCCGATTGTGGAAATCACCGCCGAAGAACGTCGTAAGGGCTTCACCGCCCTGGATGCTTCCGGCAAGTTCGGCGTGTTCCACAGCACCGCGCACCGCACCCTGCTGGTGGACCCGGTAGTCGACGGCCAAGGCTTGTTCGGTATGTCGCCACGGGCCAACCGCGTGATCGTGGAAGCCGGCGGCAAGCTGCAACCGCTGCTGCTGGATAACCCGCACCCTGAAGTCTCTTGGAGCGCGTTGTGGAGCAAGGTCTGGTACGAGAACTACGACGAGCCTAAGTACGTCTGGCAATCGACCGCCGCCAACACCGATTTCGAACCCAAGATGAGCCTGGCGCCGCTGACTTTCGGCACGCTCAAGGCTGCGTTCTACGCCATGCTGCTGGCCGCGCCGCTGGCCGTTGCGGCGGCGATCTACACCGCCTACTTCATGGCGCCGAGCCTGCGTCGCAAGGTCAAGCCGGTGATCGAGCTGATGGAAGCGATGCCGACGGTGATCCTGGGCTTCTTCGCCGGTCTGTTCCTGGCGCCGTATGTCGAAGGGCATCTACCGGGGATTTTCAGCCTGCTGATGCTGTTGCCGATTGGCATCCTGGTGGCCGGTTTTATCTTCAGCCGCCTGCCTGAATCCCTGCGTCTGCGTGTACCCGACGGTTGGGAAAGCGCGATCCTGATCCCGGTGATCCTGTTCGTGGGCTGGCTGTCGCTGTACATGAGCCCGTACCTGGAAACCTGGTTCTTCGGCGGCGACATGCGTATGTGGATCTCCCACGACCTGGGCATCACCTACGACCAGCGCAACGCTCTGGTGGTGGGCTTGGCCATGGGTTTTGCGGTGATTCCGAACATCTACTCCATCGCCGAAGACGCCGTGTTCAGCGTGCCGCGCGGGCTGACCCTGGGCTCCCTGGCCCTGGGCGCCACGCCGTGGCAGACCATGACTCGCGTGGTGATCCTCACCGCCAGCCCGGGCATCTTCTCGGCGCTGATGATCGGCATGGGCCGCGCCGTCGGCGAGACCATGATCGTGCTGATGGCCACCGGCAACACCCCGGTGATGGAGATGAACCTGTTCGAAGGCCTGCGCACCCTGGCGGCCAACGTCGCGGTGGAAATGCCCGAGTCGGAAGTGGGCGGCAGTCACTACCGTGTGCTGTTCCTCTCGGCGCTGGTACTGCTGCTGTTCACCTTCATCATGAACACCCTCGCGGAGCTGATTCGTCAGCGTCTGCGCAAGAAATACTCGTCGCTTTAAGAAAGGTAGAAGTCTGTGAAACAGAACTCCCTGAATGGATGGTTCAAGAGCGGCGCCCCTGGCGTCTGGATCAGCGGTGGCGCGGTGTCCATCGCGGTCATCATGACCATTGGCCTATTGGCCGTGATCGCGGTGCGGGGCCTGGGCCACTTCTGGCCGGCCGACCTGATCCAGGCCAACTACAGCGTGCCTGGCCAGGCCAACCACATCGTCATAGGCGAAGTGGTGCAGAAAGAAGAAGTGCCGCGCGAGCGCCTTAAAAGCGCCGGTCTGCCGGTGCCCGACGAAGGCCCGGAGTTCATGACCCGCGAGCTGATCAAGGTCGGTAACCGCGACCTGAACGGCAACGACTTCACCTGGATCGTCGGCGAGTGGTTGAAGGACCAGACCAAGCCTAAAGAGCTGATGGCGATTGAGCGTCGTGAGTGGGGCAACTTCTACGGCACCCTGGTCAACGTCAAGCAGGACGGCAAGGTCATCGCAGAAGGCGAGGCCGCGTGGCCGGAGCTGCAGGCCCGGGTCGACCGCGTCAACAAGCTGGCCGCTCAGCTCAAGAGCCTGGAAAAAACCGACATCGGCGCAATCAACGCCGGCCTGGAACGTATCCGCCTGCACGGCCGTAAACTGGAACTGGAAGGCAAGCTCGACGCCGCCGCCCAGGCCGACATGGATGCCGACCGCGCCGAGCTGAATGCGCGCTACCAAGACATCGAAGCACGCCTGGCCGACCTGCACGCCCAGTTCAACCGCGATGCGCTGACGGCCCGTGACGCCAACGGCAAGGAAGTGGAAATCGGCATCGGCAAAGTGGTGCACGCTTACCAGCCGAACGCCATGGGCACCATGACCAAGATCGGCTTCTACTTCAGCAAGGTCTGGGAATTCCTCAGCGATGACCCACGGGAAGCCAACACCGAAGGCGGGATCTTCCCGGCTATCTTCGGCACCGTGATGATGACGCTGATCATGGCGATGATCGTGACCCCGTTCGGTGTGCTGGCGGCGGTGTACCTGCGCGAGTACGCCAAGCAGAACACCCTGACCCGCATTATCCGGATCGCCGTGAACAACCTGGCCGGTGTACCGGCCATCGTCTACGGCGTGTTCGGCCTGGGCTTCTTCGTGTATGTATTGGGGGGTTCGGTTGACCGGCTGTTCTTCGCCGAAGCCCTGCCGGCGCCGACCTTCGGCACCCCGGGCCTGTTGTGGGCCTCGCTGACCCTGGCGCTGCTGGCGGTGCCGGTGGTGATCGTAGCCACCGAGGAAGGCCTGGCGCGGATCCCGCGGACAGTGCGCGAAGGGTCCCTGGCCCTGGGCGCGACGAAGGCGGAAACGCTGTGGAAAATCGTACTGCCGATGGCCAGCCCGGCCATGATGACCGGCATGATCCTCGCCGTGGCCCGTGCCGCCGGTGAAGTGGCGCCGCTGATGCTGGTAGGTGTGGTGAAACTGGCGCCGTCGCTGCCGCTGGACGGCAACTACCCGTACTTGCACCTGGATCAAAAGATCATGCACCTGGGCTTCCATATTTATGACGTCGGCTTCCAGAGCCCCAACGTCGAAGCCGCGCGACCGCTGGTGTACGCCACCGCGCTGCTGCTGGTGCTGGTGATCGCCACGCTCAACCTGTCGGCGGTGTGGATTCGTAACCACCTGCGCGAGAAGTACAAGGCGTTGGACAGCTGAATCTATTAGCCACAAGCGGCAAGCTACAAGCCGCTTTTGCTCAAATCTTGCAGCTTGCAGCTAAAAGCTTGCAGCTTCGAACGGAGTGAGACCATGCAACATGAAACCCATTCCCACGGCATCAACATGTCTGCCTTGGGTCGCGACAAGCAGAGCCTGAGCCTGGCTCAAGAAACCGTGGCCATCGAAGTGCCGGGCCTGAGCCTGTACTACGGTGAAAAGCAGGCGCTGTTCGACGTCAGCATGAACATTCCCAAGCAGCGCGTGACCGCCTTCATCGGCCCGTCGGGCTGCGGCAAGTCCACGCTGCTGCGCACCTTCAACCGCATGAACGACCTGGTGGACGGCTGCCGCGTGGAAGGTGCCATTAACCTCTATGGCAGCAACATCTACCGCAAGGGCGAGGACGTGGCCGAGCTGCGTCGCCGGGTGGGCATGGTATTCCAGAAGCCCAACCCGTTCCCCAAGACCATCTACGAAAACGTGGTCTACGGCCTGCGCATCCAGGGCATCAACAAGAAGCGCATCCTCGACGAAGCGGTCGAGTGGGCACTCAAGGGCGCGGCGCTGTGGGATGAGGTCAAGGACCGCCTGCACGATTCGGCGCTCGGTTTGTCCGGCGGCCAGCAACAACGTCTGGTGATCGCGCGGACCATCGCCGTGGAGCCGGAAGTGTTGTTGCTCGACGAACCCTGCTCGGCTCTGGACCCGATCTCGACGCTGAAAGTGGAAGAACTGATCTACGAGCTTAAATCCAAGTTCACCATCGTCATCGTGACCCACAACATGCAGCAGGCGGCGCGGGTTTCCGATTACACCGCGTTCATGTACATGGGCAAGCTGGTGGAGTTCGGCGACACCGATACCCTGTTCACCAATCCGGCAAAGAAACAGACCGAAGACTACATCACCGGTCGCTATGGCTAGTTGGGGTAGCTGCAAGCCGCCAGTTTCAAGCGGCAAGTAAAAGCAGTTCAACGGAACGACACACATCAGCTTGCGGCTTGTAGCTTGCGGCTTACAGCTTTTGCGGAGCAAACGCATGATTAGCAAAGAAGGCCTTACCCATCACATCTCTGCGCAGTTCAACGCCGAGCTTGAGGAAGTGCGCAGCCACCTCCTGGCGATGGGCGGGCTGGTGGAGAAGCAAGTCAACGACGCCGTCACCGCCCTGATCGAGGCCGACTCGGGCCTGGCTCAGCAAGTGCGTGAAATCGACGACCAGATCAACCAGATGGAGCGCAACATCGACGAAGAATGCCTGCGCATTCTGGCCCGTCGACAGCCGGCGGCATCCGACCTGCGATTGATCATCAGCATTTCCAAATCCGTGATCGATCTTGAGCGGATCGGCGACGAAGCCACCAAGATCGCGCGCCGTGCCATCCAACTCTGCGAAGAAGGCGAAGCGCCGCGCGGTTACGTGGAAGTTCGCCACATCGGCGACCAGGTGCGCAACATGGTGCGCGATGCCCTCGACGCCTTTGCCCGTTTCGACGCCGAGCTGGCGCTGTCCGTGGCCCAGTACGACAAAGTCATCGACCGCGAGTACAAGACTGCCCTGCGTGAGCTGGCCACCTACATGATGGAAGACCCGCGCTCTATCTCGCGGGTCTTGAGCATTATCTGGGTGCTGCGTTCGCTGGAGCGCATCGGCGACCACGCGCGCAACATCTCGGAGCTGGTGATTTACCTGGTGCGCGGTACCGACGTGCGGCACATGGGGCTCAAACGCATGAAAGCCGAAGTTGAAGGCTCAACCGATCAAATACCTAATGTTCCGGGCGAAACTGACGATAAGTAAGGTTGCCCGAGAAATTAACGCCCGGCCTTTGGTCGGGCGTTTTTGTTTGTGGCGACTGAATTATTTGCGCGGCGGGTGAAAGAAAGTCCCGACGTGACTACAGAGTTTTGGCAAAATGCCATCAGTTAGGCGTTCTGCGTGCCGCGGTTTTTATAGGATAAAGGGTCGATGAGTAAAGTCAGTGTATTGGTGGTGGATGACGCCTCGTTTATTCGCGACCTGGTGAAGAAGTGCCTGCGCAACTACTTCCCTGGGATCAAGATTGAAGATGCGGTGAACGGCAAAAAGGCCCAGGCCATTCTGATGCGCGAGACCTTCGACCTGGTGCTGTGCGACTGGGAAATGCCGGAAATGTCCGGCTTGGAGCTGCTGACCTGGTGCCGCGAACAGACCCATCTCAAAGCCATGCCGTTCGTGATGGTGACCAGCCGTGGCGATAAGGAAAACGTGGTCCAGGCGATCCAGGCCGGTGTGTCCGGGTACGTCAGCAAACCGTTCACCAACGAACAGTTGCTGAACAAGGTCAAGCAGGCCCTGCACAAAGTCGGTCGCCTCGATGCGTTGGTCGCCAGTGCGCCAACCAAGATGAATTCGGCTTTCGGCAACGACTCCCTCAGCGCCCTGACCGGCGGCAAGCCCGAAGCCATCAAGGCTGCCCCCGCGGCCGCTGCTGCGCCCAATCGCGGCCTGCTCAATACGCAGCCGGTAAAAGCCCCGGCTGCATCTGCATCTGCCCAAGCGGGCCGTGGCCAGGGCCAACTGCGGCTGTCCAGCGGCACCCAGCAATGCGTCATCAAGGCGCTGAGCATCAAGGAAGCGCTGTTGGTGGTGCGCCGTGGTGAAGTCCTGCCGCAAGTACTGGAAAGCGCGGTGCTGGACCTGGAGCAAGGCGACAACGCCGAAGTGGCGCGCCTTAACGGCTACCTGCACGCCGTCGTCGCCTTTGAGCCGAGGCCGGACAGCGACTGGCTGCAACTGACTTTCCGCTTCATCGATCAGGACGCGCAGAAGATGGATTACATCTCACGCCTGATCGCACGGGGCACGGCGCAGAAGCACTTTGTGCCGGGTGCGTAACCCCTAGGACCCAGCGCAATACCTGTCGTAAGCGGGCTACAAGATTGTCATGAACCCTTGTTAGCCTGCCGTTCAGTCATCCCGACAGGTGCACGCCATGTTCATTCGCCTGCTGTTGTGCGGCGCGCTGGTAACGGCCGCGCCGTCGACCCTGGCCATGACGCTGTATAAGTCCATCGATGCCAATGGCGTGGTGATTTACAGCGACTGGCATACCCCCGGCGCCCAGGCGTTCGTGATTCAGCAGCGCAGCGTTGAGCGCGTACACAGGCCGCTACCGCAGGCGCCCATACCTCGTGACACCCCGCATGCTTATCGCTACCCGTTGCCGTGGCGTGGCGGGCCGTTCCGTTTGACCCAGGGACCTAACGGCAGCTTCAGCCATACCGATCCCAAGAGCCGCTACGCCATGGACATCGCCATGCCCGAGGGCACGCCGATCATTGCCGCGCGGGGCGGTGTGGTGGTGAAGACCGAAAATCAGCAGGCGGGGCGGGGCGGCGATGCGTCGGGCAATTTCGTGCGCGTGCGGCACGACGACGGTACCCAGGGGGTCTATCTGCATCTGCGGCAGGGTTCGGTCAGTGTGAAGGTGGGTCAGCGTGTGGTGGTTGGCAGCCCGCTGGGGTTGTCCGGCAATACCGGCAACAGCAGCGGGCCTCATCTGCATTTTGTGGTTCAACGCGCCACCGAGGCGGGGCTGGTGTCGATCCCGTATGAGTTCAACCAGCCGGTGGGCGCGTTGCCCAACTTTGCGTTGGGCAACTGACGGTCAATCCAGCAGCAGCACCTTGGCCAGTACGATCTTCGGACCTTTCATCTTCTTGATGATGATCCGCAGCCCTTCGACCTCCAGCACTTCCTCTTCCTCCGGCACGCGCTTGAGCGTGTCGTAGATCAGCCCGGCCAGGGTCTCGGCTTCGATGTGGTCCAGGTCCACGCCCAGCAGGCGTTCCACCTTGAACAGCGGGGTATCGCCGCGTACCAGCAGCTTGCCCGGCTGATACGCGAGGATGCCGCGTTCGGCCTTGCGGTGTTCGTCTTGGATATCGCCGACCAGCACTTCCAGCACGTCTTCCATGGTCAGGTAGCCAATGACCTTGCCGTCAGCTTCTTCCACCAGCGCAAAGTGTGCGCCGCCTTTGCGGAACTGCTCCAGCAACTGCGACAGCGGCATGTGCCGCGATACGCGTTCCAGCGGGCGGGTCAGCTCGGCCAGGTTGAAGGATTCGGGGATATGGTCCAGCGCCGCCAGCTCCAGCAGCAGATCCTTGATATGCAGCAGGCCGACGAACTCATTGCGCTCGGCGTCATACACCGGGTAACGGCTGAATTTGTGGCGGCGGAACTGCGCGAGGATTTCCTTGAGCGGCGCGTTGAAGTCCAGAGTCACCAGGTCTTCGCGGGAATTGGCCCAGTCCACCACTTCCAGCTCGCCCATTTCCACGGCCGAGGCCAGCACTCGCATGCCTTGGTCGCTCGGGTCCTGGCCACGGCTGGAATGCAGGATCAGTTTGAGTTCTTCGCGGCTGTAATGGTGTTCGTGGTGCGGGCCAGGCTCGCCTTGGCCGGCGATACGCAGGATCGCGTTGGCGCTGGCGTTGAGCAGGTAGATGGCCGGGTACATGGCCCAGTAGAACAGGTACAGCGGCACGGCCGTCCACAGCGACAGCAACTCGGGCTTGCGAATGGCCCAAGACTTGGGCGCCAGCTCGCCGACCACGATGTGCAGGTAGGAAATCACGAAAAATGCCGCAAAGAACGACACGCCCTTGATCACTTCCGGCGACTCAACGCCCACCGCGCCCAACAACGGCTCCAGGATGTGCGCAAACGCCGGCTCGCCGACCCAGCCCAGGCCCAGGGAGGCGAGGGTGATACCCAACTGGCAGGCCGACAGGTACGCGTCGAGCTGGCTGTGTACGGTGCGCAGAATCTGCCCGCGCCAGCCGTTGGTGTGGGCGATGGCCTCGACCCGGGTGGCCCGCAGTTTGACCATGGCGAACTCGGCCGCAACGAAGAAACCGTTGAGCAGTACCAGGATCAGTGCAAAGAGGATCATGCCGAAATCGGCGAAGAGTGTCGCGAGGGTGATACCAGGGGAAGGGTCCATGATGGAGTTGTGCAGGTTCCGTGTGTTCAGTAAGGGGTGTCAGGCGGGCCTGAAAGGCAGGCGCAAGTCGGCCAATGTAGCGGCTGACGGGGCGCTTGCCTAGTGCCCGGTGCCGGGCGGGGCGTGGAATCTACTTCCCAAGGCACTGAAGATCCACTGTGGGAGGGGGCTTGCCCCCGATGGCGGTGGATCAGTTATGGATAAGTTGACTGTCTTCCCGTCATCTGGGCATAGGTATCTACACAAATCTAAAAGGCTCACAGATAACTCTGTGGAGAGCGGGCTTGCCCCGCGCTGGGCTGCGAAGCGGCCCCAAACCCAGGCGCCTCGCTTTGCCAGATAAAACCACATCGCCTGGAATGGGGCTGCTTCGCAGCCCAGCGCAGGGCAAGCCTGCTCACCACAACAACCTTATTTTCTCGCGTTATGTTTACGCCGAAGATGTGTAGATACCTGTGGTCATCGGGGCAAGCCCCCTCCCACATTAGTCTTATGGCGTTTTTGGGTTATTCATCTAGGCCAATGGCCCGCGAGCGGGTCATCTGAGCGGGTGGAAAGTGGCAGGTGAACGTACTGCCATGCCCCAGCACGCTGCTGATCTCCAGGCGCGCGCGGTGGCGCAGCAGAACGTGTTTGACGATCGCCAGGCCGAGCCCGGTGCCGCCGGTATTGGAGTTGCGGCTGGAGTCGACACGGTAGAAACGTTCGGTCAGGCGCGGCAGGTGCTTGGCGTCGATGCCGATGCCGGAGTCCTGCACGCTCAGGTGCGCGCCTTGCTCATCGGCCCACCAACGGATGCGAATGGTGCCCTGGTCCTGGGTGTATTTCACTGCGTTAAACACCAGGTTGGAAAACGCGCTGCGCAACTCGCCCTCGCTGCCCTTGAGCAGCACCGCCGGGTCGGCCTCCAGGCTGATCTGCTGCCCGCGCTCGCCCGACAGGGCCAGAGCGTCATTCTTGATGGTTTTCAACAGGCTCGGGACCGCCACGGGCTGGTTGTCCGAGGGGTAATCGGTGGCTTCCAACTTGGCCAGCAGCAGCAGGTCGTTGAGCAGGGTCTGCATGCGTGAGCCCTGTTGCTGCATCTGCTGCAGGGCGCGGCCCCAGCGCGGGTTGATCTCGTCGACGTTGTCCAACAGCGTCTCCAGGTATCCGCAGATCACCGTCAATGGTGTGCGCAACTCGTGGGAGACGTTGGCGACGAAGTCCTTGCGCATCTGTTCCAGCTGATGGATGCGCGTGACATCGCGTACCAGCATCAGGTGTTCGTTGTTGCCATAGCGTGTCAGGTACAGTTGGATGCGCACACGGTCGTTGGTGGGCGAGGGAATTTCCAGCGCTTCGTCGTAATTGTCCTGCTCGAAATATTCCTTGAAGCGCGGGTGGCGCACCAGGTTGGTCACCGGCTGGCCGCTGTCCTGGGGCGTCTTGAGGCCCAACAGGGTTTCGGCGGCGCGGTTCCACCATTCCAGGTTGCCATCGCTGTCGAGCATGATTACCGCGTCTTTCAACGCGGCGGTGGACTCCTGCACGCGGTCGATCACCGCTTGCAGGCGCCCGCGCACCCGCTGGTCGCGGCGTTGCAGGTGGTAGATGCTGTCGAACACCTCGCCCCACAGGCCATAGCCGTCGGGTGGCGCTTCGTCGGGTTTGTGCTGGCGCAGCCATTCATGCAGGCGAAGGAGTTGTTTGAGGGTCCAGCCCAAGTACAAGCCGATGCCGATGGCCAGGCTCCAGCCGTAATAGCCACTGATCAGGCCCACCAACAGGCAGCCGGTGACCAACAGGAGCATGTGGCGGATCAAGGTGCCATGCCAATTCGAATTCACTTGAAAATACGTCCTTGGGGGGCAGCTTCAAGTTTCAAGCTGCAAGCTTCAAGTTAGAGCGATGCGGCATCTCTTGCCGCTTGTAGCTGACCGCTTGCGGTTCAACCCTTGGTTGAAAACCGATAGCCGGTACCGCGCACGGTTTGTACCAGATTCTCGTAAGCATCGCCCAAGGCTTTGCGCAGGCGGCGGATATGCACGTCCACGGTGCGCTCCTCCACGTATACGTTGCCGCCCCACACTTGGTCCAACAGTTGGCCACGGGTGTAGGCGCGCTCTTGGTGAGTCATGAAAAATTGCAGCAGACGGTATTCGGTGGGGCCCATCTCGGCCGGTTTGCCATCGATGGTCACGCGGTGGCTGATCGGGTCCAGCAGCAGGCCACCGACTTCAATAGGCGCTTCGCCGTCGGTAGGGCCGGCACGGCGCAACACAGCCTTGAGCCGCGCGACCAGCTCCCGTGGGGAAAAGGGTTTAGTGATGTAGTCATCGGCACCGACTTCCAGGCCCTGGATCTTGTTGTCCTCTTCGCCCTTGGCGGTGAGCATGATGATCGGGATATCCCCGGTCAGCTCATCGCGCTTGAGGCGGCGGGCCAGCTCGATGCCGGAGGTGCCGGGTAGCATCCAGTCGAGCAGGATCAGGTCCGGCTTGCGGTCGACGATAATGGCATGGGCCTGCTGGGAGTTCTCGGCCTCCAGGCAGTCATAGCCGGCCATTTCCAACGCAACGGCGATCATTTCGCGAATGGGCGCTTCGTCGTCAACAATCAGAATGCTCCTGCCAACCATGCTCAAAAATCCTCTTGTCATTTAACTGTCTTGCGCCGCATTAGATAACGGAATTATTGCAGTCGTGTGACAGTAATTTAGTCGCTTGGGCAATTCACGGCACTCTGGACTACCCTTTGAGTCCGAATCCTGACAACCACAAAAGGAAGGTTCCGATGACTCACAGCACTGTTTCCTGGAAAGCCCTGTTGGTAGCGGCGGCGTTGACCCTGCCCGGCCTAGCATTCGCGGCGGAGCCGGCGATGACCCAAGGTGGGATGTTGGTGGATCACAAAGGCATGACTCTCTATACCTTCGACAAGGACGCCGACGGCAATTCAGTGTGCAATGACACGTGCGCGACCAATTGGCCACCGCTGAAGGCTGAGTCCACCGACACGGCGACGGGCGATTGGAAGGTCATCACCCGTGACGACCAGACCAGCCAGTGGGCCTACAAAGGCAAGCCGGTGTACACCTACAAGGATGAAAAAAAGGCCGGTGACAAGACCGGCGATGGCAAGGGTGGCGCGTGGCATGTGATCAAGCCCTGATCGTTGGGCGCTGCTCAAGCCATCGGGGGCAAGCCCCCCTCCCACCTCTTGATATGTGAATACAGTCAAATGTGGGAGGGGGCTTGCCCCCGATGAGTCCCTGCCAAACACCGCAAAACTCAGCGAAACCCGTAATCCGCCACAATCCCGACAAAAATCGCCAACCCCGCCCAGTGGTTGTGCAAAAACGCCTTGAAGCATTTGAGGCGATCGCGATCGCGGGTGTACCAGAACTCCCAGGCAAAACACCCCGCAGCCGCCAGCAGCCCCAAGTGGAACCAGCCGCCCAATTCGAAGCGCGCGCCGGCCAGCAGCAGGCACGCCAGTGAAAGACCTTGCAAGGTCAGGATGATCACGCGGTCGGCATCGCCAAACAGAATCGCGGTGGATTTAACGCCGATTTTCAGATCGTCATCGCGGTCAGTCATGGCGTAATAAGTGTCATAGGCCACCGTCCACAGCAGGTTGGCGATATACAGCAGCCAAGCCGTGGCGGGCAGATGGCCGGTTTCGGCGGTGAATGCCATCGGCATGCCCCAGGAAAACGCGGCCCCCAGCACCACCTGCGGGTAATAGGTGTAACGCTTCATAAAGGGATAGCTGACCGCGAGCGCCAGGCCGCCCAGGGACAGCCAGATGGTCGTGGCATTGGTCAGCAATACCAGCAGGAAACTGATCAGCATCAGGACCGCAAAGAACACCAGCGCTTCTTTGGAATTGATTTTGCCGCTGGCCAACGGGCGTTGCGCGGTGCGTTTCACGTGCCCGTCAACCTTGCGGTCGGCCCAGTCATTGATCACGCAGCCGGCAGCGCGCGTCAGCGTCACGCCCAGCACGAAAATCACGATATTGGCCAAGGACGGCGAGCCCTCGCCGGCAATCCACAGCGCCCATAGCGTCGGCCACAGCAGCAGGTAAATGCCGATGGGCTTGTCCATGCGGGTTAATTGAATGAAGTCCCAAGCCCTGGGATTCAGGCGGTTGAAGGATTGGAGCAGGCGTTGATACATCAGCGGTTCTCCGAAGGATCATGCAGCGCATGCCAGAAGCTCGGCAGGAAGATTTCCGCCACCAGCACGCTCAATGCGCCGCGGTCGAAACGTGAGCGGCGGGCCCACAACCCATCGGCCTGATCCGTTGTGGGCAGCCAGTGCCGGGGGTAGCGGCACACTTCAATGGCCTGGCGGGTGAACGCGCGGTCGCAGAACAGCAACTCACCCAGCGAACGGCTGCCCAATTCGTCCATCTGCAGCCCATCGCCCTGCAAGGCGCTGCGCGCCGCCACGCTGCGGGCAAACACCCAGGGTTGGCCGTGCCCGCGCAAATACACCTCGCGTACCCAGCCGATACTGGCCGGCGCCAGCTGCAGCGCAACACACTCATCCTCGCGTAGCGGCTGCCAGCCTTCGAACAGCGGCGTGACGCTAAAGCCCTCGTTGGACAGCTCGGTCAGTCGCCGCGTCAGTGAGCCTTCGTCGAACAACCAGTCGAGGGTCAACGGCGCGGGCGCCGGGTTCAGAAGGCTCTGGGGCAGCCATTGGCAAGCAGCGGGGCGGGCGAGTGAGTGCGGCACGGCGAGTCGGTATGGGCAGTAAAAGAGGCGGCGAGCTTACCATGGCGTCCCGGTCTTTTGCCGGGCTCAACCGGCCCGTTGAGTCGATGACGCTTGCATCTGCACGCCCCGGTCAGTACAAAACGCCCTGAGCCGAGTGGCAAAGCTGGATCCATCGACCGCCGGCCAATTTGCCTGGACCCTGAGGAAGTAAGTAATGAAGAAGTGGCAATGTATCGTCTGCGGCCTTATCTACAACGAAGCAGACGGCTGGCCGGATGATGGCATCGCGCCGGGCACCGCTTGGCAAGACGTCCCAGAAGATTGGCTGTGCCCGGATTGCGGCGTGGGTAAATCGGATTTCGAAATGATCCAAATCGGCTGATCTGAAATTTAAGAAACGTACTACAAGGAGAAAGGAATGAACGCACCTGTCGTGATCATCGGCACAGGATTGGCCGGCTACAACGTGGCCCGGGAGTTTCGCAAGCTCGACAGCGAAACCCCATTGCTGCTGATCACCGCAGATGACGGGCGCTCCTACTCCAAGCCCATGCTCTCCACCGGCTTTGGCAAGAACAAGGAAGCCGATGGCCTGAGCATGGCTGAACCGGGCGCGATGGCCGAGCAACTCAAGGCCGAGGTGCGCACCCACACCCGCGTCAGCGGCATCGACCCTGGCCACAAGCGCCTGTGGATCGGCGAGGAAGCGGTGGCTTACCGTGACCTTATCCTGGCCTGGGGCGCCGAAACCGTGCGCGTACCGGTCGAGGGCGACGCTGCCGAGCTGATCTTCCCGATCAACGACCTGGAAGACTACGCACGTTTTCGCGCCGCCGCCGCCGGCAAGCGTCGCGTACTGCTGCTCGGCGCCGGCCTGATCGGCTGCGAGTTTGCCAATGACCTGATTCTGGGTGGTTATGAGATCGATCTGGTCGCGCCGTGCGAGCAAGTCATGCCCACCCTGCTGCACCCGGCTGCGGCTGCGGCGGTGCAAGCCGGCCTGGAAAGCCTTGGCGCACGCTTCCATCTGGGTCCGGTGCTCAACCGCCTGCAACGCACGGCCGATGGCCTGGAAGCGCATCTGTCGGACGGTGAAGTGATCCGTTGCGACCTGGTGGTCTCGGCCATCGGTCTGCGCCCGCGCATCGACCTGGCAGCCGCGGCGGGCCTGCAGGTCAACCGTGGAATCATGGTGGACCGCCACCTCAAGACCTCCCACGCCAACATCTACGCCCTGGGCGACTGCGCCGAGGTCGACGGCCTCAATCTGTTGTACGTCATGCCTCTGATGACCTGCGCGCGCGCCCTGGCCCAGACGCTGGCCGGCAACGCCACCGCCGTCAGCTATGGCCCGATGCCGGTCACCGTAAAAACACCGGTGTGCCCGTTGGTGGTCTCCCCACCGCCACGCGGCACCGAAGGGGTGTGGAATGTCGAGGGGCAGGGTGGCGATATCAAGGCGCTGTGCCGCGACGCCAGTGGCCGCCTGCTGGGCTATGCGCTGACGGGCACCGCCGTGATGGAAAAACTCGCGCTCAACAAAGAACTTCCGCCGTTGCTGGCGTAAATACCGGTCGTTCTGTCGGAATAAGCACATTTTTCCCTCTAGAAAGGTCGCCGCGAGACTGGCGGAGCGTGCGAGGGCATGCCATCCTCACTCCCGTCTGCCGCAGAGTAGAGCCTGCGGCGCTTTGGGCGCCGCTCCGTCAGAGAGCGGCACGGACATAACAACAAAAAACCGTCAAAGAGGCTTCACTTATGCGTAAACCCGAACTCGCAGCCGCCATCGCTGAAAAAGCGGATCTCACCAAAGAGCAGGCCAACCGCGTCCTCAACGCCATTCTCGAAGAAATCACCGGCGCCCTGCACCGCAAGGACAGCGTCACCCTGGTAGGCTTCGGCACCTTCCTGCAACGCCACCGCGGCGCCCGCACCGGCAAAAACCCGCAAACCGGCGAGCCTGTGAAGATCAAGGCCAGCAATACCGTTGCGTTTAAGCCGGGCAAGTCGCTTAAAGACAGCGTCAACCCGTAAGCGCAGTACCGTCCGAAGGGAGGCGGGGTGGTAGGAAAAGTGGGCACGCCGACGGGGTTGGGTGCCCATTTTTTGTGAAATTGCACAATCATTAGAGTTTAGGCTGTCCACCCGTTCTCGACACACCACTGCTGTACATCCGCGATCAGTTCTGCTGAAACTGGCTGAAGATTAGGCAGCTTTTTCTCGTACTTTTTAATGCTCTCGACAAAAAACTTAATAAATGCCGCACCGATTAATTTGCGCTGAGCGGATTTATCTTTTTTATGCGGGACAAAATCTTCCTCGTCCATGGAAATATCTAGACCGAACATTTTGTCTTTTGCGTAGTACCGGCAAAATGTTTTCCGGTCCAGCCCCTTCGGCAGGCACCGCATGCAGACTGCTAGCTCCCAGTCGAGGGCAGGATACTTTTTTTCGAAAATCTCACTCAAGCCATTTAGCTCGTCAGTGATTTCAAAGACCTTTGTCCAGCTGGGAGAGTCAGACGTTGTATCGACTCGCATAAAGTAATCCTCAGTCAGTGCCTGCATTTGTTACCTGGTGGCAGTTTTCCACGGCGTTTGAAATATTTTCCGATTTTTAATCTTTCCCATATCTGCATGTTGCCCTTCGTTGGGGCGGCCATAACACGTTTGTAAGCAAGATTATTAGCTTTCAGCCATTTCTGTGTGTATCGCCTATTAGGATTGACCGTTTCACCGACTTTCCAAATTTCACCCTTTTTCAAAAAAACTTTACCAACGGGCTTTTTATGCCCCCAGGCCATCTCGTCATAAAGGCCATCTTTCTTCGCTATCAGGTAGTAAAGTTCGGGGGTCAATCCCCATGGATCAATCCAGGATATTGGATTGGGGCTGTACTGATAAAAATTTACGCCCCCCAACAACCCAATCGGATCCGGCGTAGTAAACCGCCCCACATCCGGATCATAAAACCTGAACGTGTTGTAGTGCAGCCCCGTCTCCCGATCCAGATACTGCCCCTGAAACCTC